>CALUPP010000032.1 GCA_944322685.1 Candidatus Gastranaerophilales bacterium
AAATCCAAAACCGTGGATAAGGCGTTTTTATCGACAAATTACAAAGTAAAAGACAACCCCCAGCCTCAGGAGCTCATAGAACTGTTAAGAACACCGCCGTTGATGTTCGGAAAGGTGCTCGCGGTGGTAAATTGCGAAAAATATTTCATAGATTCCGGAAAAGGCAAGGTAAATTTCGACGACAAAGAGCTCGCAGCGCTGGAATCGGCCCTGCAAGCCGTCGGAGATTCGCTGCATGTGGTTTTTGTATGCAGATTGGAGCGGGATAGCAGCAAAAAAATAGATTCTCGGAGAAAACTCTACAAAATCCTGACAAAATACGCAAAACCAAAGGAATTTCCCGAATTCAAGGCTTATCAGTCCGAATTAAGAACCTGGATTCAAAAACATGCCCGCACAAAAGACCTCATCATGAGCGCTGATGTCATAAATTATCTGGTTGAACGGCTCGGCACGAATCTGAGGGTTATTGACAATGAGCTTGAAAAACTAAAACTCCTGATTTACCCTGAAAAAACGGTAAAAAAAGAGGATATCAAAAAAATATGCGCCCAAACGGAAAATATCTTCCTGATGACCGACTATATTCTTGAGGGGCGCAGGGATTTGGCGCTGAACGAGTACCAAAAACTGTGCGCGCAAAAGCATTATCTTGAAATTTTGGCGGTTTTGCAGACGAATTTCGGCCGGTTTATCAACATAAAAATCGATTCGATGAAACTTTCGCCGTTCGAAATCGCCTCAAAGCTCCATGTGCCCGAGTTTATCGTCAAAAAGCAGATTATGAAACTCAAAGACGTCCCGCTCGAGCGCCTGATTCAAATAAAACGCAACCTTTTAACCGCAGAAACAAGAATAAAAACGGGCGAAATCGGTTTTTATGACCTGCCCGTGGAAATGGCGGTGATGAGCTGATGTTTTTACCGCTTTTGAAAGAAAAATTTGAATATTTCACGAGATATTTCGAAAATGCGTTCACAAAAGAGCCGCGAAAAATTCCGCAGTCAATAATCCTCTACGGACAGGACAGTCTCGCCCAATATTATCTCGCGCAGGACATTGCCAGGAACCTGAACTGCAAAGAGGGCGGCGCGCCGGAGTGCGGATGCATAAATTGCAGCTGGATTAGGCACAACCAGCATCCTGCCGTGCTTACCATCTCAAAAAATGACAACAAATCCTCCGACGACACAACAAAAAAGGTTATTTCCGTAAAACAAATGCAGACCGTCAACAACAGCCTGATAAATTCGTCGGAATATTACAGGGTTTTCATTATTTGCGACTCGGAAAACAGATTTTTGACAAAATCGCAGGAAAAACACCTCAAAGACTTTTCAAGCCTCGGTTTTAAGCTCCCTGACGAAGTAAACGACGGAATCTGGTACCCGAAACCGCTCACACGAGAAACACTCCAAAGCGAAGCATCAAATGCGCTCTTAAAATCCATCGAAGAACCGCCCGAGCACGTTCTTTTCGTGTTTTTAACCGAAGATAAGGAGGATTTGCTCGAAACGATTGTTTCAAGGTCGCAATGCTTTTATATTCCGTCATTTTTGAACGAAAAATACGACACGGAGTTTTTTGAGCCGCTTTTGAGCAATTATCCGGCGATTAAAAAATCACAGGTGCCTAAAATTACCCAGGATTTCCTCGCCGCAAAGGACGAGGCCGGATATGAAACCGAATATGCGCTGGATTGTCTCCAGTTTTATTTTGCGCAGCTTTTGAAAGCAAATCTCGGCTCAAAACAGCTGGTTTCAAAAATCAAAAAGGACATCATGAGCCTGCAAAAAGCGAAAAAGCAGCTGGAGGCATATGTAAAACCGCAGATTGTGCTGGAAAATTACTTTTTTGAAATCACGGGGTAAATTCTATGATAATGGACTGCAATCTCATAGCTTTGAACAACGCTGATGACCTTTTGCCTTACGGCACCTACAAATCCGGCGTAAAAGACGGCGACAAGGCTTACGTAATCTACGCTTACCCCTCAACGAACTATCCGATTGTGAATATTCCCTATATTTTAAAAGATTTTGAGGACAATGTGCTTCCGCCGGGACATTATCAGGTTGTGCTCAATCCGTCGAGGAAATTTTTGTACCTTGTTGAGTCAAATGAAATCAAAGCCTCAATTCCGGTCGCAAAGCTTGTTGAAAAAATGGTCAGCGAAGAAGAAGAGCGCGAAAAACTCGAAAAAGCCCAAAAAATTAAGAAAAAATACAAAAACAACCCCCGCCGGCGCCCGCGCGACAACAGTGCAAGAGAGATTCAGGCAGACATGTCCGCAAGTATCAGGGATTCGCATGAAAATTACTACATTTTGGAATACAAAAACGGGAATATTCAGGCGACCGGGTACATTATTAAGTAAAGCTTTGAAAAAACCGCTAAATCGCAGAAAATTTTAACAATTTCCCGTTTGTTCCGTATTAATTTGCCTGCTGGCAAGTTTTACCATGGATATTCGCAAAAAATGCCATTGCCGCATACCGGTCAATCAACGCCCAGTGGGAGGCACAGTCCAGCGGGCCAACCCTCACCATCCTGTCCCGCCGTCTGCGGGGCGGGCTCTCCCAATGAGAGGGAGAGTTACATTCACATAGCGATTGAGCTTTCCCCGTTCCCGTAGGGTGGGAAAAGCTAAAACATGGGTTTTGAAATGTGTTTTCCAATCTTTGCGGCGGTTCCCACCGTTCTTCAAGCGCAAAATCCTTGCGTTGGGACCCGCTGCGCTTTTCCCACCCTACTTTCTATAATCCTGAAAAAACCGAAACAGGCAGGCCGCCCGTGAAAATAACGCAACAATCCGGAAACGGAGCTGTGCCCCTAGTTGGTTGACCCCTTGCGGGACAACCCTCACCCTCCTGTCCCGCCATCTGCGGGGCGGGCTCTCCCGAGGAGAGGGTGAATGTAGGGTGGGAAAAGCTAAAACTTGGGTTTTGAAATATGTTTTTCCAATCTTTGCGGCGATTCCCACCGTTCTTCAAGCGCAAAATCCTTGCGGTGGGAACCGCTGCGCTTTTCCCACCCTACTTTCTGGAGCGGTTCGCGCAGGCGAAACGCGCAACGCCGTTAATCGCGAGCTTTCAAGACAAACAACCGCTACAATCATGACAAAGCCGAAACCGGCTCCCGCCCTATATAAAAATATAAGTTAAATGAATGATTTAAAAAGTTGATTCGTATTATTTAATAGAAAATAAAGATTAGTATGGAGTAAATATGGATATAAGTTCGTTAATAGGAGCAATAATAGGCGTAGTCAGCATTTTGATAGGCCAGGCGCTGGAGGGCGGAAATATCGGCCAGCTTTTGCAGATTACCGCAGCATTAATCGTTTTCGGCGGTACAATGGGCGGTGTTGTATTGAGCTTTTCAAAAGAAGACCTTATCGGTGCTATTATCGCGCTTAAAGACGTATTTTTGGACAAAAAAGTTGATTTTGAAGAAACAATCGCTGAAATAATCAGATATGCGGTAAAAGGAAGAAAAGAGGGGGTCATTTCTCTTGAAAAAGACGCAAAATACGCATCAGACCCGCTTTTGATGCTCGGACTTCAGGCGGTGAGCGACGGAACAGACCCTACACTTGTACGCCAGATGCTCGAAACGCAAATGAGCCTGGAAGAAACGCAAGTTCATGCCCGCGCAAAGGTTTGGGAATCAGCGGGCGGCTATTCTCCGACAATCGGTATCATCGGTGCGGTTTTGGGCTTGATTCAGGTTATGCAAAACCTCTCTGACCCGTCAAAACTCGGTGCAGGTATTGCGGTCGCGTTCGTTGCAACGGTTTACGGTGTTGGCGCGGCAAACCTGTTTTATATCCCGTTCGGTTCAAAAATTAAAACAAAATTCAGAAAAGAATTGCTGAAAAAAGAGATGATAACAGAGGGAATCCTCGCTATTCAAGCCGGAGAAAGCCCCGCGCTTATTGAAAGAAAGCTCCAGTCGTTCATTCTCAACAGCCACCTCAAGGAAATGGGTATAAAATAAAATGGCAAGGAAAAAACCACCTGAAGAACATGAAAATTTAGAGCGCTGGATGGTTTCCTATGCGGATTTTTTGACTTTGTTGTTCGCAACTTTTGTTGTTTTGTACGCATTGTCCCAGATTAACCTTGAACAGTTCAAAGAACTGCAATTATCCATCAAAAAGGCGTTTACGGCGCCTTCAATTATGCAGGGTGACGTCGGCGTAATGAATCAGGGACAAAATATCATCGACAATTCAAATGCAAACGCAATGATTGACTCTTTGATGCTCGAATACGTCAGCCCGGCCTATGAGCAGGATTCTTTTGAAAAAATAAAAGAAGATATCGACGCATTGAATAAAACTGGCGAGCTTGAGGGCGTAAATGCGACGATTGACGAGCGAGGGCTGGTCATAAATATGAACGACGACGGAATTTTGTTCAAATCCGGCTCCGCGGAGCTGAGCAATGCCGCAAGAAAAAAGCTGGATATCATCGGAAAATTGATTATCCAAAAATTTGCAATGCACCAGATAAGAATCGAGGGCCACTCGGACAAAATCCCATCCACGGGCAGATATCCGTCCAACTGGGAGCTTTCCTCCGCACGTGCATCTTCGATTGTGAGATATTTAATCGCAAAATTCAAATTTTTGCCTGATTTGTTCACAGTTGTCGGCTACGCGGACACAAGACCCGTCGTTCAAGGAAATACCTCCGACGCTCTGGCCAAAAACCGCCGTGTAGAAATAGTTGTGCTGCGAAATCAGAACAAACGCGCCGAATTGAGCCAAGATTCTTTCATAAAAATGAACAAAACCGAACAGCAGCAAGTCCGCAACGAACAAATTGAGATTGTCGAGGCAATGGACAGGGCTGAACTCAAAAAAATTGAAGATAAAATCAAAAAACAAGAAGAAATAATAAAAGAACATGTGCCCTCACGCGCAACGACCTCGGATTACAAAAACGAAGCCGACCGGCTGCGCGAAATCCGGTAATTTTCCGCGATTTCGGCCATGCTTTCATATTTCTAACCGCAAAGGAAACAATTTCAACAAAAAACCGGTTCAAAAGCGTGATTTGCCGTAAAATCCGCCGCAATCTCAGCAGAAAACGTTGCAAAAGGCAAATTCACCCGTTTTTTACTTAATTTCTGTCAAAATCAAGCAGATTTTTACAAATTATTCAAAACACCCTGCTTGTATTCGAAAGTTGTTTTGTTGTAGTTGATTTTTGATGCAATAATCGGGTGGCGGTATTCAGCTTTGTTGATTGAGCGGGCGTCAACTATCGGTGCGGGCGGCAAAATTGACCATTTGTAAAGCGCAGTGGACATTCTGCGGAAGAATTTTTCCAGCCAGAGCATTTTCTGGTCGCGAGAAAGCGAATTTTTCGTTTCGTACAGGAATTTTTCGCCAATCATGTCCTGAATCGACTGCCCGAGGTTCTCAACGCGCCAGATTACCTCATCCAAAAACTCGTACGGCATAAGTGCTTCTTCCGCGAGGAGAGGTTTTCCGGTTTTCGGGTTGATAGCGAGCTCGGCGCCGGGTTTTTTGGCGATAATCGCTTCAGGAATCGCGTTTTTAACCTTTCTGTGGGCATTCATCCATTTTGCGAGGGCAAAAAGCTTTGTTTTAGTAACATCCGCAATCGGCGCAAACCCGCCCGACATATCACCGTTGATGGTCGCGTAGCCCATGTACAATTCCGACTTATCCGAGGTCGCAATCGGCAATGTTGACTCAAATTCGTTCGCAATTCCCCATAAAATCAAGGCTCTTGAGCGCGCCTGAATGTTGTCGTTTGTAAAACATTCTTTGTAACGGCAGTTCCATTTTTTTTCAACAGTTTTAAACACGCTGTCAAAATGGCTTCGCGTCATTTCATAAAGATATTTTATGGATTCTTCGGCAAAGTTGATTCCGAGGTTTTCAGCGAGCTCTTTTGCGTCGCTTTTGCTCTCAGGGCTTGTAATATTCGACGGCATGCTGATTCCGAGCACATTTTCCGCCCCCAGCGCATCTGCAAGCAAAGTTGCGCAAACCGTAGAATCCAGCCCGCCCGAAAGCCCCAAAACAGCCCGTTTGAAACCCGTTTTTTTGAAATAATCCCTTATAGACTGCACAATCGTCAAATATGTCCGCTCCAAATCCGGCTCATGGTCAAGCGTAAAGGCCTTTTGGGAGTTCAGCGTTTTCTCAAGCCCCGCAGGAAGCGGATAAATCATTCCTTTTTCAGAAGAACACGGATTTACGATAAAAAACTGCTCGGCGTAGGATTTTGCTCGATAAATCAGCTCCCCGCAGCGGTTATAAACCCTGCTTGCCCCCTCAAACGAAATATTTTCGCCCGAGCCGACCTGATTTACATAAACCATCGGCGTTTTATGTTTTTTTGCCGCAAATGAAAGCATATTGTGCTTTAGCTGCTCTTTTTTCGCCCTGGTGATGGATGATGAGCAATTTATCAGATAATCCGGTTTTCTTTTCGTAACAACCATTTGCACGGGGTCAACGGGGTATAAATTATGCTCAAAAAAGTCAAAATCGTTCCATCCGTCCTCACAGACGATTATTCCGGTTTTTTTGCCGTTGATTTTTGTGATTCTGTTCGATGTATCAATGCAAGCAGGCTCAAAATGACGATAATCATTGAATTCCGCGTAATTTGGCAGCAAAGATTTGTGCACAACCCGCTCGATTTTCCCGTTAGCGAGCACAGCGACCGAATTATAATATTTTTTGCCCGAATCGGCCCTGTTTTTTTCAATAAAACCGATAATTACCTTGACTTTTCCGGTCATTTCGGCGAGCGCTTGCAGCCATTCTTCATTTTCTTCGACAACAATCGGGAATCTGTCGATAAAATCCCCAATCGGGTACCCCACAAGGAACATTTCCGGGAAAACGATTGCGCCGACATTCAGCCGGTTTGCCCATTTTATCCATTTTGCGGCTTTTTTTGCGTTGTATTCGACCCATCCGGAAATCGGATTTGCCTGCGCGAGCACGATTGCGCCGTCCGGCAGCAGCCAGTTCATTTCCTCGGCGATTTCATCACGTTTTGCCTCGGTCAGGTTGTCATTTTCGAGGTCTTTGTCTATCAAATCTGTGAGTTTGTATATTTTATCCATTGCACGTCCCTATTTGTTAATAATTTTAGCAACAAAAAAACTAAGTTAAAAGAGTAAACTATCCGGCTAGCAAAACTGTCGTTTTTTCCAATGAAATCGGGTGAACGCAGGGATTAATATAAAATAACCAAGGAAAGGAGTTTCTCTATGGCAGAAATTTTTAAAAGACATCACAATTTCTTTCTAACCGAGGGGCTTTTTGCGCTTGTTATCGGGATTATCATGCTGATATTGCCCGCTGTATCGTCGATTGCTATTGGCGTGATTGTCAGTGTCGGTTTGATACTTGTCGGTATCCACAAGCTCATCAGCTCCATTGTCCGCCGCGATGAAATGGAAAAAGCATGGCTTCAGATGCTTATTGCCCTGCTTTTAATAGGTTCCGGTATCTATATGACCATGAACCCCATGTTCAACCTGCTCGTTTTAACAATGGGTATTGCTTTGTACCTGATTCTTGAAGGAATCAACTCCATGAGCACCGCCATTCAAGAACGGCATTTCCTCAAATACTGGTGGATGGGTATTATCGCCGCAATAGTCCAGTTTTTCCTTGCGTTTTTGATAATCTACATGCTCCCGGCTGCCGCTGTGCTCACAATCGGCGTTCTCGTCGGCGTAAACCTCATTTTTACGGGCATATCGTTGATTTCATTCTACGCTGGAACCGAAAAACTCGCGATTTACTAAGAATATGCGGAAGATGAAAGAAAACCGGGATTGCAAGGTTCCGGTTTTTTATTTTTTTAATTATTTTATTCCATCCTCTCCCGCAGAAAAAGCTGTAAATTGGTTTAATTAATCCAATCGCACCTTGCAGAAAATACCGCCATGGAGATAGCGTAAAATGGGAATGAGCGGTAGGTGATGAGGGGCATTTTTGAGAAAATTTGCATATTTCTCCCTCTCCGATGGGGGAGGGCCGGGGTGGGGGCTGGTTTTTTGGGGAAATTAGGGCCAACGTTTGTTGTTGTCAGGCGGTGCCTGACCTACTTTTGGGTTTTGGGGAAGTTTTTTGTTATTCTCCCTCTCTTTGGGAGAGGGGCTGGGGTGAGGGTTTGCCCTTTGGGATGTTTTTTTGGGGGGTACAGGAAAGATTTTTGTTTTATTGCCATGGTTTGGGGTTTATGACCGCTTTTTTGGTTAATGAGATCCTGAAATACTCTGCGAGCACCCTCCCTTGTATGCTTCCTGCGTCAGCAACAAGAGGAGCTGCGAGTTCAGGATGACAGGTTATTTTGTTGGTTTGAATAAATCCCTTGAAAGTAGGGTGGAAATAGCGCAGCGGTTCCCACCGCGAGGGTTTTGTTAAACAGATATGATTGGCGGGACAAAGCCGGAACTATTGAGCCACCTTATTTAAAATTGATTGGTGGGAATCGCTGCGGAGATTGGAACATTTGTTCAGAAATCCTTGTTTTAGCTTTTCCCACCCTACGCGGGGGTTGGGTTGAACGGGGAAAAGGGTAAAAAACGACACTTTTATGTCATTTTTATATAGCTTTCATATCCCTCTATTTATTTAATGCCCATTTTTCATCGTTTTATAACATCCGGAAATTAAAACTACAACAATTCGTTACGAAAATTCAGCCAAATTTTTTGCAAAAAAAAGCCCGAGTAAATCTCAGGCAAAACTAGACTAATAGGGAAAAATTTAAAACTCCAAAATCTCCAATATATTCATCTGTTGATGATAAATCATGTTAAATTTAAAAAAGCTTTGTTCGTTACTGATATCAACTGCATAGCTTTCCAAAAATCTTCCGGGTCAAGGGTGGACTTGTTATCCAGGTTGACCGTAACTTTTTCGGCATACATTTTTGCAAGTTTTTGATCTATTGCATTGTTGGGTGCTACTGCCATATCAGTTAACCTTTTAATTACTTACTGCTTACATATATATAAAGTATATAAAATTTATCTAATTTCAGTTTTGTTGATTTTTGTTACATTACGTTACATTTCACTCAAACACCCATATTTATTGACTTTTGACAGCACCCATCCTCCGAATAGATGATATTTCTAAAGATTTGCGCATATTGTGCCGATATAGATATTGTTAGACAAAAGGTCTAACAAACCTCCTCCCCAAGTCTAGTAGCCGGCCTCAAAATGGACGGCTTTTTTTTGTTTTTTTATATTGGGCGGAAGCCGGGTTCGGTTTTTGCACGATTTTAGCGGTTGTTTAGGGGCACAGCCCCGTTTCACGATTGGTGCACTTTTCACACGGGGCGAAAGCCGGGTTCGGTTTTTGCACGATTTTAGCGGTTGTTTAGGGGCACAGCCCCGTTTCACGATTGGTGAATTCTTCACAACGGGGCGGAAGATGGAAACAGTTTTTCACGGTTTTTGTTGGGATTTAGGAACACATGCTTGTTAATTTTACTCTGGAATGAAAAAAGGCCGGATTTCGCAAAAAAATCATTCTAAACCCAAATTTTCACCGCTAAAAAAATAATCACTGCTTTCAAAATATCGATTTGTAAGGCATTTTAATCACCCAAAACAAAATTAGTAATCAACAGTTCGGCAAAATAATTTCCATAGTCGTGGAGTTTTCCTCCTCGTCCGATGACGCAAAAACCTCGCCGCCATGTGCGTTTACAATCTTGTTTGAAAGATAAAGCCCCAGCCCCGTGCCGACCTTGCGGAATTTATTCGCAGTAGAATAATATTTGTCAAAAATGTGTTCTAAATCCTCAGGTTTTATGGTATTTCCGTAGTTTTTTATTTTTATAATGAAATTTTGCTCCGATTTTTCAACAAAAATATCCACAGCCGCATGAGAAGTACTGAAAGAAACCGCGTTCAAAATAAGATTTTTCAAAACGCGCTTTATATAAAACTCATCGACCAAAACGGCCTCCGAAACGGCATTTTGAAAGTTCAGCGTCACAGAATTGGCCTCGGCTATTGGCTTCATCTCGTCGATGACCTTTTCTATCAATCTGGAAAGCAAAATCGGCTCTTTTGTGAGGATTATTTGCGTTTCATTGAGTTTATACGTTTCAAGAAGAATTTCAACCAGCTCAACGAGCTCTTTGTTTGAATTTTTGAGGTGAAAAACCGCCTCTTTTTGGGGTTGCGTGAGTTCACCGAATTTCCCGTCCATAAGAAAGTTGAGCATGTTGTTTTCCGCAATAATCGGCACTTTCAAATCATGCGTCAATGTCGCAACAAAGTCTTCTTTGAGCTTAACGACCTCTTTTTGAGCCTCCAGCTGATCATTCAGCTCTTTTTGGTACTCTTTAATCATATCTTCGCGGTCAACAATCGCCTCTATCATGCGGTTCATGCTTTCCGAAAAATTCGGCAGCACACTTAGCGCGAAAGAATCGATTGTGTCATAAATATTTCCGTATCTGATTGAATTTATCGTCCTTGCAATACTTCTGAGGGCCTTTTTGTGGCGGCGAAAAGAATGTTTAAGTTTTTTGTACCTGATTGACAAAAAAACGACCCAAACAACAAGGATTAAACACAAAAAAGCAAAAACCAGGCTCATTTTTTAATAACCGTAATGTTCATGCGAAACAAGGTACTCTCTGACATGGTTCAATGCCGCCTGAACAATCCTTGTAATCCTTGAGGACGAAAGCCCGACCTGTTGGGCAATTTCTTTTACCTGCATGTTTCTGTAAAAGCGGTATTCAACGACCAGCCTGTCTTTTTGAGGCAAAGTTGCGATTGCTTCTCGGATGGCCTTTCCGAGTTCGCTGATTTCTGCTTTTTCATCGGGCAATGCATGCGGATCTTTGATAAAATCGAACGGAGAATCGTTATCCGAGCTCGCTGCGGCGATAGAATCAATAGAAAGGATGGTTTCGTAAACCGCCTCTCTGACTTTTCCCGGAGAAATATCAATATCTCCATCACCAGAAACGCTTTCAGCATCCTCTGCCGCATCTTTTGTGTGTTTTAGCGAGTACCATTTGTAACGGTTGCGCAATTCGTTCCTGATTGCCCATCTGACGGCCGTTCCGATGTAAGAACTGTTGTATTTTTCCAGCTGTTCGGGCGTTTTGTTTTTAATAAGCGCCTGAACCGCAATAATTCCGATACTTACAAGTTCTTCGTAGTCGACCATGTGCGACGGGATACGTCTGTGCTCGACTTTGGCGACTTTTTCGACGATTTCTATATATTCTTTAATTTTTGTTTGAGATTGGTTAACCATTTTATTGCTTTGCGATACGAAAACTGTTATTTTAAGCGGTTTTCCGACCTACCGCAATGAATTCCTCTATTTTTCCGTTCTCTTAGTATTTATATTACTAGAATTTTGTGTTTTTCGCAAATTATAAACAAACAGTAAAATTTCCGCGACCGCTTTGTACAAATCGGGGGGAATTTCGCGGTTTAAATCAACAAGCCTGTATAATGCACGCGCAACAGGCGGGTTTTCAATAACCGGCACCGAATGCTCGCGCGCAATTTTAATGATTTTCTTTGCAAAAAGCTCCGTACCTTTTGCAACAAGCTTTGGCGACTCCATTTCGCTGGAATCGTATTTCAATGCGCATGCAACATGGACGGGGTTTGTTACAACAAAGTCCGCATCCGGCACCGCATCCATCATGCTCTGCTGAACCATCTGCTGGCGGCGCTGGCGCAGTGCGGCTTTCACATTCGGGTCGCCTTCTGTGTTTTTATACTCATCTTTGACCTCTTTGAATGACATTTTTTGATCCTGCATAAATTTCCACCGCGTCATGCCGTAATCCGCAACTGAAATGATGAAAAACGCGATGGAAGCCTTGATTACAAAGTCCATAATCAGGCTGCCGAACTCCTGCATGACCGCAAAATTGTTATCAACCGCCGCAAGGCTCAAAATCGACTCAAAATGCGCCTGATAAACCATCCAACCGACATATCCGAGGACTGCAACCTTTAAAATATTCTTAAAAAGCTCAAAAAGAGTTTTTATGGACATAAGATTTTTAAAATATTTCGTCGGATTCAGTTTATCAAGCTTGGGGGAAAGCGGAGTCATCGTAACAAGCGGCCCGACCTGGATAAAATCGCCCATTATTCCGATAAACATCGCAATCGCCAATATCGGCGCTATAATCAGCACCGTAGGCACAAGGGTTATGAACAAAAGATAAGGCAGCCCGATATTTGACAGGTGCTGGTTGGGGATTTGTTCGTAGCAAAGCACAAACAGCTTTGTAATTTGATCCCAGATGAACGGTGCCAGCTTTGAAATCGCAAAAAACATGACAATCATCGCCAGAGCGGTTGAAAAGTCCTTAGATTTTACGATTTGTCCTTCTTTTCGGGCCTTTTCGAGCTTCTGGTGCGATGCCTCAAATTGTTTATCTTCATCACCCATCTGCGGTTATTCTTTCCTGACCTTAAATTTAACGATTATGACTCAACTGTCAATATTTTATCATGGTTTTGCGATTTACGTAGTTTATTTTTGTAACGGGGCAAAATGGCGCTCATTATTCAGACAGCGAGCCGGGATTTCAGCCCAACGGCAACAAATTCTGCAAAATCACTCAATCCCCCTCACCCCCGACCCTCTCCCGCAAGGGGAGAGGGAGGTTAATCAAACCCAAAAGTAGGGTGGGAATAGCGCAGCGGTTTCCACCGCAAGGTTTTCACGATTAATGAACGACAAAAATCCCGTTCCATAAAAACCAAAAAGCATGCCGCGCACCGCATGACAGTAAAAAACGGACATAAAGGGAAATTCCAACATTTTTCCACTCAACAGGCCCTTTATACCGGCATTCAGCACAATTTTTCAAGCTGCTCAACCGCAAACCGCGCACGCGAGGTAATAATTTCTCCGGAAGCGTCTTTATAAAGGCAACGTCCGAGCCCGACAGCCTTAGCGCCGGCTTTTAAATACTCGCAAAAGTCATTTAAGCCGATTCCTCCCGCCGGCATAAGGTTTAAAAACGGCATGGGTCTTAAAATATCCTCCAAATAGTCAACCCGGCCCATAGAATTTGCAGGGAAAAGTTTTATGAGCGGAACTCGAGATTTCCAGGCAGTATAAGCTTCATTTGGGGTCGAAACTGTTGCAATATGAGGAACTTTGTTAGAAAGACAAAATTTTACCATGCTCGTCTGAAAAACCGGCGAAACAATGGCCTGAGCACCTTGTTCCAGTGCCTCCATTGCACGTTTTTGCGTAATAATTCCGCCCGCCGTCACGGTCAACTCGCGATTTTTTGAAAGTTCTCCTATTACCGGCACCAAAAATCCCTTTTCCACCGTAATTTCAAAAGATTTTATTCCGCCTTTTGCCAGATTTTCAGCTATTTCGAGCATTTTTTCGGGCGTATTTGCCCGAACCACCGCATATATTTTGTTTTTGTAAATTGCTTCAATAGAATTCATTTATTTCAACTTTTCACCCTGACGAGCGGTTTGAGGCCTTTTTGTTTTAATTTTTATGAAATTAAAAACCGTTTTGTTTGTTTCTTCCGTGTTTTCTTCCTCATAACCGAGCAAAATCTCTAAATCTTTCTTCAAAAGGGTAATATCGTCATATTTTTTCAACGTTCCGTCGAGCGCAATCGAAACATCGCCCGTTTCTTCAGAAACAACAAGACATGCCGAATCGGAAACCTCGCTCATCCCGATAGCAGCGCGATGGCGGGTTCCGTATTTCCAGCTCAGCTTAGGATCTTCGGTCAACGGGAGCAAAACGCCCGCAGAACGTATTTTTTCACCCGAAATAACAACCGCTCCGTCATGCAGGGGCGTATTTGTGTGAAAAATCGTCAACAACAGCTCGGTGGAAACATTTCCATCAATCTGTGTGCCGACATCGGAATAAGTATGAACGCTGTCATCGCGCTCCAGCACCATCAAAGCGCCCGTGTGGGTTTTGGAAAGGTATTTTACCGCCTCTATCAGCTCTTTGATTACGTTAATTTTCTCAATATGCCTTGTTTCGCGTTTTGTGAAGAAAGTATTTTTAAAAATGTTCGATTGGCCCAAATATCCGAGAAATTTGCGGATTTCCGGCTGAAAAATAATAACCGCACCGAACATAATGACGTTTACCATTGTTCTGAGAAAAACGCCGAGGAGCTGGAGGTTAAATCTTATAAGGATTTCAGAAAATATCCACGCAAAAAGCAGAATAAAAAGCCCTTTAACGAGTTTTTCCGACTGCGTGCCTTTTATGAACTTCCGATAAAGCACATAAATCATTCCGACGATTATCAGGACTTCCGTGACGTTGACCCAGGTAAAGCTGAGCTGCAAAACACCCAACTGTTTTATAACAATGTCTTTAAACTCGCCTAATAACGCCATTTTGCCTCTATTTCAACCGTTCGGGTATCACATCAAGAGAAATAAGATGCTCATAACTCTCTCTATTTATTATAATATCAGATTGTCCGTGATTTACAAGTACCGCCGCAGGTTTTAATACGCGATTGTAATTGCTGGACATTGAATATCCGTAAGCTCCGGTGTCATAAACGCAAATAATATCGCCCTCTTCCAGCTCGGGCATTTTTACGTCTTTTATCAAAATATCCCCCGATTCGCAGAACCGGCCTGCCAAAGTTATGGTTTGCGCAAGCGGTGCGTCGGGTTTATTCGCTACCTGTGCGGTATAAACAGCCTGATACAGGCTCGGACGCGGATTATCAGCCATTCCGCCGTCGACTGCCACGTATTTTTTGCCTTTTGGAACCTGTTTTGAGCTGCCGACCGTGTAAAGCGTTACGCCGGAGGTGCCGATAATACTTCTTCCGGGCTCGATAAAGATTGTTATATCGCCGGTGTTGTATTTTTTCGAATTTTCTTCAACCGAGGCGGTAATTTGCTTTGCAATTTCGTCAATAGCCGGAGGGCAGTCATTTTCCGTATATTTTATGCCCAAACCGCCGCCCAGGTTGATTGTATGGAGTTCCACGCCGAATTTTTCTTTTATTCTGGCGATTTCTTTCAAAATAACTTCCACTTCGTCGTAATAAATTTTTGTTTCAAAAATCTGCGAGCCGATATGCGCATGCAGCCCAATAACATTGAGATTTTTGTACTCATCAAGCAAAAGTTCCATCGCATCATCAATCTGGGTCAGGTCAAAACCGAATTTTGAATCCAAATGGCCCGTTTGAATGTATTCATGCGTATGGCACTCGATTCCGGGGGTTATGCGGAGCAAAATATCCGCCTTTTTGCCCGCTGCGCCAGCTGCTTCGTTCAAAAGCGCGAGTTCTAAGAAATTGTCAACCGAAAACTTGCCCACGCCGACCTCAAGCGCCAGTTCAAGTTCATCGTAGGACTTATTATTCCCGTTAAAGAGGCATTTTGACATATCAACGCCCGCAGAGTGCGCCGTATAAATTTCGCCGCCCGAAACAAGGTCAAAACCGAACCCCTCATCAGAAAGCACACGGCAGATTGCCTTTGTCATAAAAGCTTTTGCGGCATAGAGCATATTTATGTTCGGATAATCTTTAAAAGCGTTTTTGTACTCGTTTGCGATGGTTCTGACGGTTTCTTCATCAAAAACATAGAGCGGAGTGCCGTATTTTTCCGCCAAATCGACCAAATCGCACCCGCCTATTTCCAGGTGCCCGTTTTCGTTGATTTTTGTTGTTATTGGTTTAATATTCTGGTTTGCTGTCATTTTTGCCTCGTGTTTTTTGTTGATACATGCGATTTTAGCATAAATTGTGCGTCTTTGCTAAAAATTATTCAACAGCTAAGGTTCGGAGGAAATCCGGAGGGATTTTCAGCCCCGCGCAACCGGCAAAAATCAGGGCGGGAACAGAAAGCAGGGTGGGAATAGCTCAGCGGTTCCCACCGCAAGGTTTTCGAGATTAATAAACGGCAAAAATCTCATCGTGACCCAAATACGCCCCCTCGCCCCCAGCCCTCTCCCGCAAGGGGCGAGGGAGGTTAATTAAACCCAAAAGTAGGGTGGGAATAGCGCAAGCGGTTCCCATCGCAAGGTTTTCACGATTAATGATTGGCGGGAATCGCCGCAAATATTGAAAAACAGGTTCCCAACCCCCTTGTTTAGTATTTATTTGGAAAAATGAAATGTCCCCCAATCTCAAATTCCGCAAAAATCGCCCCATAGGAACAGCCCCAGCCCTCCCCCGGCGGAGAGGGAGAAACAGAAAAAACCGCTGCGCACCCAAGCCAGATTTAACTAATTTGCATGCCGGCGTTTAAAATGGTAGTATTTTATTAAAAAAGACTTGTTGAGGAGAAATTATGGGAAATGCAAACGAACCGGTTGTGAATCTCATTTCAAAACCGGAAAATATGCTAAAAACAATCTACACCGCGTGCAGAACGTGTTACAGCGCGGATTATCCGATAAATATTTACAAAAATGCCGTTGACGAAGAAAAAATGCTTAAATTAATCGAACGCGTAATCGGTTCGGGGCATTTTTCCACAATTGAGCATATTCAGGTGACTTTTGCAATCTCAAATGTCTCCAGAGCCTGCACTCACCAGCTTGTGCGGCACAGACACATGTCGTTTTCGCAAAAATCACAACGATATGTAAAAGAAAAAGGGCAGTTTGATTACATTATTCCGCCCACAGTCGAAAAAAATCCCGAAATTCTTGAAAAATATAAAAAATTCATGGAATTTACCTCGAATTTTTACACGGAAATGACAGAAGCCGGTATCCCCGCTGAAGATGCGCGTTTTGTGCTCCCGAACGCGGCTGCCAGCTCGCTTGTGACCTCTTTGAACCTCAGAGAGCTCATCCATCTCGCTCATATCAGGCTTTGTACAAGGGCGCAATATGAAATCCGCATTATGGTGAAAAAAATGTGCGAAGAACTTACAAAAGAAGAGCCCTGGCTCAAAAAATATCTCGTTCCAAAATGCGAAAGCCTCGGTTATTGCGACGAGGACAAATCTTGCGGCCGAAAAAAGACAAAAGCCGAATTTTTAAAAGAGCCTGCACAAGTTTAAGCTTTTCCGGCGGCAAAAATTCTTAATTAATCAAAAATTGCAGATTTATCCGGTCATATATTATTTAAACCGGCATTCACAAGAAAAACCTCCCGAAAATCAGGAGGTTTTTCCGTACATTACCGAATTTTGCCGAATTTCGTCTATTTGCCGGCCATTTGGCTTGCAACTTCTTCAGCAAAGTTGTCCTGTCTTTTTTCAAGCCCTTCACCCAACACGTAGCGGATAAATGACTTGATATTTAACTTGCCCTCAATGAGCTGAGCGACAGTCTGGTCGGGATTTTTAACAAAAGGCTGCTCAAGAAGGCATCTTGAAGCCATAAGTTTGTTAATTCTTCCCTCAACGATTTTTGCTCTGATGTTTTCGGGCTTTTTAGCCAAATCTTCCTTACCCATTTCGATTCTTGTTTCTTCATCGATAACAGATTGCGGAATTTCTTCTCTTGAAACGAAATCAGGCGCATTAGAAGCGATATGGAGGCAGATATCTTTTTCCATAGCCTCATCAGCTTTGTCAGTGTTAAGCAAAACGCCGATTTTGCCGTTGTGGATGTAAGTTGCGGGGTTGCCCTCAACGATATCAAATCTTCTTACCGTGATTTTTTCGCCGATTGTTGCAACTTTTTCTTTAATGATATCTTCGATTTTTTGGCCGCATTCTTTGCAAGTAGAAGCCAGCAATTCGTCAACATTTGCGGGTTTTGTTGCAACAACCTGTTTTGCAAGGTTTTTAACGAGTGTTTTGAATTCTTCGTTTTTCGCAACGAAGTCAGTTTCGCAGTTAACTTCAATTAAAGCACCGATATTTCCCTCGATGTATGAGTCAACAAGCCCCTCAGCAGCGATTCTGCCCATTTTCTTTTCAGCAGAAGCGATACCTTTTTGGCGGAGGAACTCCATTGCTTTTTCCATGTCGCCGTTATTTTCAACAAGTGCCTTTTTGGCATCAAGAATGCCCGCACCGGTTTTTTCTCTGAGTTCTTTTACCATAGAAGCTGATATTTCCATCAGTTGTTCCTTTCTTTTAAATTCCGGCGGCAAGAACCGCCGGGAAAATTATACTAATCCTATTAAGCTTCAGCACCGACTTCTTCTGCGGGTGCTTCTTCTTCAACGCCTGCATCTTTAGCTTCAATTTTTTCAGCTTTTGCGCCTGCTGCTTTGTTTTCTTTGAGCTGTTTGCCCTCGAGAGCCGCATCAGCGAGTTTTGAAGCGATAAGTCTGATTGAGCGGATTGCATCATCGTTTCCGGGGATGATAAAGTCGATTCCGTCAGGGTCAGCGTTCGTATCTGCGAGGCAGATTACGGGAATATGCAATTTATTAGCTTCTGCAATCGCAATATCCTCTTTTTTTTGGTCAACAACAAAGATAAGGTCGGGCATACCGCGCATTTCTTTGATACCGCCGAGAGTTTTGCTCAATTTGTCGAGTTTTCTCATCATTTGTGCAACTTCTTTTTTCGGCAATTTTTCAATGTGGCCGGAGTTGACAAAATCTTCGATTTCTCTCAATTTATTGATTCTTGTGCGGATAGTTTCAAAGTTAGTCAGCATACCGCCGAGCCATCTTCTGTTAATATAGAATTGGCCGCATCTTTTTGCTTCTTCAGCTACAACGTCGGAAGCCTGTTTTTTTGTGCCTACAAAAACGATGTTTTTTCCGCGTGCTGCGAATTCTCTGACGATATTGTAAGCTTCGTCGAGTTTTTCAGATGTTTTTCTGAGGTCTAAAACGTAAATTCCGTTTCTTGCACCGTAAATATACGGCTTCATTTTGGGGTTCCATCTTTGTGTCTGGTGTCCGAAGTGGACGCCTGCTTCTAGCAGTTCAATCATAGTTGCTGCCGGCATAATTTTCTCCTTTTTGTCCGGATTTTTCTTACTTGGATGCAAAAAATGCATCGTTTTCAGCAAAAATCCAATTTTTGTACTTACTGCGGTTCAGTTTTCCCATCCGATTCCCGATTTTCCTAAAAACGCCTTATTTCGGCTGTTTTTGCCGGTTTTCGGACTAAAGCTAGTTTACTTTTCGCTTTATCGTACTTGCTGACCAATAACATCGTACATTAAACATGAAAAACATCAAATAATGCGATACTTTTTGTAAAGAAAGGTTTTGAAAAATGGCGATTATTAAAAATCAAGCAAGAGCTGAAATTTTTCTTTGACGCGGCCGCCGGGGAGGCTTCTTGTAACTTGAATTTATTCCGCAAGGTGTCAGGCAATGCCTGACCTACGATATTTTAACGCTTGTTTATCAAAATCTATCAAATTTCACAAAATTATCAAAATTTTCACACTTCTCAAAATTTATCGCATTTTTTCCGTCCAAAAGCCCGAGGTGCAGAATTTCTCTTTGGAGTGACTATGGGGGAGGCGGCTTCGAGCTTGCAATTCGGCTTATTTTAAGAATCCGCAGGAGGAATCGGAACGGAAAAGAGGAATTCTGCGCCGCAACCGCAATATCTTAACGCTTGTTTATCAAAATTATCAAAATTATCAAAATTTGCCAAATTTTTCCGCCCCAAAAGCCCGAGGTGCGGAATTTCTCTTTGGAGTGACTATGGGGGAGGCGGCTTCGAGTTTGGAATTCGGCTTATTTTAAGAATCCGCCGGAGGAATCGGAACGGAAAAGAGGAATTCTGCGCCGCAACCGCAATATTTTAACGCTCGTTTATCAAAATTCTTAAAATTATCAAAATTATCAAAATTTTCACACTTCTCAAAATTTATCACATTTTTCCGCCCAAAAGCCCCAAAGGTGCGGAATTTCTCTTTGGAGTGACTATGGGGGAGGCGGCTTCGAGCTTGAAATTCGGGCTTATTTTGGAAATCCGCCGGAGGAATCGGAACGGAAAAGAGGAATTCTGCGCCGCAAACGCAATAATCCCCTTTACTATTGCGCAAGCACGGTGTCAGGCAATGCCTGACCTACGACATTTTAACGCTTATTTCTCAAAATCATCAAAAATCACCAAAATTTATCACATTTTGCCGCCCCTAAAGCCCAAAGGTGCGGAATTTCTCTTTGGAGCGACTATGGGGGAGGCGGCTTCGAGCTTGCAATTCGGGCTTATTTTGGAAATCCGCCGGAGGAATCGGAACGGAAAAGAGGAATTCTGCGCCTGACTAAAACAAATATTTAAACTTCCTCAAATTTTTGGTAAAACTCCTCTTTTTCCCGCACAAAAATCAGCTCCGGATAATCCGGACGGCGGTATAGCACCATTGTCTGATGATCGTTTGCGTTTGTGCAGTTTATTACGTCATCACGAATCATTATGTAAGGATTTCCGGTTTTCAGGTGCCTAAATTTGCGCATAACAGCCCTTTTTATAAGATATTAATCGGCAAATAGCCTGAATAAACAAGGCTTTTCCAGGATTTATAATAGTTTACCTGAGAAGCACTTCCTGTCGGAATAAAAACACGATTTTGGTTTTTAATCGGGATTTCCAGCGCATTTCTGATTGCCGATTTGATAATATCGGGGTGAGTGACGATGATAATTCTTCTTGTGATGTTTTCTTCGACGATTTTTTCAAGAAAGCTCTCAACGCGTAAGTTCAAGTCCTTGAGCGATTCGCCGTCCTGCTGGACAAAATTTTCAGAATCCTGATGATACATCTCAAGCTCATCCGGGTATTTTTCCTCAATCTGATCGTAGCTCAAACCGCTCCAAATTCCGGCTTTTTTGTCGGGAAGATTGTCAAGAATTTCAAAATCTTTCTGATAAGCCTTTGCTATTATGCTCGCTGTCTGAATGCAGCGCTGTGCGGCGCTTGTATAGATTTTGTCAACGCGCGGGGAGCGGTAAATTATCCATTTTGCGATGTTTTCGGCTTCCTCTTTACCCTTATCGTTCAACGGCGGGTATGCATCGTTGTCGCAGAGGCGGTTTTCTTCGGTGTATATGGTTGAGCCGTGGCTTATGAAAGTAATTTTGCATTTTCTTTTGAATAACATGGGTCAGAATCCTTTTTTTATATTCTATCGGACAAAATCCGAAGATTTTTAACAATTTTAATTATTTTAATACAAAAGACCGAGATTTTAAACCCCGGTCTTTTATATAACGTTAGATTTTAGCCGTTTTATTCAACCAGCCAGCCGTTTGTAAGGTCGATTCTGATTGGTTTTGTCAATTGAACGTTTACAACCTGGCCGTTTTTGTAGTTCACTTTAGAGCCGACAAAAAGTCTTTGGAAGAACGTTTTCCAGAAAGCTTTCAGCTGAGTATCTTCAAGAACAATGCCGGCAAATGTTGCACCGTCCGGATTTTTCTCCGTAACGATGGATTTTGTATCCATGCAGAGTTTTCCGTCCCTAAAGAACGGCCTGCCGATTTTTACGTCGGTTACGCTGCCGGTGATCGGGCTGTTTTCAACAATCAAAAGATATTTTTCTTTAGTAATGAGATTTTTCGGCAATTTTGAAAGGAATTTGTCGCCGACTTTTGCTGTCTGGCTCGAAATTGAGTCATTGCAAACAACAACAGGGATTATTGAACCCGCAGGAATCGTTGCCATGTAATTTTGTACCGATGCATCCTGAATAACGATACCCTCGCCTTTTCTGGGTTCCATAACCTTTTTAAGTTTTTCATTCGGGTTAAGTTTTGCCTGCTCAAGCATTCTCATAAGGAAAGAAGCTACCTCTGCTCTGTTTGCGGGCATATCCGCGTTGAGTTTTCCGGGTGCTCCGGGTGATGGAACAATCATACCGAGGACTTCGGCCTTGCCGGAAGCGATAATGAGCCAGTAAGGAAGCTCTTTGTAGTCAGTATATGAATTTTCAAGGATTTCTTCTGCTTTTGTTTTTGAAAGTTCCTGCGTAGTCAGGGCGTTTACGATAACTGCGATTGTTTGTCCTCTTGAAACAGAGCCGTTAGGGTTAAAAGTGCCGTCGGGGTTGCCTTTTAAAAGGTCAAACATCACGCCTCTTTGAACCATTTCCCATGCCCAGTGGTTTTCGTCAAAATCAGTGAATTTTGCAACATTTGTAATCTTTGCATTTTGCTGGCCGAGCGCTTTTATCGCCATTGTCGCGAATTCTGCACGCGTAACCTTGATATCAGGACGATATGAACCGTCAGGATAACCTACAACAACGCCAAAATCGGTAAGCTGCTGAATATCCTTGTATGCCCAGTGGTCTTTAGGCATATCCGTATATTCTTTTGCCATCGCGCATGTGCACGAAAGTCCGACCAGCGCTGTAAGCACTATCAAATTAGAAAGCAGTTTTTTCATATTATTCTCCTTATTTTGTAAGATTATTCTACTTGAGAAACTCGCTATATGCAAGTATTTGTAAAGTTTCATATTCTTTTCGCCGGCCGGTGCTGCAATATTTTTGGCAAATTCAATAAAATAGCCAAAAACCGCTAAATTTAAGACCGAAAAGTAAAAAACGATGCTTATCACTCATTTAGGCGCAAAATAATATTCAAAAATACGCCGCAGTAGAAAAAAGCCCTATTATCCCGCCAAATCTTGATATTATTTAAAATTTTTGTTCAATTTTTCCACATTTTCAATTGCAGGCGCAACAGCTTTCTGAATAATGTATTTGTGGACAAAATGGTCAATGGGGATGGCAAGGCTTGCCAAAGTAATCAAACCGCCCGCAGTTTTGAGCCATCCAAGCCGCATTCCTTTTGCTTTGAGTATAAGCCTCATCGCATCATGGGCCGCTTTGACCTTTTTCGTATGCTCTAAAACAGCAGTTTTGGTTTCAGCGTTTAAAAACAGTTCGTCAAGAACGGCAGAACACGATTTATTATCGGTCAAAAGCAGTTTTAGGCTGTCACCTTTGTATTTTTCGAGGATTTTTTCCGCAATCGGATTCATTTTAGGGTTATAACTGTTCAAAATCTTCTTCAAAACAAACGACGGGTTTTCTTTTATGAGTTCTTTGGCTTTTTCGTCGATATTTTTCGATGCTTTATTATATCTTTTCAAAATACCGGGTTTTAGCTTGGAGAGCTCATCTTCAGTAATTATTTCCAGCTTATTTTGCAGTTCAAATATTTCTTTTGTCCTTTTCGTCAAAAATTCGGTCACATAAGTCCTGTTTGACGTTGCCGAAGCGACCGGGCGGGTGGCATGTGTAAAAAATCGTTTTATTTTTGACCAAAAACTTTCCGTCTTTAAGTCATACGCCGTATCATTCAAAAGTTTTTCGTAATCCTGGGTCAAAACATCGTCAATAACCTTGTCAATACCGTTTTTTACGGTGATTGAACCATCTGGGGCGATTATTTTGTAATCAGATTTGGCAAATCGGCCTTTGTCAAAATCATTCAAAAGTTTTTTATACAATTCCTCCTGTGCACTGGCCGTAAGGTGCGAACCATCATATTTTGCGGCAAAACCGGCAATTCGTTGGCCGATTTTAACAACGGAAGTAGGCAAAATCACCCCGGCCAGAGCTTGGAACGCAGCTTGTTCAACTGCCTTGTCAACAGCCGGTTTTGAATAATTTCCCTCTTTCCCCCTTGAATATTTGTCATAAATATCTGCACCCAAATACATCAACGCAGGCACCCACAATAGCGCCTCGGCGGTTTTTCCCCATCCCGGCATTGCTGAAAGCGATGCGCCGATTTCGTTTGCATATCCGAACCCCCTCAACGGATATTTGGCCAGCGGGTCTTGAGGATTTTGCAAAAGTTCTTTAATTTCTTCATGTTGTGTTTTGTTTTTTGACATTTCCGGCCGAATTTGCATATTTTGGGCCGCAAAACTGTCAAAAACCTTATTTATTTCAGTCAAAATATAACCTTTCAAATGTTCAGCTATAATCAAAAGATTTTTCCAACGGTATAACACAAAAAGACAATTTAATTTGCTACTAAATTAAATTCTTCTCATAAAAATTAACAAAAAATTTGTATTATTAAACATTCTTGCTGTTTTAAAAGAAATGTAAATAAAAATTAAGGAATATGTTCAAAAACGACAAAAAACTTCTTCCCGTGATTTAGATTTAGTAAAATAATGATAAAAGAGAGGTTAAAAATGTTCATAAAAATCGGCTCTGCCGTTCAAAATCCTTACACAGCAGGCATTAATAAAAATACATCGTTCAAAAGCAATGACAGCCGCTTTCAAACGGTCAATCCGTTCTCAAAACGTGAAGAAATAGAAGAAAAATACAATGAAAAACGTGCCATATTGGCAAGCAGAGCGGATTGGACGGGCATGCCGTCGGATATTTATTTTGAAGAAATGAAAAAAATCGACGAAGCAGAACAAACCGAACTCGCACAATTTGAATCCTCTGTCAGGAGATATTAAACCTCCGTTTTAAGCGAAATTTTCGCCATGTTTATTATTGAACTTTCTCAATAATATGTTAAAATAAGGGGAATAACATCAAAAAGGGTCTGATGTGAGATTATTTAACGAGCACAATTTAAAAGGCACGCTTATTTGCGTCGAGGGAATCGACGGTTCGGGAAAATCCACGCAGCTTGCGATTTTGCGCGACTGGCTCAAGTCAAAAGGGCTTGATGTGATTTTTACGGAATGGAATTCGTCGGAATTAATCTCTCAAACCACCAAAAAAGCCAAAAAAAAGAATCTTTTGAGCCCGAGAACGTTCAGTTTGCTGCATGCGGTTGATTTTGCGGACAGATTGGAGCAGATTATCATCCCCGCGCTTAAAGCCGGATTCATCGTGCTCGCCGACAGATATGTTTATACGGCTTTTGCCCGTGATGTAGCCAGAGGCGTCGACAAAGACTGGGTAAGAAACATGTACGGATTCGCAGTGAAGCCCGATTTGACGCTTTATTACAGCATAAACGCCGAAACCTCGCTCGAAAGAATCTGCGCAAACAGAACCCCGAGCTTTTATGAGGCAGGAATGGACTTAAAACTGAGCAATAACCCTTACAAAAGCTACGTAATTTTCCAAAATATGGTAAACGCAGAATATCTTCAAATGGTTGACGAATTCGGGCTGATAAAAATCGATGCGCAGCAATCAATTCACGCAAAACAGGTAAAAATGCGCGAACTCGTGAGAGAATGCCTTGCAAAAAAAGGAATAAATATATAAATGGAACAAAACGGCAAAAAATATCCCGGTTTACTCATAGTAATTGAAGGCACCGACGGTTCAGGAAAATCCACCCAGATAAATCTTCTCAAAAGGTGGATTGAAGACAAAAGCTACGGCTGCATGGTCAGCGAATGGAAGACATCAAGGCTCATTGCCAACGTAATTGACGATGCAAAAGACCGAAACCTCTTAAACGCAACGACTTTCAGCCTTTTATATGCGGCAGATTTTGCCGACAGGCTCGAAAACACCATTATTCCCGCCCTAAATGCCGGTTTTGTCGTGCTTCTTGACCGATATACATACACTGCTTTTGCAAGGGACGTTGTCCGGGGCCAGGATTTTGAATGGGTGCAAAAGTTATACGGCTACGCGCCGGAGCCTGATTTGGTATTTTATCTGGATGTGCCGATTGATATACTTTTAAAGCGCGTTATCGGAACAACGGGGCTCGATTATTGGGAATCGGGGCGTGATATCGGGCTTAGCACGGATTTTTACAGCAGTTTTGAGATTTATCAGGGAAAATGCCTTGAAGAATATGCAAAAATGAAAGATCTTTACAATTTTATCTCAATTGACGGCACCCTGCCCGTGAACGACATCCACAAAAAGATGGTTGAAAAGGTGCAGGAAGTGCTTGATTCGGGTCGATTGGACTAATTTTGCCACTGGCGTACGAATTTGCAAAAATGGCGCACAAATTCAGGAAAATTTTTGGCAAAAACCCTTATTTTGCAAGCTGTTTTGCAAGAATATCCGCAATTCTGCGGCATGCCTGCCCGTCGCCGTAGGGATTGATTGCTTCTGACATTTTTTTGTATTCCTGCGGGTCATCGAGCAGTTTTTGCACCTCGGAAACGATTTTTTCCTTGTCCGTTCCGACAAGTTTAACCGTTCCGTATTCGACAGCCTCCGGACGTTCGGTTGTCGAACGCAAAACCAGCACAGGTTTGCCCAAAGAGGGCGCTTCCTCCTGAACCCCGCCGGAATCGGAAAGAATAATGTGTGATTTTTTCATCAGGTTCGCAAAAGGCGCATATTCGAGCGGCGCAATAAGATGTATGCGCTCTTTTCCGTCCAAAAGTTCATATACGGGCTTTTGAACGTTAGGATTCAGATGCACGGGGTAAACAACCTGGACATCTTTATTTTTTTCAACGATTTCGAGCACGGCTTTGCAGATATTTCTTATCGGCTCGCCAAAATTCTCCCTGCGGTGCGAGGTGAGAAGAATTGTCTTCAAATCCGAGTCAAGATTCAGTTTTGGGAGATCATTTTTATGGTTTTCAACCGTATACAAAAGCGCGTCTATGACAGTATTTCCGGTTTTGTAGATATGTTCTTCGGGAATTGATGATTTTTTTAAGTTTTCGCAGGAGGTATCGGTCGGCGCAAAGTGATATGTGCACACGGCGTCCGCAAAAACGCGATTTATCTCCTCAGGGAACGGATAATATTTATCAAACGTCCTCAGACCGGCTTCGACGTGCCCGACGGGGATTTTTGCATAAAAAGCGGACAATGCAGCCGCCATGGAGGTTGTTGTATCGCCATGAACAAGCACCACATCAGGATTTGCAGCCTCAAAAACGTCTTTCATTTTCAAAAGCACATCAGACGTGAGCGACCAGAGGTTTTGATTTTCTTTCATAATATCCAGGTCAAAATCCGGTTTTATTTCAAAAAGGTGCAGCACCTGATCGAGCATTTGCCTGTGTTGTGCGGTTACGCAGACGATGCTTTCAAATTCGGGGCGTTTTTCGATTTCTTTTACCAGAGGAGCCATTTTTATAGCTTCCGGACGCGTTCCAAATACCGTCATGACCTTTATTTTAGACATTTTATCACTCCTGATTCCGTTGTTAAGGTTATTTTCTCACAAATATATGAATTCAAGCAAACCGGACAAAAATGTAACTCAAAAAGATCCTTTTACCCGTTTTTTTTGTTTAAATTCGGCTTTTGAAAGCTATACGAGCGGATAAATGTGCCTTTTCCCTTTGTATGCTTGGAAAAACCACACGAGAAACCCAAATTTCTCGCATAAAAGATTACCTTTAGCATTTTGTCAGGCAATGCCTGACCTACGATATTCAAAATTTATCACATTTCCCCGCCCCAAAAGCCCGAGGTGCG
This sequence comes from Candidatus Gastranaerophilales bacterium, assembly GCA_944322685.1. Lineage (GTDB taxonomy): Bacteria > Cyanobacteriota > Vampirovibrionia > Gastranaerophilales > Gastranaerophilaceae > Spyradomonas. The sequence goes on from CALUPP010000032.1 coordinate 27,269, forward strand.
GAATTTCTCTTTGGAGTGACTATGGGGGAGGCGGCTTTGAGCTTGAATTTCGGCTTATTTTGAGAATCCGCCGGAGGAATCGGAACGGAAAAGAGGAATTCCGCGCCGCAGCCGCAATATTTCTTTTTTCCATTTTAACAAGATTGGCGTCAGGCAATGCCTGACCTACGATATTCAAAATTTGTCACATTTTCTGCCCAGAAAGCCCGAGGTGCGGGATTTCTCTTTGGAGTGACTATGGGGGAGGCGGCTTTGAGCTTGAATTTCGGCTTATTTTGAGAATCCGCCGGAGGAATCGGAACGGAAAAGAGGAATTCCGCACCGCAGCCGCAATTGTGTAAAATTTTATACGCTCACATGGTTAACCCGCCATGGGTATGGCTATTTTTCAAAAAATAAAAGATATTTTAATGAACAGGAGAAAATATATGCGTATTTTAATCAGTTTGTTAATAGTTTTGAGCGTTTTTCAGTGCGGATTTTGCGCGATTAACGGAAATGTCGAAAAAAACGGTTATGGCGACGCAAATCAGGTGATTGATTCGGCAAGCGGAAACCCGATTGACCGCGCAAAAGTAACGCTGCCCGCAAAAGGCTACCAAACTACAACCGACAGCCAGGGCCGGTTCGAACTCGGAGCAAAAATAAACTCTCCGACAATTATGTCCGTAGACAAAGACGGTTACAAGCCGTTTTCGCTCACTGTTGACCAAAATACAGTCTCAAAACCGCTCGTTATTGGTATAGAAAAAACAAATCCGCATGATATCATCATTGACAAAGACATGTACCACATTGGCGACGACAATTACTCGGAAAAGTCCGCAAATGCCTCGGAATTCCGCGTAAAAGCCATCGGGCCGTCTTATACAAAAAATTTCCCGATAAACGGAAAAACGGACGGGCAGCTTTGCCTTGTTATCGGGTCGATTATTGGGATAGACACAAAGATGGCAAGGGATATGGGCCAGTCAAAAGTCACAACCGCCTACGCAGCACCGCCTGAAGTGTATTTTAACGGAAACAAAATCGCCGAAATCCAGCTCAACGGCGACAATCAGCAAATTAAAATCCCGCGAAACCTTGTGAAGTTCGGTGCAAACAATCAGGTCACAATAAAATGCGGAAAAAACCTTTTCCAGATGGCCTACATCGACTATGATGACATTGAATTTATGAATCTTTATATAGAATCAGACTAAATTCACTATTTTTTACCGCTCAGACCCGCCGGCAGCAATTTAAGCGGAAAACAGGTCAAAAAAATCGTTTCCGCTCAAATAAAAGCACAATAAAAAACCGCATTCAATCGCCCAAAAGGGATTTCCGGGCCAAAATCACGTCTATACCGTTTTTCCGAGGATAGCCTTTATCTGGTCAAAAGTATGGACGCCTTTTTTGCCGATTTCATTGTAGACACGCTTGGCTAGCGGGGTCATTTCATTGCGTTTTGTCGCTCTAACAGCAAAATCCTGAGCCTTTTGTGCAGCGATTTGCTTCGCTTCTTTAACGATATCTTCTTGTGAAATCTTTACATGCGGCACGCTGACCCTATAAGTTTCTTTCCCGTAAGTTTTAACGAGTTTTGCTTTTTGTTTTACAAAAAGCCCGTCGCTAAGCCGCACGGCCGACTTAGGGCTGTCTTTTAAAAACCTTGAAATGCTGTCAGAAACACGTCCAAAGACCTCATTTAGCCCGACAAGCTGTTTTTTGCACTCTTTTACGACCATTGGTGTAATATTTTCAAGGTCGGTGAGCTGTTTGCATATTCTGACCGTATCAGGGCTGACAGATTTGTTTATTCCCTTGTCTAACAGTGCAGGTTCGGCTATCAGGTTTATGCAATCTCTAAACGAAAGACGGGTGCTTGCCTTGAAATTCGGCGAAATTCCCGCTTTGTATGCCGGTGCTGAGTAATTGTTTGAAATTTTTAACATTTTTAACCTGACTTTCTACACTGTATGAAATAACTACATCTGTAAAGGGGAAAAATTGCCACGTAAGGGTTTACCCTTTAACAAATGTTTACAAATTTTTTTTATTTAATATCCGGACGAAGAACTGACGCACCTTTTAAATAAAGATGTTTCATGTCTTTTGCGGATTTTTCGGTGTTAACGGCCATCATAACCCGAAGACACAAAGCAAGGGACGGCTCGACGCGCATCTCCTGATAGCACTCCATGGGAATCAGCTCAAACCCCTTAAATTCACGCGCAAACCGCGCAGGAAAAGCACAATCCAAATCCTGTGTTGCACTAAAATTGAGGTAAGCGACATTTTCAAGGCTTATTTCGTTAGCTTCAATGATTTTTGTTAAGAGCTCTTTTGTTGCCAATCTGAGCGCGTTTTCGGTGTTTTCATCAACCGTAATCGCACCTCTGATTCCTCTAATCATAATTTACCTTTTAACCTAAAATATCCCCGATTTTCAAATGCGCACCATTTGCCCAATCATACGCATTCATAACCGGTTTTCCCTCGGGTTTCAGCTTCTTAATTAAAATAATACCTTCTCCCGTACCCGTTTCGATTCCGTCTTTTGAAATACCGACAATTTCGCCGCCCTTAACCGTTTCGGAGGATTTTTTGCCGGAAATTCCAGTTTCGATGAGTTTTATCATTTTATCATGGAAAGTACAAAATGCGCAAGGCCAAACTGTCATCGAGCGCACCTGATTGTGGATATTTTTTGCGGAATTAGCCCAATCGACCTTCCCGTCGGACTTTTCGAACTTTTTCGCAATCGTAACGCCCGATTCATCTTGTTTTTGCGGTTTTAATACGCCGTTGTAAAGCTGTTTTATTGTAGGATACAAAAGAAAAGGCGCTTTGTCGCTTATTATCTGAGAAAGCTCGGCATCGGTCATATTTTCGGTGATTTTAATCTTTTCCTGCATGCAAATATCACCCGCATCGAGCGCCAGAACGGTAATCATCGTCGTAATCCCGGTTTCTTCGTCGCCGTTAAAAATCGCACGCTGAATCGGATTTGCGCCGCGGTATTTCGGCAAAAGCGACGCATGGAGATTAATCGTCGCAAATTTCGGAATATCAAGCACCTCCTGTGTCAAAATCTGACCGAAAGCGAACGTTATGAAAAAGTCAGGCTCGATTTTTCGAAGCTCATCGAGCAATTTTTCATCTTTTCTGATTGATTCTGTCTGAAAAACCGGTATTTCATGGCGCAGCGCAAACTCTTTCACCGGAGGCGGCGTGAGTTTTTTCCCTCTGCCGCATGGACGGTCGGGCTGCGTCACAACAGCGCAGATTTGCACGTCATTAAAGTTCAAAAGTTTTTGAATACTGTTCACCGCGATTTGCGGCGTTCCCATAAAAACGATTTTTATCACGAATTATTCCTCTGTAACGTTGGTTTCAGGATTTTGGGCGATTTCTTCTTCCATTTCTTCTTCGTCGAGCAGATAATTCTCATCAACCGGCCCCAAACCTTTTTCCGCAAGGACTTTATTAGCTTCCATCCTGTTTCTGCAATGGTCGATAAAGAGAATTCCCTCCAGATGATCAAATTCGTGCTGAATTGCCCTCGAAAGCAGCTCTCCGTCACGCGCCTCCAGCACAAACGGACGCCCGTTCAGCCCTGTGGCCTTAACAGTAACGTTTTTATAACGCCGAACGTTCGTATAAGCTTCCGGAAAACTCAAACATCCCTCATAACTGTTAATTGCGCCTGATTTTTTAATAATTTTCGGATTAATAAAAACTCTGGGATTGAGCGGCTCATCGCCCGAAGCCGTATCGATTACAAAAATCCTCAAATTCTCACCAATCTGCGGCGCAGCAAGCCCCACGCCGTTTTTTGCGTACAATGTATCCAGCATGTCCTGAATCAGATTCTGGACTTTTTTAGAAACCTTTAAAACTTCTTTTGATTTAACCCTAAGGCATTCTTCACCGTATTGAACAATTTTTCTTACTGCCATTTTTCATTCCTTTTTGATGATTTGATAAAATTTTAACACAAAACCTTTCAGATTTTTAGCGAAAACCCATTTTTAAATTGAGTTTTGCAAAAAATTATGCTACATTTCTCAAAAACAGGAGCGTTTCTAAGTGGTCGAATCAAAACAGCGCGCAGCGGCAAAAGAATTTGTTGAATATTGGAATGACAAGGGCTATGAAAAGGGCGAAAGCCAAAAATTCTGGATTCAGCTTTTGCGCAGCGTTTTGGGGGTTGAAAATCCGGAACAGTTTATATTTTTTGAAGATCAGGTTCATCTTGACCACACGAGTTTTATTGACGCGCGGATTCCGGACACAAAAGTGCTGATTGAGCAAAAAAGCTCGGACAAAGACCTTTACAAGGCAATAAAACAGTCTGACGGAACATATTTGAACCCATTTCAGCAGGCAAAGCGCTATATCACGGAACTTCCGCTTTCACAGCACCCGAGATGGGTCGTAACCTGCAATTTCCGCAAGTTTTGCGTGTATGACATGGAGCGGCCCAACGGTGAACCGCAGGAAATCTTGCTAAAAGACCTGGAAAAAGAGTATTACAGGCTTTCATTTCTCGTTGATACGGGCAGCGAGCACATAAGAAAGGAAATGGAGGTCTCAATCAAGGCCGGTGAGCTCGTCGGGCTGCTTTACGATGCGCTTTTGAGCCAATACATCGACAAATCAAGTGAAGAAACGCTAAAAAGCTTGAATATTCTATGCGTAAGGCTTGTTTTTTGCCTGTATGCGGAAGATGCGGGAATTTTCGGGCGGCATGATATGTTTTTGGATTATTTAAGGCAATTTGAGCCTTCCAGAATGCGAAAAGCGCTCATTGAGCTTTTTGAAGTCCTAAACACAAAACCCGAAGACCGGGATCCCTATCTGGAGCCGGAGCTTGCGGCGTTTCCTTATGTAAACGGCGGATTGTTCGCAAATGAGCATGTAGAAATCCCAAATTTTACGGAAAAAATCAAAAATCTGCTTCTTGACAAGGCCAGCTCGGGTTTTGACTGGTCGGATATCAGCCCGACCATCTTCGGGGCGGTTTTTGAAAGCACGCTGAACCCCGAAACCAGAAGAAAAGGCGGAATGCACTACACTTCCATCGAAAATATACACAAAGTCATTGATCCGCTTTTTATGGACGAATTGAATTCCGAATTTGAAGAAATAAGGAAATTACCCCACGGAAAACCCAGAAACAAGAAGCTTGCCGCCTTTCAGGACAAAATTGCGAGCCTGAATTTTCTTGATCCGGCGTGCGGGAGCGGAAATTTTTTGACAGAAACCTACATTTCGCTTCGCAAGCTGGAAAATGAGGTTTTGTACGAACTTTCTCAGGGACAAATCACGCTCGGGGACATCACAAACCCCATAAAAGTATCAATCGGGCAGTTTTACGGCATTGAAATCAACGATTTTGCGGTAACTGTCGCAAAAACCGCGCTCTGGATTGCAGAAAGCCAGATGATGAAAAAAACCGAAGACATTGTGCACATGGATTTGGATTTTTTGCCGCTGAAAACGTACGCAAATATTGTCGAGGACAATGCGTTGAGAATTGACTGGGAAAACGTCGTTGCGAAAGAAAAATTGAACTATATAATGGGGAATCCGCCGTTTGTGGG
>CALUPP010000033.1 GCA_944322685.1 Candidatus Gastranaerophilales bacterium
GGTTTTGCAAGCAATTCAAGAAAACTGCTTCCCTTTATCAAAATTCCGGCCCGAGAAGCCCCGCCAATGCCGGCGAAAAAGCTCAACGGCACAGAAATCACAAGCGCACACGGGCAGGAGATTACCAAAAATGTCAAAGCCCGCTCAATCCAAACGCTGAATGCCCCAAAACCGAGCACCGGAGGCAAAACAGCCAGAATAAGCGCGCCTGCGACCACCGCAGGGGTGTAATATTTTGCAAATTTTGTTATAAAATTTTCGGCTTTTGCCTTTCTTGATGCGGCATTTTCAACCATCTCGAGAATTTTCGCGACCGTTGACTCCGCAAAAGGTTTTGTTACACGGATTTTTATCAATCCGCCGGCGTTTATGCTTCCGCTGTAAGCATTTTCACCAATTTTTAATGTTCCGGGCACAGATTCGCCCGTCAGCGCGGAAGTATCTACAACCGCCTTTCCCTCAATGAGAACGCCGTCCAGCGGGATTTTTTCGCCGGTTTTTACGACAATTATATCACCCGGATGCAAATCTTTAGGCAAAACCCGGACAAGCTGCCCGTCCTTTTCGATATTTGCGTAATCCGGCCGGATATCCATCAGCGCAGATATTGAATTTCTGGACTTTTTAACCGCCCGATGCTGCAAATACTCGCCGATTTGGTACAAAACCATCACCATGACCGCCTCGGGGTACTCTTTTATAGCGAATGCGCCCAAAGTAGCGACGCTCATAAGAAAATTTTCGTCAAAAACCTCGCCTCTTGTTATATTCTTGAACGCTTTGAGAACAACATCACCGCCCGCAAGCACATAAGCCGCCAAAAATACACCAAAACGTACCGCACCGGACAAATCCGCCGCCAAGGCCGCTCCAAAAATCAAAACCGCCGCAAAAACCCTTATCAAAGGGAAAGAATTTGGGCAATGTTCGTGGTTTGATTCGTTTTCATGATGGTGCTCGCACATAATTACCGCCTTTTCATTAATTGAATAATTGTTCAACCATATTACTATTATAATTGAACAACTATTCAATTGTCAAGCCCTGTTTTTATATTTTTTAACATGTTTATTGCCTGTAAACGGAAATCCGCATTGCAAAAGAGAATTGGTCAATTCCCATGAAATTGCGGCGGTCATTGCCCGGCAAAAAATCCAACCTTATAATGCCCTCCCCATCTCCTCGGGAGAAGGCCGGGGTGAGGGTTATCCCGCAAGGCTGCACAACCTGCAATTTTCACGGGCGGACAAAAAATTTTCATATTATAATTGAATACTTGTTCAATTATGATATAATATTATCATGGAACAGAAAAAAACCGACTGCGAAGCCATAAATATCAATATTGTGGAAAAAGTGCGCCCAAATATGCCGGAAATGAACCTTTTGTACGAACTTTCCGACTTTTTTAAAGTTATGGGCGACGGAACGCGTATTCAGCTTTTGTGGGCGCTGGAAGAAAGCGAAATGTGCGTCGGGGACTTGGCTGTGCTGCTGAATATGACAAAATCAGCCGTTTCGCACCAGCTAAAGGTGCTGAGAACCGCAAAACTCGTACGGGCAAAGAAAAAGGGCAAAAATGTCTATTACGCGCTCAACGATTACCATGTAAAATCAATTCTTGAAAAAGCGCTCGAGCATGTTTGCGAATAATTGAGGATTTTCGCCATTTGTAACATTTTGTTAACAAAAATCACCCAAAATAGCAATTAATTATTTTAGCAAACTTCATGTGATTGTAAGTTAACAATCTGGAGTGAAAAAATGAAAATGCCCTCTGTTAAAATCCCGAATTTTGTCAGGGAAGGTGCAAAATACGTTTCTGACAAATCAAAAGTTGCATACAACTATGCATCACAAAAATTAGGCGACGGCCTTAAATACGCAAAAACACTGAAAAAGGACACAGTCGAGTTTGTAAAAAAGAATCCGAAACAAACGGCAGCAGCCGCAGGAATAGGCGCAGCAGTTGTTCTTCTGGGTGCAGGAATTAAGCACCTGGTTGAAAAAAAAAATGAGCAAAAATTCCAATTAAAAATGATGAAAACAATTGCATCAGCACAAAACGACGCTGAAAAGTTTGCATTGAAAGATCTTGTAAAACGCCAAGCATCTATGATAAAAACAATGCAAACAAGAATCGCAGCCGACAAAGAAGTGATTGATGCAAGCAGAGAAATCATTGACGCGTACAAAACATCGAAAAAATAAGTGTTCATTTATTTAAAGAAGCCCCAAGGGATTTAGGGGCTTCTTTTTATTGTGATTTTTCGGGAAAAAACCGAAAATCCGCACAAAAATCCGAGGAAAAGCCGTTTTTTATACGTTCTGATTTACGGATGGGGCATTTTTTGCTAAAATGTTGCTGTTGAAAAGAGAGTGTTTAATTATTTATGAGCGAAGATTTTGCGCGCTGCCTCAAAAAGGTCAAATTCGAAAAACAGTTGAAAAAACTGGGAAATAAGCTTAAAAACAAAAAATCCGTCATTTATGGAGCGGGGAAATTTTTTGTTTACATAAAAGAACATTTTGGACTTGAAAATCTTGATATTATCGGGATTTGCGACAAAAGTTTTGACGAATACGACACGGATTTTTGCGGTTATAAGAAAATTCCGGCCGGTGAAATCGCGGATAGCGGTGCTGATTGCGTAATCGTTGCAACCTACAAATATCTTGATATTATGTATGATTTGCAAAGGCGTTTGCCCGGGCTCAAGGTGATTCCGCTCGTTGACAGGCCGTTTTTTGAGCTGTTAAAAGAAATATGGAGCGAAAAACAGTGAATATCGCGATAATATTTGCCGGAGGACGCGGCCAAAGGCTTGCACCGGGCGCAATACCAAAACAATTCATAGATATCGACGGAAAACCGCTCATAATCCGCACTCTTGAAATTTTTCAAAACCATAATGAAATTGACAAGATTTATATCGCGATTTTGCCCGAATATTTCAAACACATGGAAAATCTGGTCAAAAGTTACGGAATCAGCAAGGTAAAAGGCATAACAAACGGCGGAGAAACGGCTCAGGAGTCAATTTTCAACGCGCTTGACAGCGCGTTGAAAGAGAATCCCCGGAATTCTGTGGTTTTGATTCATGACGGGGTGCGTCCGATTTTGACGGAGGAGGTAATTTCGCGAAATATTGAATCCGTAAAAAAATACGGCAGCGCAATAACCTGCATTCCGGCTTATGAGACGATTCTTGTCAGCAAAGACGGCAAAACGCCCGATATCGTACCGTTTCGCCGTGAAATTTACAAAGGTCAGGCTCCTCAGAGCTTTTATTTGGGCGAAATTTTTGATGCGCATGAAAAAATCAGAAAACGCCCGCAAAAATACGAAGATATGATTGATTCTTGCACAATTTTCCACACTTTGGGCAAAAAAACGCACATGGTCGAAGGAAATTTCGGAAATATCAAAGTTACGACGCCGGAGGACGTTTATATTTTGCACGGGCTTTTAAAAATGTTCAAAGACCGGGAAAAAGCGAAAAAGGAGGCCGAAAATGACTGATTTTTCCGAAATAAACCCGATTTTAAAAGAAGATTTTGAATATATCAAAAAAAATTTCGACTGGAACCCGTTTTTTGGGAAAACCGTGATGATCACCGGAGCCGGCGGATTTTTGGGCGGAATTCTCGCAAAAAGCATACTTTTTTCAACAGAAAACACCAAAGTCATCGGGATTGTCAGAAATATCGAGAAAGCAAAAGAGGTTTTTAAAGATTTTCACTCAAAAATGCCGGAATTCATCGTCCAAAACATCGAAAATCCTATTGAAACGGAGGAAAAGGCGGATTTTATCATCCATGCGGCGAGCGAAACTTCTTCAAAGAATTTTTATGAAAAACCCGTACAAACAATCGAAACAACCGTCAACGGGACGCAAAATATCCTTAAATATGCGCTAAAATCGGGAGCGCAGGGGGTTGTTTTTCTTTCCTCAATGGAAATTTACGGCGCAGAGCATTCAAACGACGAAAAAATCGCTGAAAACGCTTTCAGCACAATCGACACAATGAATCCACGCTCAAGCTACCCCGAAAGCAAGCGGATTTGCGAAACTCTTTGCGCCGCGTACGCAAAAGAATACGGCCTGCGAGCAATGTCCGCCCGGCTGACGCAGATTTTCGGCGCCGGGATGGATTTTAACGACAGCAGGGTGATTATGCAGTTTATAAGGCAGATTCTCGCCAAAAATGACCTTGTTTTGCACACGGACGGCAGTTCTGCGAAAAATTACTGTTACAGTGCCGATGCGGTGCTTGCGATTTTGACGATTCTGGCAAAAGGCAAGGCCGCAGAGGCTTACAACGTCGCAGCCGAGGGCACTTATTGCTCAATAAAAGAGCTTGCGCAAATTCTCGTCAAAAAATATCCCGAATCGAGCCTCAAATTTGAAAAAAACAGCGGAGAAATCTATTTTCCGAAATGCGCGATAAACCTTGACACACAAAAAATCGAAAAACTGGGCTGGAAACCAAAATTTTCAATCGACGAGATGCTGGATAGGACAATAAAATACTTTGCATCGCAGCAGGAGCGGAAAATCGCCCCAAAAGGAACAATTTAACGCCAATCTGCCGCAAAAACAGCCTAAAATCCTTGCGAAACCGCACATCTTGAGCCCGCAAAAGCCAAAAGGACAAAATGAACGCAAAATACAGCTTATTAAAAATTTTCATACTTGCAAAACGCGCTGAAATTAACCTTAAACGGCTATTTTGGGGAATTGTTTCGCTTTTGACCCCGATAAAAAAGAACAGGGTCGTTTTTTGCAACTTCATGAACGGCTACACCTGCAATTTAAAATACATTGCCGAAGAACTTTTGAAAAGAGAAAACGGCCTCGAAATCTGCTGGATAAACGGCTATCAGGCGGCAAAACCGGAAGAATTTCCAGCAAAAATCAGGGTTGTTGACTTTGCAGATACGCGCCGTGCCCGCAATTTGGCGTCGTCTGCAAGAATTCTCATCACAAACAGCTGTCTGACCAGGCTTTTAAAGGTTGGTTTTGTCAAAAAGCAGCGCCAAACCTACATAAACACCTGGCACGGTTCTTTAGGGATTAAAAAAGTCAATTTTGCCTCCGAAGTCTACAAAAACGACCCCGAATGGCTGAAATTTAACCTTAAAGATTCGGCGAATGTTGACTACGCAATCTCAAACAGCGGTTTTGAGACGGAAATTTACCGGAAAGAACGGCTTTACAAAAAGAATATCCTGCTTTTCGGGCATCCGCGAAACGACGTGTTCTTCAAAGACAGCAAAATTTACGCAAATAAAATCAAAACCGCCCAGAACATCCCCGAAAACACAAAAATAATCCTCTATGCGCCCTCTTTTCGGGATAATATCCGGACGAACTGCTACGGGCTCGACTATTTGAGGGTGATTGAAAATCTGGAAAAAGCTTTTGGCGAAAAATACTGTTTTATCGTGCGTTTTCACCCGAATATGACCGGAATCAGCTCTCCTGCGCTTCCAGAGTCAAAAAGCATCATCAACGCAACCCTTTACCCCGATATTCAGGAGCTTTTGGCGGGTGTTGACGTGATGGTGACCGATTATTCAAGCTGCATTTTTGATTTTATGCTTTCCCAAAAACCGGCCTTTTTCTATGCCGAAGATATTGAAAAATACGACAAAGAACGCGGTTTTTATTTCCCGATGAGCGATGCGCCTTTCCCGCTTGCGGTTACGACGGACGAACTCATAGAAAATATGTTGAATTTTGATGAAAAAAGCTATTGCGAAAAAATTAAAGCATTTTTTGAGCGCCAAAAAGTCTTTGAAGACGGCCATGCCTCGGAGAGAACCGCGGATTTTACAGAGGAGCTGGTGAAAAAATGAAAATTGCGCTGATTTCACTGTTCGACACAAATCTCGGCGAAGAACTAATCAAAGACTGCGCCGAATTCCTCATAAAAAAGGCCGCCGCGCAAAAAAATAAGGCGGTTGAAACAGAAATTCATTCGCTTTTTCCGAATGGGGAAAGATTTGAGGATTTGAACCGCTTTCGCAGCTGCCTCAACCGCACAATCCGGCTGATTTTTTGGAAATTCAATCTGCCTGAGTTTTTGAAACCCGCATTTGTGTTTTGCGCAGAAACCGCAGCAATTTTAAAATGGCACTTTCAACAAAAAAACGACCCGAAAATAAAAAACTACTGCGAAAAAATCGCAAAATCCGCAGACATCGTGGTTACAGCGGGCGGAGGATTTTTGTCGCACTTTGATTTGAACATCTGGGCGCCGTTTTATGCGCTTTTGTGCGCTTGCGAGCGGGCAAAAACGCCGGTATATATGAATTGCATGGGAATTGAAAAGCCGTCAGCAGCATTTTCACTCTTATTCAGGGTAATTTTTTCAAAAAAATGCATAAAACACGCAACCATCCGCGACGACATCAAAACCGCGCTCAAATACGTGAAAAACAAGCACCATTGCGAACTTGCGGGCGATCCTGCATTATGGGCCGCAGAATGCTACGGCATTCAAAAACACGACAGTGAGACTATCGGCGTAAATATCGTCAGGGAGGGGCTTTTTCTTGAAAACGGAGGTTCGCTTTCGCCCGACGAGGCAAAAAATGCTTACGTAAACATCGTAAACGAGCTGATTTCGCGCGGATACAAGGTTCGGCTTTTCACAAACGGGCTGAAAGCCGACGAAGAAATGGCTCAAAAGGTGCTCAAATCCTCAAATCTCGTCCAAAACCCGAACGCGCTTGCAAAATGCCCGCAAACCGGCCGCCAGCTGGCTGAAACCATCAGCACCTGCAAAGCAATCATCGGAACCAGGATGCATTGCGCAATTGCAGCAGTTTCAATGGATATTCCGTGCGTTGAGGTGCTTTGGAAGCCGAAACAGGTTCATTTTGCGAGGCTCATTAACAGGAGCGGGTGGTTTTTTACGCAAAAAGAGTTTCAGGATGCAAAATTCGTTGTAAACTTGCTTGAAACCGCGATTAACGAGGGTTATGATCGAAAAATCATTTCCAATCTCAAAAATCTCGCTTACGACAACCTGGAAAAGCATTTATTCGAATAAATTTGCGCCGCATTATCCGTTTTTATTAACAATTATTAACATCCCGTTCAAAACGGGCAATTTCGCCCGCAAAAAATACTTTATATATATGAAAGCTCTCTCTTCTTATTTAAAAACATTCAGACCCTTAACAGGGTCTTTTCTTTTGGCGCGATAATTTTTATTCTTTTGCCCCTATGACGAAAAATGAGAAAGCAGGTTGAGGTTTCTACATCAACTTGTGCGCCGATTGACCGGCTATACCGGGGGTACCCGTTTTCAAGAGAATGACATTATTTTGTGAATTGACGATGAAAGATTTTTGGCTTCGTAGGGTGAGAAAAGCACAAAACAATGGGCTTGAAATTGAATTTTTCAATCTTTGCGGCGATTCCCACCGCACATCAGGCGCCTAAATCTTGCGGTGGGAACCGCTTACGCTATTCCCACCCTACTTTTCTTGTGCGCCGGAGATGCCGGTTTCCATAGAAACGACATTATTTTGTGAATTGACGATGAGAGATTTTTGGCTTCGTAGGGTGGGAAAAGCTCAAAACAATGGGCTTGAAATTGAATTTTCAATCTTTACGGCGATTCCCACCGTTCATCAGGCGCCTAAATCTTGCGGTGGGAACCGCTTACGCTATTCCCTCCCTACTTTTCCGGAATTCTCCCTCGCCCAGGGTATTGACCAGGTGGTCAATATATTTTTTTAACCCGCTGGTTGATGTTTTAACGCGCCAAAACAGATATTCTTAGTTTGTGAGGAGGAGAGAACTCCGGAATTTAAGGAGAAAGTTGAGTAAAAAAGAACATGAGTATTAAGTTGGGGAAAAAATTAACAGGATTAGCGCTTTGTCTGGCACTGAGCGCAGCCGGGGTATATGCAAATACGTTGTCTGAAGTCCGGATTAACTCAGAAGATTCGGGATATGCTGTCGTTTTGAAAACTGACGAAGAAGCGCAAATGAAAAAAGTCATCTCCTCCCCCGACAAAATGTATATTGAGCTGAAAGATGTTCAGGCGTCTGACGAGTTGAACACAATTTACAACAATGCGGAAAATATTGACAATATTACGATTCAGCCGGTTTCAAAAAACGATTTAAAAATCACTTTGCAGGGAAAAAATGTATCTTCGAGCAAAATTCTCTTTGAAGATGCCCAAACAGCCCCCGCACCCGTGCAGTCCGAGGAAGAATCCATTGAGCTCGGCGCACCAATGGCAGCTTATACGCCGGTTTATGACGCAGGAATTGAAGAAATCGACCAAACGGCCAATCCTCAGCTCAATTCCGCGCTCACGGCGATGAATATTGACCGCGAAAAGGTTGTCACAACAAAAAACTTCTTGAAAAAAGCCGCCAACAAAGCCGGAGATTCTAACATTTTGATTGCGCTTGGAATTCTGGTGGTTTGCGCGATATTTATGTTCAAACCGCAAAAAGAGGCAAAACAAGGGATAAAAATCGGACTTTCTCAGAGTTTGAGAGATTCCGACACGCAAAGAGAGCTTTCAATTGCAAGAAAAACCTCTGCGCCAACCACTTCACTGAAATATTCCGGTGCAGCAAAGGCAAACTATGGGGTAAATGCCTACAAACAAAGCCTGAAGAACCCCTACATGACAACAAATACGGCTCCATCGCACAACGGCATCTCCGGAATTCCGAGAAAACCGGTTGTGCATCAAAAAACACCTGCACTGAGCGCCGCACCGGCAAAAAACTTGCAGCCGCGCACCAATACGCTCACTCCGCCGGTTAAAAACCCGATTATGGCTGAAAAACCCGAGCCCATCAACAATCAACGGGCAGTAACAAATGTCGACAGTGTTAAATTTCTTGAATCAATAACCAAAATCTATGAGAAAAACGGCCGCCAGGATCTTGCCAAAGGCCTAAAAGACAATCTGAAAAAAGTTCAAACGATTTCGCACGGAATTTAAGAGAGATTTTTTATAGACGATACTCAACAAATTAGACCGAGGCTTTATGCCTCTTTTTTTTATTTATTTTGGCAATTTGTAAGAACTAAAAGCAAAAAATCATGTCCACCCTTTCCTTGGGAGAGGGCTGGGGTGAGGGTTTGCCCTTTGGGTTTTGGGCTCCGCACCGGGATTTTTGTTGTTTTTGCCGGGGTTTGAGGTTCAATGACAATTTTTCGAACTGGTAAGATCCTGAAATACTCTGCGAGCACCCTCCCTTGTATGCTTCCTGCGTCAGCAACAAGAGGAGCTGCAAGTTCAGGATGACAGATTATTTAGGGGGTGTGATTGTTGATTGGTGGGAATCGCATTGAAGATTGGAACATTTGTTCAGAAATCCTTGTTTTAGCTTTTCCCACCCTACGCGGGGGTTGGGCTTGCCGGATTTGACGGGAAAAGGGCAAAAACGACACTTTTATGTCATGTTTACATACCTTTTATATCCCTCTAGTTATTTAATGCCCGTTTTTGGGGAGTTCTAAACGTCAAATTAGGAGTTTGTTTACAATTCGTTACAAAATCCCAATTTTGCATGCAAAAAATAAAATGCTATAATCAAATCACTAAGAGAGGATAGAATTTATGAAAATAATGTTTGCATCTGCTGAAGTGGCGCCTTTTTCAAAAGTCGGGGGGCTGGCCGACGTTGTGGGGAGTTTGCCCAAGGTGCTGGAAAAAATGGGGCATGAAATTGCGATTTTTACCCCGCTACACGGCTGCATTGACCAACAAAAATACGACATAAAAGAAATCCCGAACTCAAAATTGACAATAAATTACAGCTATGGCGAATATTACTTCACGCTGAAGATGGCAAAGCTGCCCGGAACGAACATAAACGTGTTTTTCCTCGACAACAGCAAGTATTTTGCCCCGTTTCACGAGGTTTACCCGAGATATATCGACACAAGATACGAGCATGAGCGTTTTATCGCGTTTTCCCATGCCTGCATTGAATACGCAAAACTTTTGAACTTCAAACCGGACATTATCCACTCAAACGACTGGCATACGGCGATGATTCCGATTTATATGAAAGTAAATTACAAAAATGACCCGTTTTTTGCGCAAACAAAGAACGTTTTCAGCATTCACAACCTCGCTTATCAGGGCCAGTGGTTCGATGATGTGCTGTATTTTGCGCAAATCGACCACAAATACGTCTGGAACTGCTGGGGGCTTGAACATTTCGGCATGCTCAACTGGATGAAAGGCGCAATTAATTACAGCGACAAAATAATCGTCGTTTCGCCAAAATACGCCGAAGAAATCAAGACTTTTGAGGGCGGAAACGGCCTCGACTGGACGCTGAACCACAATGCGCACAAGATTGTCGGAATTTTGAACGGTGTGGATTACAGCGTGTACAATCCCGCAACGGACAACGCAATCGCCGCAAAATATGACGAAAACCACCTTGAAAAAAAGGAAATAAACAAAAAAGCGGTGCTCGAAGAATTCGGCATGCCCTACTACGAAGGCCAGCCGCTTATCGCCGTGGTTTCAAGGCTCGTCGAGCAGAAAGGTCTTGACCTTTTCAACCCGGTTTGCGAACAGTTAAAGGGGTTGGACGCAAAATTCATCATTTTAGGAACAGGCGCGCAAAAATATGAAGATTTGTTCAGATATTTGAGCGCAACAAGCAGCAATATCCGCGCAAGGATTGAATTTGCGGCCGATTTGAGCAGCAAGGTTTACGCAGGAGCGGATTTGTTCCTTATGCCGTCGGCGTTTGAGCCATGCGGGCTTGGCCAGCTGATTGCGCTGAAATATGGAACCCCTCCGATTGTCAGAGCAACGGGCGGGCTCGAAAATACCGTCACCGGCTACCCGCTCGAGGGTGCAACCGGCTTTAAATTCTGGAACTACGACGGCTGGGCGATGTTCGACTGCATAAAATACGCCCTGGAAGTCTACAAAAACAAGCCCGAATGGCAAAAAATCCAAAAAAACGCCATGACTGCGGATTTCAGCTGGGATTTGAGCGCGCAAAAATACGTCGAAACCTACAAAGCGGCGTGCAGGATTGTTTAAAGCCAACCCGCTATAATATTTCTTTGACATTTTGCATAAATTTCAAAACATCAATCAACGATTCTTTCACTGTCTGCAAATCTGGCGTATAACCCAGGTCATAATCGCTTTTTTGCCTGAATTAATATAATTCATTATAAATTTCTATCATATCAGCGCCAAAAACCTTGTCTTCATAAATAAATTTTTTGTTAAACCACCCTTTTAAACGGCTATGTTTCGATGTAATAAAATCATTTTTATACGCAAGGGCAGTAACAATATAAAACAGTGCGTAGTAAATTCTGTTTTGTGAGGTTTCAAAATTGCCTTTTTCCAGGTTATCTTTCGCCGATTTTATTGCCTGATTTGATTTTTCAACAGCAATTTTTATCAAATCTTCCTTATGCAGCGTCATAAAACAACCCTTTTTCTACAACCTGCTTGTGGAAAATAGTGTTTTTTTCCAAATCCTCTTTTGTCATAGGATGCAAATCAATATTTACGCCAAAATCATATTCAATTTTAGAAACAATCCGCCATATAATACGGCGTTTTTCTTTATTTTCAGCTTTAAAAACAGCAACAATGTCAATATCACTGTCCTTGTGAAAATCACCTCTTGCCTGCGAACCATATAAATACATGCCCTCAAAGTCGTCAAAAGAAGAATTAAAGGCCGTTTTTAAAGATGTAATTACGTTTTGTACAATTTCCTGCATAAAAAAATTATAACCCATTTTGTATAATTATGCATTAAAAGAAATACGCCAAAATCGCGGCTACCTACACCCAATCCTCAAGATTTTTCTGCTTCTTGCGCCAGTTTTTCGTAACTTTTACGTTCAATTCAAGATAAACTTTCTTGTCAAGGACTTTTTCGAGCTCCATGCGGGCTTGAGTGCCGATGGTTTTGAGCTTCTGGCCCTTTTTGCCTATCATAATGCCTTTCTGGCTCTCCTGCTCGACATGGATATCCGCAAAAATGCGGTCAATGTTCTCTTTTTCCTCATACTTTGTGATGATAACTGCCACGCTGTGCGGGATTTCGTCCTGCGTGTTGATAAGAATCTTTTCGCGGATAATTTCCTGCGCAATCGAGCGCATGCTCTCGTCCGTAACCTCATCCTCGGGGTAAATCGGCGGCCCGTCGGGCAGTTTTCTCATAATTGTCGAAATAAGCGTGTCAATATTTCTTCCCGTTTGCGCAGAAATTTTCGCAGTGGGCAGATTTTGCTCAAAAAGCGTTTTGTAGGTCAAAAGATTCATCTCTTTTTTGACCGGATCTTTAATTTTGTCCACTTTGTTCAAAACAATGATGACAGGCTTTTTAACCTCTTTGAGAATGTTTTGTGCAATCCATTTGTCGCCCGCGCCGGCCGGCTCTGACACATCAACAAGAAAAAGTATTACATCCGCATCAGGAACGGAGGATTTTACCTCGTCAATGAGGAATTCGCCGAGTTTGTCGAGCGGTTTGTGGATTCCCGGGGTGTCAACGAACACGATTTGCCCCTCATCCGTCGTATAAATGCCTTTTATGCGTTTTCTGGTCGTTTGCGCTTTGTCCGTGGCAATTACGATTTTTTGCCCGAGGATTGTGTTCAAAAGCGTCGATTTTCCTACGTTCGGCCGCCCGAGAATAGCGACAAAACCTGATTTGTATTCACTCATTATTCTGTTTTACCGGTTTTGATTACCTCTGCGGCCTTTCCATAGTCGTCTTTGGACGGCTCGTCAGCACCCGAAGCAACAAGTCCCCTGTCCTCAGTCAATGCGAACAAAAACACATCCTGGCCCCAAACATTTGGGCGGTTTTTGCCGTTTATGTCAATAAAAACTTCATAATAATATTTTCCGCTGCCCATACCCCAGTTTTCCGGCAAATCCGAGCCGCCCGCTGAGTATAACTTTACACAGCTGCCGTCAGCGAGCAGATAGCTATTGTCAACCCCGTAATCTGAGTCATTTGTCCCGTCCGGAAAACGCGGAGAGCCGCAAAAACAGTCTTCTTCAATGATATTTAACTGTTTTTTGAGCTGTTCATTCGCCCAATCCTGGCTCCACAAAGTCACAGGCAGCTTTGCCGTCATATAATCAAACGCCTGCGCCACCGAGGCATACGCTTTTACAAGCCTTGCACCGTTTTCTCTTTTTTGAGCATCATCTCGGAGCGCCGGAACTGTTAAAACACCTATTACAGCCATGATTGAAAGCGCAATAAGCAATTCGGCAAGCGTAAATGCATGTTTTTTATTCTTTTTCATAAATTGTCCTTTACTAATTAGATTTTCCCTGTTGGATAACTTCTGCCGCGCAGTAGTCATCATCGTTGCAGCCATTATATCCCGATGGCAATACGCCTTTTCCATCAACAAGAACCAATACATATTGGTCATAACCGTATTCATTCGGCTTAGTTTCGCCGTTTACATCAACGATAAAATATCCGTACAACGTATCCTCAGGATCCGCACCGTAAGTTGTACTGGCATTTGCATCCATCTTTTTGCCAATATCTCTTGTTTCAATAGTCTGTCCGTCCTGCATATAAAACTTAAAATTTGTACCCGTAGCCTCTTTAGTCAGGTAATTCAGCCTTTTTGCATAACAATCCTGGCTTGCGCTGTCAACAAAAGTGCTGTCCCAGTATCTTATTTGCGCCTCTTGAGCAAGCAATTTCGTTGCCTGGGCGAGATTTGAATAAGTTTTTGAAATTTTTGCCGCAAACTCTTTTCTTTCCGCATTAACTTTCAAAGTAGGAACGGTCAGAGCCGCAATAACACCGATAATCATAAGAGTAAGCAATACTTCCGCAAGCGTGAAAGCTTTTTTAAATTTTGTAATTCTCATAAAAATTCCTTTTTATTTTGATATTCAATTTTGATTATATTTAATTATATTCCATTTTTTTCAACATCTCAAGGCTTATTTTCTCTTGAACTTTGAGAAAAATCCGCGTTTTTTCTTAACCGGCGCCTGCTGGACGGGACGCTGGGGAACAGGGCTCATTCTTGCCGGAGAATTCACCTCTTTAAACGCGCTTGTCAGCAAAACATCCGTATATTTCGGGTCAAGATGCGCATAATCAAACATAATGACCCCTGCTGCCCTGAGTTTTCGGCTCTGGTGAACCTGGCGGAGCAAATCGTCAGGATTTCCGTTCATAAATGCGACAAAAAGCCCCGGATAAATCTTCGTTTTCGGTGAAGAATTGTTTCTTATATCGCTTATCAAAAAATCTGCCGTATCTCTGTCACAAGTAAGAATTAATGGCGTAAAACCGTCAACATAGTTAAACTGCGACCATGTTTTCCAATCCTGCATTTTAACTTCCATGCTTTTTAACCTGTCGGGGAAAATTACTGCGGTTAAAATGATATTATTTTTTGATGTGAGCTGTTTTGCCTTGAAAACAAAGCTCGTAATCTTATCCATGCGGTATTTTGCCCATGCATCCCACTGCGGAGTGCCGTATTTTACATCAATCGGGTCAACGCCCATCGCATTTTTGAACTCATTTCTCGCATATTCCGTATAACCCCAATTTGAAAGGTCATACCCGAGAAATTTTGCGCTTATGGCCTGCGGGTAGCGGATATAATCCAGATTTATGCCGTCCGGCCTGTATGTGGTGATGATTTCCTCAAGCAAA
>CALUPP010000034.1 GCA_944322685.1 Candidatus Gastranaerophilales bacterium
AATTACGGAATTGAGCTCTATGCCGGCGTTCAAGGCGCTGCTGACGATGCTGTCGAGGCTTTTTTGAAAGGTTCGCTCGCGCAGGTTAAAAGTGCGAACTGCTCGCATCACCACGGCGAACACAGCCACGAATCCGGACATCAGTGCGGACATTGCGCGCATTAAAACCTGGGTTTTTATCGGAATGACGGTGGATTTGTCACCTTGAACTTGTTTCATTGCCGCAAGATTGGTGAAATTTTAACTTTATCCTTGCGATTCCGAAACAAGTTCGGAATGACGGAGGATTTGTCACCCTGAACTTCTTTCATTGCCGCAGGATTGGTGAATTTTAAACTTTTTCCTTGCGATTCCGAAACAAGTTCGGAATGACGAAGGATTTGTCACCCTGAACTTGTTTCAGGGCCGCAAGATTGGTGAAATTTTTAACTTTATCCTTGCGATTCCGAAACGAGTTCGGAATGACGGGAGATTTGTCACCTTGAACTTGTTTCATTGCCGCAGGATTGGTGAATTTTAAACTTTTTCCTTGCGATTCCGAAACGAGTTCGGAATGACGGTGGATTTGTCACCCTGAACTTGTTTCAGGGTCGCAAGATTGGTGAAATTTTAACTTTATCCTTGCGATTCCGAAACGAGTTCGGAATGACGGTGGATTTGTCACCCAGAATTTGTTTCAGGGTCGCAGGATTGGGGAAATTTTAACTTTTTCCTTGCGATTCCGAAACGAGTTCGGAATGACGGCGGATTTTGTCACCCTGAACTTGTTTCAGGGTCGCAGGATTGGGGAATTTTTAACTTTACCCTTGCGATTCCGAAACAAGTTCGGAATGACGGCGGATTTGTCACTCTGAACTTGTTTCAGGGCCGCAGGATTGGGGAGATTTTAACTTTTTCCTTGCGATTCCGAAACAAGTTCGAAATGACAGCTGATTTTGTCACCCTGAACTTGTTTCAGGGCCGCGGGATTGGGAAGATTTTAACTTTTTCCTTGCGATTCCGAAACAAGTTCGGAATGACGGCGGGATTTGTCACTCTGAACTTGTTTCAGGGCCGCAGGATTGGAGAATTTTTAACCTTACCCTTGCGATTCCGCAACAAGTTCGGAATGACAGCTGATTTTGTCACCCTGAACTTGTTTCAGGGCCGCAGGATTGGGAAGATTTTAACTTTTTCCTTGCGATTCCGAAACAAGTTCGGAATGACGGCGGATTTTGTATATAATTTCACATAATTGACATGTTTAATATATAATTAAGGAGGTTGTTTGCGCGCATTGCGGGTATTTTATAAAAAAACGGTCATTTTTTCGCGAAATGCACGATTTCACCGCAAAAACAGCCAAATTCAGAATAAAAAAGTTACAGCAGATTTTACGGATAAAACATGGACGGAGTTAAGAAAAAAATCTCAATTCTCGGCGCAACCGGCTCAATCGGAACACAGGCGGCCGAAGTTTTGTCAAAAGTTAATAAAAATTTTGAAATAAAAGCGCTTTGCGGCGGGGACAACATTGAAAAACTAAGACAAGAAATAAAACAGCTGAATCCGTCCGTAGTCTGCACGAAAACGGCCGAAAATGCGAAGATTTTGCAGGCTGAATTCAAAAATATTGAAGTTTTATATGGAGATGAGGGGCTTGAGGCGGTTGCGTCGGACAAAGACAACGATATGATTCTCGTCGCAGTTTCCGGTAAAATCGGCCTAAAGCCCACTCTAAAAGCCATTGAAAACGGCATTGATATTGCACTTGCAAATAAAGAAACGCTTGTTATGGCGGGCGATATTGTTATGAAAAAAGCCAAAGAATGCGGAATTTCGCTTTTGCCGGTGGACAGCGAGCATTCTGCGATTCATCAGTGCATAAAAAATATAAAAGAAGTCGAGAAGCTCATAATTACCGCTTCCGGAGGCCCTTTCAGAACAAAAACAATCGAAGAAATGCACCATGCAACGGTTGAGCAGACGCTCGCGCACCCGAAATGGCACATGGGCAAAAAAATAACGATTGACTCGGCAACGCTCATGAACAAAGGGCTTGAAGTCATTGAAGCGCACCATTTATTCAATATGCCGTACGAAAAAATCGAGGTTGTGGTTCATCCGCAAAGCATCGTGCACAGTGCGGTCGAATACAAGGACGGAAGCGTGATTGCGCAGCTCGGATTCCCCAGTATGCATATTCCGATTCAATATGCGCTTTGTTATCCCGAACGGGTTGAGGGAATTGAGTCAAAAGGGTTCGACTTTATCAAGGCTGCAAGGCTGGATTTTGAAAAACCCGATTTAGAAAAATTCCCAGCGCTAAAACTCGCCTACGAAGCAGGAAAAGCCGGCGGAACTTATCCGGTTTGCTTAAATGCGGCAAACGAGGAGGCGGTTTTTGCATTTTTAGACGGAAAAATTTCTTTGGGAAAAATTTATGAAATAACAAAACGAATGATTGATGAGCACAATAACATTTCCAACCCGTCTATTGATGAAATTTTTGAAGAAGACAGAAAAATAAGAGAAAAAACCAGGCTTTTATTTTCCTAGTTTTTGAATCTTATTGAATATATCAATTTTACGCGCAATTTTTTATTAAAAAAAGAGATTGTAAAATATTTTTTGTAAATTTTCTAATATTTCACGCTCTGCGATTGGAAAAATAGAACGCGGGGAAATTTCCACCACAATTGACCCTATTGAAAAAATTGCCAAAGCATTAAAAGCAAATCCCGTTCAGTTATTTGATTTTTCAGATATTATCGTTTAATTTAGACCATCGTTTTTTTTAAAATCAATAGTTTGTAAACATTTTCGTAATAAAATTAAAATTACTACATATTTTGAGATTTTTTAAAAAGTTTCATGCTAAATTAATAATTGCCCGAGGCAAGTTACAAATTTAATTACTGCGAATTGGCGCGAGAAGCTGAATTCGCCCCCCAAAAAAAAGAATAGTTAGATAGACCGCATCGGGTGTCCTGAAATTTTGGACAGGTCAAACAGTTTGAGTCAAGGAGATAACAAAATGCCTGATTATTTGAGCAAGGAAGAGATTAGAAAATGGAGAAGTTCACTGGAAAGAATTACTCTTGAGGAATACGCTCAAAGGCTCGGAAAAGTCATAAGCGAAGAAAAAGAAACAAACGATATGGTTGATATTGCGCTCAAACATAACGCATTTACAACGATTGAAGAACCGGCACCGGTCGAAACTTACCAGGTCAAGGTCGAAAAAATCAGTTCATTGGCACAAAAATCCTTTGAACGCGAAAGAGAAATGGAAGATATCAGGCTCTCTGCAAGAGAATCCGCTCAAGCAAAAAGGGCGGGGCTCCATAAAGCGGAAAAGCCGGAAAAAGCGGCAAAACCAGCAGCAAAAGCAGAAAAAGTGAAAAAATCCGCACCTGCAAAACAAACAGCGCCGAAAAAAGAAGAAAAACCGGCTATCAGCACGACTGAAGACATTCAGCTCACATTCAAAAAGAACCTCACCCCGCGCGAACAGGCTGTTTTTGAACATTTTCTCAACAATAAAAACAGCATTGTTTACGCTAAGGAACTCGCTCAGGTTCTTGATTTGCCGAGAGATTATGTTTACAAATATATAAAAAATCTCAGAGCAAAACTCAATGAAGACGCAATCCACAACGCTGATAACGGCGGATTCGTATTAAAAGTCTAATCAAAATGAAGTATGAAAAAGTAAAAGCCGCGATTTGCGGCTTTTTTATTGCTTTTTAGCGAAAAAATCTCCGCTTACCCCGAAAAATACAAATTTAACAAAAGAAAACCGGAAAAACGATTTAAAGTGGCGCATTTTTGCAAAAAGTCAGCATTTTGTCCGAGTATTTTTTTTGTTTAAGAATTTCAAAACCGTCAGTGCAAATTTCAACCGATTCCGGATGCTCGAGAACAAGAATTCCGCCCGAATTTAAGGCATTTTTTGCCCTTATCGTTTTTATAATGCCGTCATAAAGCCCCATTGCATAAGGCGGGTCGAGGTATATCACGTCAAACGCCTTATCAAGCGTTTTGAGGACTTTTTCAGCAAAACCGAAGTGGAATTCCGCATTAATCCCGAGGATTCGGGCATTTTCTTTCAAAAGATTAAAGGTTTTGCGGTCTTTTTCTATAAAATCAACGCTCCGAAAGCCGCGCGACGCCGCTTCAAACCCGATAATTCCGGAACCGGCAAAAACATCAAGAAACGCAGATTCTTCAAATATTATTAGATTAGAAAGGATGTTAAAAAGGCTTTCTCTGGTCTTTGAGAGCGTAGGCCGAACGTTTTCGCCCTTTGGCGAAATGATTTTTCTTGATTTTAAATAGCCGCCCGTGATATTCATTGATTTTAAATCTGTTTTGTCACTAACGCAAAGATATCGTTCAAAATTATCAGCAACATGAGCGCAATCAGAATAAAGAAGCCGGTATTTGCGATTTTTTCAATCGTTTTTTCGTTAACCGGGCGGCCTTTTATTTTTTCAATAAGCAAAAACATCAAATGCCCGCCGTCCAGCGCCGGAATCGGCAAAATATTAATGATTGCAAGGTTCATGCTGATAATCGCCGTCAAAAGCAGCCCTTTAAAAAGGCCCTGATTCTGGATTACATCGCCGCCGAGCTTGGTTATTGCGACGATTCCGTGCAAATCTTTCATCGGAATCTGCCCGGTAAAGAGTTTTCCAAGCCCGACAACCATCATTTCGGTGTTTGTCCAGAGATAATCAAACGATTTGGTCAAAATCTGCCCCGGTGTTTTTGTCGGAATCAAAACTTCCATGAGATTTTGCTGAATGCCGATTATTCCCTTTTCGTCAGCGTAAATCGGCTTTAATTCAAGCTCTTTTTCACCGCGAAGAACCGTAAAATACATCGGTTTTTGAGTATCAGCAAGAGCTTTTGCAATATTTTCAAGGGTTATGCCCTCTTTTTCAACCTTATACGTTTTTTCACCCTGAATTTTATTACGCAGCGTGATTTCTTCATCAGAAAGCCCTATTTCGTCCGTTTTAGGCTGCTCCAGCCCGAGCAGTACGTCATTTGAAAGCTTTATTGACGCTTCATCAGCAACGGGGATGAGATTTACCGTTGTTCCTGCGGGAATCGCCGAATTTTCCGCAATTTTCGGATTTTTTGCTTTTAATTTGCTTAAAACCTCTTTATACGCATCATTGGAGACAAAACCGTCATGTTTTTTGCTCATTTGTGCGTATTTGTTTACCTGAAACGGGTAAATTATGGTTGAACCGTTGATTTTCAGGATTTTATCGCCGGTTTGCAAGCCTGATTTGTGGATTGCGGCTTCTTTCGGGGCAATAATTTTCGCAATATAGATATCGTATTTGCCGGCAGGAAGCTTGTGCCATATCATGGCTGTCAAAATCACGAGAAAAATTGCACAGAGGACATTTGCAATCACTCCGGCCGAAATAACAACGGTTCTTTGCCAGATGGGCTTGTTAGAAAAGCGTTCTGACGAATCTTTCGGGATATCCGAATTTTCATCATCATCGGGAAACGAAACATATCCGCCAAGAAGCAGCGCATGCACGAGAATTTTTGTATCGCCGATTTGTCCCTCAAAAAGTGTCGGCCCGAAAGGCAAACCGAACCCGAATTTGTCCACTTTTATCCCCAGCATTCGCGCAGCAAGAAAATGCCCCGCCTCATGCACAAGAATCAACAAGCTTATCAGCAAAATCATTATAATTACATTCATATTTTTCTCTCTTTCAGGTTGATGAGTTTAATTTTACCATACAAACCCGATTCGTATTATAATTATTAATATGATTAACATTTTTGCGCAATTGCTCGATTTGATATACAAAAAGCGGTGTTATTTTTGCCGTTCTTGTGCGGAATCCGTGGTCATGTGCTCAAAATGCTATGAACAAATCCAGCTGCTTGCCCCGCAGCCTATCATTTTTCTTGATAATATCCCGGTTTTCAGCGCCGGCGTTTACGCAAAAAACATCCAAAAGCTCATTCGTGCGGTAAAATATCACAATCAATACGAACTCGCGCACTTTCAGGCAAAATTGATGTATGATTTTTGGCAAAAAACCGAAAATGCCGGTAAATATTTTGTAGTTGTGCCCGTTCCTTTGCACAAAAAGCGATTAAAAAAGCGAAAATACAATCACATGTCGCTTGTTGCGGACGAATTTGCGAAAATGAGCGGGTATGAAGTCCGCGAAGAACTCATAACAAGGGTCAAAGACACCAAAGCGCAGTACAAACTCACAAAAGAAGAACGAAAAATCAACCTCAAAGACGCTTTCAAAGCGGACAAATCGCTCTATAACGGCGAAAATCTTCTTGTAATCGACGATATTTTAACAACGGGCAGTACTTTGCATGAAATAATCGCGGAATTCCGAAAAAACGGTATAGAAAAGATTACATGTTTCACAACAAGCTGCACAGCTGCGCACTTGTAAGCAAAAGCCAATGCATAAACCCGATTTACAATTAAACAAGCGCACTGTTTTGTGCTAGAATATAAAAAAAGGGGATTTAATGACTCAATACGCAGTTACACTAATAAAAAACATAATTCATCCGCTGATTGCGCCGGAAAATGCGAATTTTGAGCAGGGCCAGCTGATTTTAGTCAGAACAGAAAGCGGAGAAGAAACAGCCAAGGTTTTTGCGGTCAATGATGCCGTTGCAAAAGCTTGGAAAAAGGGTAAAAATGCGCCATTGCACTTTATCCGGGTGCTGGGCGAGCAGGACAAGCAGGCGCTTGATGAATTGGAAATAGCCGAAGATGAAGCGTTTAAAACCTGCAAAAGTCTTGCAGCAACGCACAATCTCAACATGAATCTGGTAAAAACCAAGTACACTTTTGATAAAAGAAAGATAACTTTTTATTATACGGCGCCTGAGAGAGTCGATTTCAGAGGGCTTTTAAAGGATTTGACACAAATTTTTAAACGTGTGCGTATTGATTTGCGCCATATCGGCGTCAGAGATGAAACAGCGCTGCTCGAAGGCAACGGGCTTTGCGGAAGACCGTTCTGCTGCTGCACTTTTTTGAGAAATTTTGAATCAATAAACATAAAACTCGCAAAAGATCAGGGAATGCCCATCACTCCGGGGAAAATTTCCGGCACTTGCGGCAGACTTTTATGCTGTTTGGATTATGAATACAAAAATTACATTGATTTTGCAAAACACATGCCTCCAATCGGCTCAGGCGTAATGACTCCCGACGGGCTGGGCAAGGTTTGCCTGTTGAATTTCCTTAGCGGCAAAATCACGGTAAAACTTGAAGACGGCAACATCAATGAATACAAAAAAGAGGACATTGAAATGATTGACGGCGAAGTAAATATTGAAATTGACGACTCCGTCACCAGCTCATATCAGGAAGAACCTGACTACAACATTGATATAAGGCAGCTCGAAGACTAAAAAGGACAAAAAATGAAACCGACAGGAATGAAATATTGCATAAAAACTTGCTCCAGCGAAAATACACAGGAGCTTGAGAACCTTTTGAACGAAATGTCAGCTCAGGGCTGGGAAATTTACACAATGCATGAGGTCGAAGGGGACGACGGTTTCAATTTTAACTGCATTTTTGCTCGCGATGCCCAGGAAGAACCTGACGAAGACAATGATTTTGATGAACTTTTCGGCTACAAAACCCAAATGCAGAAAATGATTTCGGCTGAGAATGAGCCTTTTGAGCTTTGCGTGAACATTCAGCGAAAAATAAAAGACAAAAGAAACAGAATAAACAAAATACGCGCAATGATTGATGAAACTTCCGAACATCAGCGCCAAAACCTGAACAAAGAGATGTCCGTATGCATCGAGGAGCTCGCAGAACTCAGAAATGAGCTCCGCAGGGTAATTTCGCCCGAAATTATGGCCGACAAAATCGGCCAGGACAAAATAACCATAAAATTAAGCGAAGAAAACATTGAGCTTGTAAATCCGGATTTGGATGCTAATCTTGTTGCGCAAACAGTGAAAATTCGCCAAAAATTGACCGAAGAACTGGGCTATATTATTCCCAAAATAAGGTTTGAGGACGATGAAACGCTCCAGATTAACGAATTTCAAATTGATGTAAGAGGAGTTTGCGCTTTTAAGGGCACGGTTTACCCGGGATGCCTGATGTTTTTCAAAGATGAGCTGAATTCGCCCAAAGGTTTGAAAGATACGATTAAAGATGTTGATTTTTTGAGCGGAAAAAATGTACTTTGGATTCCGCAGGAAAAAACAAAAGACTTCTGGGCGCACGGTTTGAGCGCTTCTGCCGTCATTGCACGGGCTTTGGAGTATGTTTGCATAAAATATGTTGAAGACATTTTTGATTACAACGACATAAACCGATATATTGAGATTGTCGGAGAAAACAACATGTATTTGGTTGAAAACATAATCCCAGACTTTGTTTCAATCGCCGAGCTCAAGTTTATTTTAACCAATTTAATAAAAGAACGCGTATCCGTAAAGGATATTTTGTTCATTTTTGAAAAAATTAATGATTTTTCGGATGAAGAAACCAAAGAAGACCTGCTCTCAAAGGTTCGCCACGCACTGGGACGCCAGATTTCACAAAGTGTTGCAAACGAAAACAATGTAATCCAGGCTTTTGAGCTTTCTGAAGAACATCTCAAATATTTCCGCACAAAAATATCCGGAAAAAACCCGATAATAAGGATTGACAACTCAAGAATCAAAGCAATCGCTCAAAATCTTTACAAAAGCGCGGAAAAAGCGGGCATTTTGCCTGAAAACATCGTTCTTATTGTCCCGATGGAGATACGCCAGATTACGGCATTTGTACTTTCTCAGCTGATGACGGTCGTAAAAGTCATTGCCCGAGAAGAAATAGCCGGCGGATATCCGGTAGAAGTCATTGATAACGTTTAAATATTAAAAATATCGTTTAATGACCTCACGGCTGAGCTCTTTGCCTTCTTTTTTAGCTATACTTATTATTTGGTACAAATACTCAGCGTATATTTTTGAATCCATATTTTTTTCGGCAATTTTTCTAAAAAGCGCATCCTCTCTAAAAGAAATAATATTTTTTGTGAGAGATTCGATTTTAGGAATAAAATCCCTGGCAAAATAAGACACTACATCATTGTTTTTGTTATCTTTTAAGATTGATACGTTATTTGAAAGGCCGAAAACCTCATTAAAAAGTCTCAAAGAGTAGATTTTTCCTTTTTTTGTATCTTTGGACATAATTTCAACAACAGATGTCGGTTCACCCATTGTTAAAAGGCGTTTTGTGACCTCATTGAGTTTTTCCGGCGTTTTTTGCAAGTAATATTCCGCGGTGGCTCCGAGTTTTGCGCCAAAATTTTGATGATAATTTGTACGATTTATATTATTTCTGATTTCCATATCCTATTTAAGTCCGTGAATAAAAAATTTTGCTAACAAAATATTATATTTTGTAACAAAGCAGGCAATCAAGCCAGATTTTACATTTCTATAAAAAATTTATGGATTTATTCGGCCTGTTTTCATCAAATTGAAATATTTGTCAATGGAACCGCCGTCTTTGTCCCAGCTGAAATCATCAGCCATCGCATTTTTCTGGATTTTTTCAAATTCGGAACGATTATGATAAAAAGTATCCAAAGCTCTGTTAAATGCGTCAAAATAAGCATCAGAATTGCTGAAAAATCCGGAATCCGGGCTGCCGTAGACGGTAATTCCCTTGTCTCTGTTGTCATTATCATAATGCACCGGCGGTCTGAAGCCGTCAACGCCGTCTTTTACCGTATCAACGAGCCCGCCCGTCGAAGTCGTCACAGGCACGCAGCCTTTTGCCATTGCTTCAATCTGCGTAAGGCCGCAAGGCTCAAAAATCGAAGGCATTGCGAACATATCCGCAGCGCTGACAAGAAGATGAGTGTGCAAAAAGCCCTTAAATATGATTATTCGCTTTCCAAGGTCGGGAAAACGCTCTGTAATCTGGCGTTTCATTTCTTTTAAGCGATTGTAAGTATCGGTGCTTGAAATATTGCCGCCCATTATTACAATTGGGAGCTTATCACGCGAAATATTCTCTTTTTCAGCTTTCAATCCGAGATTATACAGCGTTCCCCAAAAAATCGTGTCCATTCCCTTTTGAGGGTCAATACGGCCGACATAACCCACAACCGGAACATCTTTAAAGTCCTTAATCCGGCCGATATCGATGTTCAGAGCGTCTTCGTCAATGAAATAGCGCCTTCCTGGCCAAAGATTATTGCGTTCGGGCGATTTTTCCCTTTCAACAATTCTTTGGAAGATTTTCATAATCTCATTTTTGTTTTCATTTTTGACCTCAATGGCATTTAAATCCGCTTCATTATAGGGTTTAAGCACAATATCGCTCAAATCTATCTTATATCCGTCGATATCAAGGTCATTTTTTATTTGTTTAAGGGTATTGTCCATATTTTTCTTATTCGGGACGATGGTAGATTTAGAATATCCGTTTATTATCGGCGTAAGCGTCTTAAATTGGCTTCTTTCCTGCAAAAGAGGGCTCAAGCCTTTTGATTTTACGTTTGATTTCAACAGCTCCTGACCGTAATTTTCAGAAACGGGTACAACCCTGTCAGCAAGCGAGATTCCGCACATCGCAGAATTAAAATCATTATGAACCATCATTGAATTTTCAAGCCCAAAGTCCTTGAACTGCCAAGGAATATCCAGTGTTTTCGCATGCGAAAGAATATCCGCAGAAAAACCTTGAAGCAGGGTTGCAAAAAGCGTCATACGATGCAAATTGTCATTTCCTTTGGAAACGCCCTGATGTTCTGCGTTATGAACAATGAAAACAGTCGGAAGCTGGTCAAAGTAAACGCCCGTTTCATGGTCGAGCTGTCCGTAATCAGCTTCTGTCGCTGCCATGTATTTTGTCAGCGGGGCAACGGCTCCGGCATGCCAATCGTTCAAAATCGCGACGTTAGGAGCCTCAATTCCCTTAAGTTTGCCTTGTTTTGCAGCTTTCATCACCTCATAAACCGATTTTGAAAAATAAGCCATACGCGTAATCGGGTCAGTTCCGTTGTCAGTATAAGGATTCAGTCCGCCATTACCGTCCGAGATGTTAAAAATGTTACTATTTTCAATAGAACGGCCGATTTCGTTCGTTGGATAGGGGTCCGAAGTATCCAAAAATATGTAATCCGTGTTTTTCAGGTGAGCTTTGAAAACTCTGACCTCATTGTCTTTCAAACAAGTATTCGAATTAGCATCACCGTTGTATATCGGCACATTGACCTTTCCAGCATAATCCAAATCAAGGTACAAAGGATCTTTTTTGCCATACTGGTACCTAAATTTTCCGTCAACGCCTTGTATTTCGTAGTTAACTTTCCCCTGACCGTTATACAAAGGGGTAATTATCGTAACTTTGTGCCCATCTGAGCCGTATTTGTTGTTAAAGCTCATCGGCAAATCCGTCGCAACCTGTCCCAAGCCGCCGTCTGACATAAAATCCGAAGTTTCAGCAGTTACCATCCAGGCGTTAACTTTGTCGATTTTAGGCCATTTATATTCGTTTGATTCGGCACTGACGCCCCTCATTCTTGCAGCAGCCTCTGTTTCAAGCCTAAAAGCGGCATAATTCGACAATCTGGGTCGAAAAGCCTCAAAATCATAATATTTTCCATACGGATGCATCATTGTTTGCTGCATTGCCGTATTTTTTCCGAAAGAAACAGCTGCTCTATTATTCAGTGCGAGCAAATCAAGAAATTTTTCCGCAGAATTTGAGTTTTGTGCATAAAAAATCGGAGTTTTATTATCATTTTTGCGTATTTTCGTATTATGTTGAATTCCAAGAGTCGTTAAAGTAACCGGTTGAACCGAAACCATTTTATTAGTCCTTTTTTCCTATAATATACTCAGTCCTCATGCAATAACTATCCTGAATAAAAATTTTGTCAGCAGAAATAAAAAAAATCGGTTTAAATTTACAAAAATTAACAGGATATGCGGCACTTTCACCGCAAATAATGCAAGCAATTCCATATTAATAATAACATAAGCATGAGCAGCAACAAACTTATTCAAAAAACTTTATATTTTCACCTACACCATATAGAGGAGATTTTTCATATTCGCTAAAGAGTTTTATCTTTCTTCCGATACAAATAGAAAGACGAACACACGAAGGATAGTCATGTTAGACCAGACATCACAGGGGGCGGACTCCCAATACAAGCGAAAAGACCTAAACTTGCTTGAACTTGCAAGAAAATCGCATGAAAAATACCTTTTAAGAAATAATAACAGCGACCTGAACGAGGCCGTAGGGTATTACATTCAAGCAATCAAAGAAAATCCTGATATTCCGGAAACATATTACAGGCTTGCGACGCTTCTTTATGAAAACGGGCAGATTTCACTGGATTCGGCTATTGAACAGTGCAAAATCGCAATAAATATCGCACCCAAAAACCCAAATACCCATATTTATACGGGATATTTTCTAAAATTGGCTCAAAACTTCGAAGAAGCAGAAAAAGAATTTAAAAACGCAATAAAAATCAACCCGCTCATGGCTGCACGCCCGAGATTGATTCTTGCTGCGTTGTTGTATGAAAAGATTAACTCCCAAAAACCCTCATTCTCCGAGTTTTTTAAGATGGTGTATTATGCGTGCTCGGGCTGTCTCGCAATATTGTGGGACTTTCCCTCTCTGAAAATGTTCTATAAGAGTATTAGTGACGACGCAATGGTTTCGGCATTCAAAACTTACGGCGGAATTTTAGAAAAACTGAACAAAAAATCCCGCGCAATCGAAACTTATGACATTGCAGCAGAAATGACAGGCAGAGAGGGAGTCTTCTACGGGAAAATCGGTGATATCTGCATAAAAGAGCACATCCCGGAGGTCGCAGTTAATGCTTATAGAAAAGTTCTGGAATCGAACCCCTACGACCGCGACACTCTCGTTAAGCTCGCAACCGTTCTTCAGGCATATTTTGAAACGGAATACGATGAAGCAATCGACTGCTACACAAAACTGCTTGAACTTGAGCCGAGAAATGACAAAATTTATTACGAACTGGGGCATCTTTACCTGCAAAAGGACGAAATTCTCTGCGCGGTGAATGCATTCAACATGGCGCTCGAGATAGATTACGAAAATCCGTTCTACCACAATAGCATGGCCTTCGCTCTCGTACAGCTCGGGCAGCATGACGAGGCAATCGAGCATTATCAAACTGCAATAAACGCAAATCCGGATCCGATATGGACTTCAATCGTATGCCAGGCGCTCGGGTCGGTTTATCTTGAAATAAAAGAGAACCCTGAAGCTGCAATTGCCCTTTATCAAACGGCTGCGGTACTGAATCCCGAATCGGATGACTGCCAGATTGCGATTGGAGATTTGTATTTTTCACTGGAAGATATGGATTCTGCAATCAAAGCCTACTGCGACGCAATCAAAATCAATCCGGAAAACGCAAAAGCTTACGGAAAATGCGGTATGGCGCTGTGGGAAAAGGATTTTGTTGAAGAAGCAATCGTTGCCTACAACAAAGCTATCGGAATCGACCCTGAATATGCGGTAGCCTATAACAATTTGGGCGTGATTTATCTTGACGGAATAGGAAACGTCCGGGAATCGATTGAGCTATTCAAAAAGGCGCTGGAAATCAACCCCGATTACACTTTAGCGAATTTCAACATAGCACGCGCTTATCAGGTGCTCAAAAATTCAATGGAAGCCGCAAAATATTACCAAAAAGCAATAGATTTAAACAAAACATCAGGCGAACTGGACGAAGAAGACATTCAGGAGCGTTTATTCAAGCTGTTTGAGGTTTAAATCAAAAAATTTGTAGTCTAAGGAGTAATACCCCGTCCAAAATCGGATGGGGTATTTTTTATTAAGAAATGTAAAATTTAAAAAACTGCTTTAAGTGTAAAATTTACAATAATAATGATTTTTTAAGTGAAAAATTTCAAAAATTTAAACAAAATTTGCAAATATTTGAAAAAATATACTCAAAAAGCACCCTATTATTTTATAAAAATAAGATTTTTTGATTTTTTTCTAAAATTTTTAAAACTGGGCAAAATATTGACCTGCAAAGCGTCATGCGCTATTCTTTAATACATAAATAAAGACTTTTTAATCTTAAGAGGAATAAAAAACTTATCTATCACATACCTAAACTCAGTACCATGAGTTTTTACACATGCCGAATACTTCAGATTAGTACCTGAGCCCAAAGGCTCATTTTTTTTATAAAAAATACAATCAAATTACAATTTGCAAATAAAACAAACGAACAAAAACTACTTTTTAGGAGCCGCTTTTGTCTGTTTTTGTTTAATATCAAGCGCCGCATTATGCGCCATCAAATAAATAGAACAAGTTTTATAGTTTTTTATATACCAGGCGCATTTTTCCTGTGCACAAACAATTTCCATATCGTTTCCTGCGCTCATTAGCGGGCATATTGGTATCGACATAATTTTCTTCCCTACACTTTCAACTTATCTGCCTGTTTCAACAGGTTGCAATTTTCATCTCTGCTTTTTTCGTAATCTTTATAAATTTTTGTACGATTTATGACCTCATCAAAGTCAATTTGGTGAGCATCAAAATCCGGGCCGTCCACACAGGCAAATTTTACCTTTCCGCCAACTGTTAATCTGCAAGCACCGCACATTCCGGTTCCGTCAACCATAATCGGGTTCATGCTTGCCTCGGTTTTTATGCCCTTATCTCGAGTCAAATCAGCAACCGCGCGCATCATCGGCATCGGACCGACAGCAATTGCATAATTAATTTGCTCTTTTTTCATCAATTCGCTCATAACACCGGTCACAAAGCCCTTTGTACCGAGCGAACCGTCATCAGTAGTTATAAAAAGCTCTGTGCAGGCGTCTTTCATCTTGTCCTGCCAGAAAATCAGGTCTTTAGTACGGGCGCCCATTATCATATAAACCTTGTTTCCTGCTTCTTTAAAGGCTTTTGCAATCAAATAGCAGGGCGCAGCACCATAACCGCCAGCCAAACAGACAACCGTGCCGTACTTTTCAATGTGAGTGGGCTGACCAAGCGGCCCCACAACATCAGCAATCTCGTCGCCAACGTTCAATTGCGCAAGTTTTTTGGTTGAATAGCCAACAGCCATAAAAACTATGGTCAATTCGCCCTTTTCTCTGTTGAAATCAGCAATGGTAAGCGGAATTCTTTCACCGTTTTCGTCAACACGCAATATAATAAACTGGCCGGCCTGCGCATTTTTTGTAACAAAAGGCGCCTCAACCGTTAATTCGTATTGATTTGCGCATAATTCTTTTTTTGCAAGTATTTTATATCCCACTTTTGCTTATTTCCTTTGGTGTACTACTTTCATACAACAGGATAGCACTTACAGTCAATTATGCCAACCCGCTATTTTTTCAGCGCATCCGCACCGGACACAACTTCAAGAATTTCATTGGTAATTGCGGTCTGGCGCACCTTGTTGTAGTCGACAGTCAATGTGCTTATCATTTCATCAGCATTATTGGTCGCTGACGACATTGCCATCATCCTAGCCGCCAATTCGCTTGCCACAGCCTCAAGAAGTGCCTGATAAATAATGTTAGAAATATACATTGGCACTAATTTTTGCAAAATATGATTCATATCCGGCTCAAAAACCATCAACGGGTCAATTACATGAGCATCTGAGCTTTCTTCCATCTCTGTTTTCTCAACAGGAAGCACCTGCCAGTCAGAAACCTTGTACGACATCATATTTTTAAAGCGAGTAGTGATAACTTCGATGTTATCAATAACCCCGCCGACCATAGCAGCAGCCATATCCTCCGCAATTACGATTGCGTTTGAAGAATTAGGCTCACCGGAGATTGAAGTGTATTTTTTAACAATTTCAAACCCGGCAGAAAGCTCTCTTCTTCTCAAAGAAGAATAACCTTTTTGACCGACGACAAAAACCTTAACTTCAAGTCCCTGCTCTTTCAATGCGGCAATTTTATTCAGCGTATATCTGATAACATTCGCATTATAGGCGCCCGCAAGGCCTTTATTTGACGTAACAACGAGCAATCCCACCGTTTTTATGTAACGTGTTCTCAAAAGTTCGGGATAATTGTCAATCGCTCGCTCAATTTTAAGACCTGCGCTGGAATAATCACCGTCAGATGAAGCCAGCGCCCTTGAAAAGACCTGCGCTATTGCTTTTGCAAAAGGACGTGCAGCTTTTACGCGGTTTTCCGATTTTTTAACCTTTGCTGCTGCAACCATTTTCATTGCACGCGTGATTTTCTGCGTGTTTTTAATACTGGTTATTCTGTCTTTTATGTCTAATAAATTTGGCATTTTTTGTCCTTTTTGATTATGTCAAGCCAAACAAGTCCGGCCCTACACTTAAATTATGCGCTGAATACTGACGATTTAAACGTATCAAGGCTCTCTTTGAGAAGCTTTTTATCATTATCGTCCAAAGCTGCGCCGGAATTGAGTTTTGTTTCAAGTTCCGACAGGTTTGATTTAAAGTATTCAAACCATTCTTTTTTGAACTGCGCAATTTTGTTGTTATCAATATCGTCCATAACGCCTTCGTTTGCGGCAAAGAGGATACTTACCTGTTCAGCAACGCTCAAAGGTGAATATTGAGGCTGTTTCAAAACTTCTGTAAGTTTTTGGCCTCTCAAAAGCTGATCACGGGTAGCTTTGTCCAAATCGCTTGCAAATTGAGCAAAAGCCTCCAATTCTCTGAACTGAGCAAGGTCAAGCCTCAATTTTCCTGCGACCTGCTTGATACCTTTTGTCTGCGCAGCGCCGCCAACACGGGAAACCGAGATACCGGCGTTGATTGCAGGTCTGATACCCGAGTTGAAAAGGCCGGTTTCAAGGAATATCTGACCGTCAGTAATAGAAATTACGTTGGTCGGGATATACGCAGAAACGTCACCTGCCTGTGTTTCAATAATCGGGAGCGCTGTAATGGAACCGCCGCCGAGTTTATCGTTCAACTTAACCGCACGCTCAAGAAGTCTTGAATGCAGGTAGAAAACGTCACCCGGATATGCTTCACGTCCCGGCGGACGCCTCAAAAGCAAGCTCATTGCACGATATGCCTGTGCTTGTTTTGTCAGGTCATCAAATACAATCAAAACTGCCTTACCCTGTTCCATAAATTCTTCCGCAATTGCCATACCCGCAAAAGGAGCAATATATTGAAGCGGAGCAGACTCGTCAGCCGTAGCTGAAACGATTATGGAGTAATCCATTGCGCCGTAATCTTCCAATTTTTTTGCAAGCTGGGCAACTGTCGAGGTTTTTTGCCCGATTGCAACGTAAATACAAATTACATCCTGGCCTTTTTGGTTAATAATCGTGTCAATTGCAATAGCGGTCTTACCGGTCTGTCTGTCACCGATAATCAACTCACGCTGGCCGCGTCCGATAGGGGTCAAGGCGTCAATTGCGGTCAAACCGGTCTGCAAAGGCTCATGAACCGATTTTCTTGTAACGATACCGGGTGCAACTCTCTCAACGGGTCTTGTTTTTTCGTAATGAATATCGCCTTTGCCGTCAACAGGACGTCCCGTCGGGCTGATAATACGTCCGATAAGGCCGTCGCCGACAGGAACCGACGCGATTCGGCCGGTCGTCTTAACTGTCATGCCTTCTTTGATTTGTGTGTATTCACCGAGGATAACAACGCCGACATTGTCTTCTTCAAGGTTCAATGCAATACCCAGAGTGCCTTTTCCGTCGTCAAATTCCACAAGTTCGTTTGACATTGCATTTCTCAAGCCGTAAACACGGGCAATACCGTCGCCGACCTCAAGAACCGAGCCGATATTGGAAACTTCCATTTCCTGAGAATAATTTTCGATTTTTGCCTTAATTATGGAAGTAATTTCATCAGGTCTTATTGTTGCCATTTTACTTTTCCTTTTAATTGTATCTTTATTTTGTGTTTCTCGCCTCAAGCGAGCCGGGCCGAAGCCCATTTTGCATATTTCTATGCCAATTTTCTTTGCAAACTTTCAAGCCTGTGAGCTAAAGAGCCGTCAATTGTTTTATCCTGAATTTTTAAGATAATACCGGCAATAATATCGGGATTTATCGAATAATCAAGCACAATCGACTTATTCAGCTTGCTTTCAAGTTTAGTTTTCAGGTTTTCTCTCAAATCTTCATCGACTTCGACCGCAGAAACAACCTCAACACGCAAAATATTTTTTGCAGCGTCAAGCCCCTTTTCATAGCAGTACAAAATCGTCGGAATTAATGAAAATTTGTTTCTTTCACCCAAAAGATAAAGAAGATTCAAGACATCCGGTGAAATTTTACCGTCAAAAACGCTTCTCAATGTGTCCTTTTTTTCTGCGGCAGGGATTATCGGATGAGTCATAAAATTTCTGAAATCTTCTGATTCATCGTAAGCTTTTACAGCGGTTTGGATATCTTCTTGGAATTTATCCAGCTCGTTTTTGGATTTTGCAATCTCAAGTATCGCATCGGCGTATCTTTTTGCCGGTGCAATCAATTTATTATCAATATTTTTCACTGAATTTGCCATTTAAACTTCCAGTCCGTCTATGTTGTTAATAAAATCGCTGATGAACTTTCTGTGGAGCTCTTTGTTGCCGTCAAGAGCGCGTTTCACCTGCTTTTGCGCTACATCAACGGATGCTTTGCTTACATTTTTCATCAAAGAAGATTTAACCTGCTTTTCCTCAGCGTCAAGCTGTTTTTGGGCGTTTTCCCTGATAGAAACAACAAGTTTATCAATTTCATCCTTAGATTTTGCCTCAAAAGCCTTGGCCGCAGAATCAGCCTTTTTGATAATTTCATCGATTTCAGCAGGAAGATTTTCAAGTGATTTTTCCACCTTGTGAAACGCGTCTTCTGCCTCTTTTTTCAAATTATCAGAAGATTCCACCGAATTTTGAATATCACGTCTTTGTGATTCCATTGCCTCGGGCAATTTCAGATATTTAAACAGAATTGCAAAGAAAATCACAAGGATTGTGAAGTTAAACGCATTTGAATTAAGTATATTTGACCAAGAAAAATCAAGCATTTTGTCTAATTACCTCGTCGACTTCCTCTGCTTTTAACGGTTCAAAAGCAATGCCCTCGCCGATAAGCTTTGTTGTGATATTATTTGCGATATCCGCAACATTATCGCGAAATCCGAAATAAACATTGTTTTTTTCGTTATAAAGCTCATTTTTTTGAGCCTCAATCATCGTGCTTACCTCAGATTTTGCATCGTTAAGAACTTTTGCCCGCTCATTTTTGATGCTTTCGGTTTTCGCCGCAACAATATCACGCGATTTTCTGTGAGCTTCGCCGATTTTCTTCTCTTTATCCTCAAGAAGCTCGTTCGCATGTTTTTCATGTTCTTCGGCAGCAAGTTTATTGTTATTAATATAATCCTGACGCTTCTGCATAATAGCCAGAACCGGCTTATACATAATCTGGTTCATAATAATAACAAATATTATAAAACTTACTGCTGAAACTAATAATGTTGCGTTGAATTCCATATTTGCCTCTGTTTGGGTACTTCGCTTGTTTTAAAGCGACGAATTTATCCGGGTTTCCGGCCATGCCGGTGCCCGAAGCGGACGTTTAGCCGATCATTCCGCTCAATTTCATAGCAATAAACAAGCCGTAAATTGCGCAGGCTTCTGCAAGTGCAGCACCGAGAAGGAAGAAACCTACCGCTTTACCAGCGATTTCCGGCTGTCTTGAAATTGCGTCCAAAAGACCTTTTGTTGCAACACCGATACCAAGACCTGCACCGATAGCACCAAATCCGATTGCAAGGCCTGCACCGATATCAGCCAAGCTGCCTGCTACTGTTGCTAATTGTTCTACTGCCATAATTCTCTCCTTTTTTATTTTGTTTTTTTATGTTTTTTTATTTTACCTTGACCGGACTGGCCGGATTTCTGAAATTTTCAGAATTAAACTTGTGCTAATGTTCTTCCTCTGCAGTCGCGAGCGCCACATAAGCGGTTGCGAGCATAGTGAACACCAGAGCCTGTACAAATGCAACGAAGACCTCAAAGAGCATTATCGGGAGCGGCAAGAAATAGGCAAAAATCCCTACAAATGCCGCAACCAAAAGTTCTCCTGCCAAAATATTGGCAAAAAGCCTGAGTGCGAGCGTAAAAGGTCTGATTACCATCTCAGCAAGCTCAACAATCGCTTCGACGACGTCAATAGGGTTAAAGCTGCGCAGGAAATATCTTATTCCCTTTGCCCTAACGCCCTGATATACATAATAAATCAGAACCAGAATAGCCAT
This sequence comes from Candidatus Gastranaerophilales bacterium, assembly GCA_944322685.1. Taxonomy (GTDB): domain Bacteria; phylum Cyanobacteriota; class Vampirovibrionia; order Gastranaerophilales; family Gastranaerophilaceae; genus Spyradomonas. The sequence continues at coordinate 20,274 of CALUPP010000034.1, forward strand.
GCCGGCCGTCATATTGATGTCGTTTGTCGGCGAGGCGAGTTCGCCCTGTTTAAGGTGATAGATTTTCCAAGGAATCTGCCCCATGAGGTTCGCAACGACAATAAACAAGAACAAAGACGCAATCAAAGGAACATGTTTTGCCCCTGATTTGCCTATCATTGAATCCGTCAGACCGCCGAAGAAACACATGATTTTTTCAGCAACAGTTTGCAGGGTATTTGGCACAAGCGAAAGTTTTCTCGTCGCCAAAACAGCAAACAAAATGAGCACTGCCATCGCAATCCACATGGTAATAAGAGTATCCATGTTTACGCTCATATTGTGACCTAAATTTACTATCCAATGGCCTTCTGACATTACTAATCCTTTTTGTTAACCCTCTATATAGCCATGCTACATTTTTGATTATAATACAAAAAAATAAAATGAGGTAAGTTTTTATTTTTATATAAAAAAGTACGCATGCGATTACGCTGCGTACTTTTTGTGTCATATATCACTAAAAATCAGCCATTCGGAGTGACTTCATCTTCTGATGTTTCTTTCAATGTAAATTTAAAAATATCAACATCCAGTTGATTCGGTAACGACGGGCCGTTTACATCAATATAGTAGTCATCACCCACATTTCCGATAGCTGACTTGTCCGAAAGCACAACCGCCGTAGTCATACCTGTAATAGGTGACTTAAAACAGTCGTTTATATTATTTCCGTCACATTTTTTTATTATCTTTAGCTGTGGAAGAATATATTTTGTAAATTTATCTCCGGTCCAATTTTCAATAGGCCCGTTGTCAACCATTGCAGAATCTAACGCCTGCTCCAAAGAAAAATACGTTTTTTTCAATTGAGTAGCAGTTTGTTCTTCAAATGCACGTTTTCTTACCGTAGGAATCGTTAATGTGGCAATAATAGCCAATATCGCGATTACAACAAGCGCTTCTGCAAGAGTGAATGCATTGTTTTTCTTCATTATCATAAAACCCGACCTTTCTCGGCTATTTTTTCTCGCCAGAATTCAGAATTTTTGCTGCACTTTCTGATGGAACAAATTTATATCCCCGTGAATTTGAGATATTGCCGGAATTGCCATAAACAGATTCATGCAAACTACCTGCTGTCGGGCCACTAAAACCAGCAGAGGGCTTTGATTCCATTCCTGACAAGGAAGAACCGCTATCGGAACTGCTTGCATCTTCATTTTTACCAGATTCTTCATTCGTCTTATCAGATTCTTTATCAGGTTTAAAATCTACTGTCCCTTCTTCTATCTCAATTTTATTAAGGTTACCATTTGCCGACCCTTTTATTGATGTAGATGTAGATGACTGCATTTGCTGAACTGCCGCATTAGATGATGAAGTTTGCCATGCAAAAATTGCAATAACACTCAACATAGCTATTAATGAGATTTTTCTTTTCATTGAAACTTCCTTTCTTTTTTACCAAGCTGTTATTTTCCACCCGTTTTTAACGAGATTTTCTGCATTTTCTCTTTTATCACCCAGACTTGAGCTGTCCGGGAAAAATTTGTAATAAGTATCGCCGTCTTCTGTAACTTGTTTTAAATCAAACCTAAAAACATCAATTCCCAGCACATTAGGATCTTCAAGACCGTTCGCATCAACATAAAATTCATTTGTTGCGCCGGTTTTTACTCCGAATGTAATACCATCCAGTGTAGCAAATCCCGCAGTAATGTCAGTCACTCCGCTCACACTAAAACAATCACTTACAGGTGCACTTGAGCCAAGTACCTGACAAGATTTAGCCAGATTTATCTGGTTCAACATATCCGGAATCACGTTTGTCGGCATTTTCCCCATATTGAATGCTATTGCTTTATCCAAAGAGGACTCAAGTGTTTGATAACCTTTTTTTGCGCCGGTTTCAATCTGCACTCTGAAATTATCCCTGCGCAATACCGGAATACATAAAGCAGAGATTATTGCAATTATAACCAGCGCCATGAGCGCTTCAGCGAGTGTAAATCCTTTTATTTTTCCTAATTTGAGCATGAAGTTCCTTTCTTAACTAATTTTCTGAGATTAATGTACTTGGATACCTCTTTTCCCAGCGAATCGACACTGCTCAAATACGGGCTGTCAATATGCGACCTGTAATCGTACTTAGGGTCAATAATATAGACCGTCGGAAACGCCGAAATTTTGTATTCTTTAACAATTGCCTCATTTTTCGGATTTTCAACATCAAACAACACGACATTTATGTCATTTTTATAGATATTTCTCACTTTATCCAGCTTTGGCATAAATTTTATGCAATATGTGCACCAATCAGCATAAAACACCGCCAAAATCGGCTTGTCCTGAGCGGATGCTTTTTCATATGTCATGCCTATGTCATAATCAGACGGTTTAAGATTACTTTTTGGTAAAATAGCCTTGCAGCTGGTCACGGAAAGACCCACCAAAATCAACGCAAAAAGCGCTATTAATGTTTTTTTTATCATAGTTTAGCTCCTTTTGGCACTACTGTCACGCCGTTTGGAGATACGTAAAAACCTCTTGCCAAATCCTCCTCCTTATCAAACCCTATTTTTGTATAAGGCGGTATATCGACGTTTTTGTCTATTATCGCTTTTGAAATGTGGGAGTGCCTGCCCACGTTAACATTTTCCATTAATATCGAGTCAACAACACTCGAAAAACTGTTGATTCTGACTTTTGGAGAGAGTATGCATCTGGAAAGCGACCCGCCGGAGATGACGCAGCCTTCTGATACCATGGAATTTGTCGCCATGCCTCGTCTTTCGCGCTCTTCCCAGATGAATTTTGCCGGAGGATAGTTATAATTAAACGTTCTCAACGGCCATTCCTTTGAATATAGGTTCAACTCAGGGTCATACGCAAGCAAATCCATATTAGCCTGCCAATATGCGTCAATTGTCCCGACATCACGCCAGTATCCGCGCTCGGATTCTTCCATGCCCGGGAAAGTATTCCTTGTAAAGTCATAAACAAAAACTCTTTCCCCGTTTTTTAGCATAGACGGGATAATATCTTTGCCAAAATCGTGGTTAGAATCCGTTTTTTGTGCGTCAGATTCAAGTTCTGAAATTAATTTTTCTTTTTTAAATATATAATTACCCATTGAAGCGAGGCATTTTGACTCGTCACCGGGGATGTGCTTGGGTTTTGTTTTCGGTTTTTCAACAAAAGCCGTAAGCCGCCAATTTTCGTCCACCTCGATTATTCCGTATTCGCCCGCGTCCTCAATCGGTATGGGAATCGCAGAAATCGTCAAATCCGCTTCGTTTTTTTTGTGATAATCGAGCATTTGTGCGACGTTCATTTTATAAATATGATCACCGCCGAAAACGCATATATATTCGCAATCCTCATCCTTTATATGATGAAGATTTTGATACACGGCATCGGCCGTACCCTGATACCAGTGCCCGTCTATGCGCATTTGAGCGGGAACGAGGTCAACATACTGGTTAATTATCGGAGAAAGCGGCCAGCCGCGTGCAATATGCTTATTTAAAGAATCTGATTTGTACTGCGTTAGTATTTTGAGCTTATAAAAACCCGAATTGATAAAATTATTAATGACAAAATCAATAATTCGGTATCTGCCGCCGAATGGCACCGCGGGTTTTGCTCTGTCTCTGGTCAGCGGGTATAATCTTTTTCCTTCGCCGCCCGCAAGTATCATGACCAGACTGTCTTCAATTGCCATAATGCTCCTAACTATTTTGCAACACAAATTCTATATTAAATAATAGCATATTTTCAATATCGGGTGCAAGCCGGTTAATCATTTATTTTTAGCGCTCAAAAAAGCAAAAAATTTCCCTATCATCTTATTAATTACTCCGAAAAAAACTCAAAATATATACAGTTGTGCAATTTATTAAATTTTTTGGCGCGGGTAATATTCTCGTAAAGTCAAAGGAGGAAATGAGGATGTACAATTCAATAATACAGGCGCAATGCGTATCAATGGAAAGCCTGGAACATTTATTTATTGATCTGGAATACACAAAATCGCAAACCAAAAGCACAACTCTTTACCGCAGCAGAAGTTTTAATCAAAAAAACAAAAAATATCTTCAATTTGATGAAGTAAAAGAGGCGCTCAAAGATGCGGACAAAAGCAATTTAAAATATATTTATTTTGTGGGCAAAGATCCGCTTTCTCACACGGATTTTAATCAAATTTTGCGCTTGTGCCTGAATTTTGCGCCCGTAACGATTTATACGGACGGAAACTGCATTAATGACAAGAAAGCCCGCTTCCTAAAGCGCGTTGAAGACGAAGGAACCAACGAAATTATTTTTAAAATTTATATTAACCATTTTGACGAGAAAATAAACGACGAAAGAAACACCCGCGGCTCTTTCAGAAAAGCCATGCACGCAATAAGCTCGCTGAATAAATACGGTTTTAACCCAATTTTGACAGTTTTGAAGCAAGAAAATGACAACGAAAATGAAATGATTGCAGGTTTTAAGGAATTGGGGTTAAAATTTGCTTTTGAAACCGAAGATATAAATTTTTGCTTTATTCCCGAGTCCGTTTTTCAAAAACAAGACGCAGAAATACCCGCAAATCTGCCAGACACAAAAGATTTACAACTGGACTGCAAAAGTTCAAGAATGTTGACAAAAAACGGTGTTTACATCTGTCCGATTCTTGCAAACGATTACAGAGGGCGCTGCGGAGGCACTCTAAAAGACTTCAGCAAAAAATCCTACCTGGAAACCCCTCAGTGCGCAAAATGTATTGAAAATGGCGGAAACATTTACGTTAACCAATGGGAATAAAAAGCAAAAAGGCAATTTCTGAGAAATTGCCTTTTTAATATCATAATTTTTAATTTAAGCAGCTACACCGCCGAGCAAACCGCCGTCTTTATCATAATGTCTTACGCCGCTTCCGCCGTTCCACCATGAGCCGCCATCGTATTTCATATCGAACGAACCGTCAGCGTATGTTTTCACAATTTCGAATTTCATTCCGCTTCTATAAGTACTTTGTGCCTTTTTAACTGCCTCAGCAGAGGGCTGCGGGTATGTATTTGTATCGGTTTCTGTTTTTGCCGGAGATTTTTCTTCGGCTTTTGGAGGTCTGCCGAGCAAGCCGCCGTTTTTATCATAATGTCTTACGCCGCTTCCGCCGTTCCACCAAGAGCCGAAATCATATTTCATATCAAAAGATCCGTCCGGATACATTTTTACAACTTCAAACTTACCGCCGCTTCTAAAAGTGCTCTGCGCATTTTTAAGAGCCTCAGCTGACGGCTGATTTTCAGATTTCTGCGGTTTTGAAGAAGTTGCAACTTCTACAAAGAACGGAACATCATCCGGATTTGCGCATCCGACATGTACAAATTTTCCGTTTTTGCCGAGTTCGTAGATATTGCCGTCCTTGTCGATAAATTTGCCTTTTCCGTAAGGTTTTACATCTTTCATTGTAATAGTTTCAGCTTTTTGACGGCTTTGTTCAATAATTTCGTCTTTTTCTACAACAGGCGGATTAACGCCGAGCTTGTTGTCCCTTATGAGCGTACCGTCTTCAGTCATGATGTAATATTTGTTTTCAGCTTTGTTTACGTAGCGTTTTGTAGCGGGATCATATTCGTATGTGAATGTGTTGCCTGATTTTTCGCTTTTTATTGTGAATTTTGTAATCATGCCGTCCGCATTTTGTTCAAAATCTTCAAGCCTGCCGTCTATTGTGCCATTCGGATTATTCGGATTTGTTACTTTTATTTCAGAACCTTTCTTAAACCCAGTTTCTTCTTCAGATTCAACTTCTGTCGGTAATTCTGCCACAGGAGCTTCTTCTTCGGATGTTTTAACGGTTTCAAGCGGAGCCGGAGCTTCTTCCTGCGGTTCATCTACTGCGGGAGCCTTTTCTTCTGTATAAAGCCCGTCAAGGCGGGTGTTAAATTCATCAGTTCCGACGCCAGCATTGTATTTTGCAAGTTTTTTATCAATTTCAGCGATTAATTTTTTAATTTTCTGGCCTTCCTTCAAATCGGGAACCTCTCTGCTGATTGCAGCAGAGTATGCGTATTGCAATGCGAAACGCTGTTCGGTCAATTCCTGAACCTCGCGGCTTGAACCATCGAGAGTAATCGGATTTGACATGTTATCTTTTGTCAATTTTTTAGTTTTAATTTTTGCGTCGTATCTTCCGTCGCCATCGTAGTCGATTACTGTATATTTGCCGATGTTGATAGTATCGGTATTACCTTTTTCATATTCTTTATAGGAGTATTTTATGTCTTTTGTGCTGAAATTTATGGTTTCGTCATATCTTCCGTCGCCATCGTAGTCAACTTTGACCTTTTTGCCATTAACGTCAACTTTTGTCTTTTCCAAATCATACTTTTGGACAAAAGATTCAAGTGCTTTGTTGTTGAAATGAAAATTAATCGACATAAAATTCTCTCTTTCTTGATTTTTTCTCTATATCTAAATAAAAACCTTTTAATAAATAAAATTGCCATAAAAAGTATATACTCAAACCAAAATACTGAAATAACGCGCTTTTTAGTGCGTTACAAAAGTTAACAAAAAAAATTTGAACAATTTTTGAACATTTTTTTCAAAAGTTCGTTATAGTATATGTAAGGAAAAACGATATGAACAAAAAAACTTGTAACGGTTATGAAAGTGCATTCACATTTATGAATGACGAAGACTTCAAAAAGCACCTTGAAGAATGCGAGGAGTGCCGCAAAGAGCATGAGCGCATGCAGCGGATATCCGAGCTCATTCAGGAAGCAAAACCATATATGCTAAAGGAATCTAAAAAGAAAAAAACTCTCCTGAAAGCGGCCTGTGCGGCGTTTGTGGTTTTTGTCATGGGCGGATGCTATTCAATGTTTATGATGACAGGATTTTATGATGATATTGTTGCGCAAAACACGCCCTCAATAGAAGAAATGGGGCTTCCTGTCGATGAGTACGGATTTTTATTGGTAAACTAATGGATTTAAAAGAACTGATTAACGGAAATTACGTTAAAAATATCATAAAAAACATAACAGGCGAATACAATGAGGACCTCGAGCAGGAGGCCTGCCTTAAAATATGGAAAAACTCCGATAAATACAAAGAACAGGGCAATATAAAAGCCTGGGTAAGGACGGTGACAGCTAACGTAACAAAAGACTACCTAAAATCATCATCACACAAAATGTCGCAAAAAACTGTAAGCGACGAGGAGCTTTTGACCGAAATAAGGGACAAAAAGTCCTCACCGGAAAGCGAACTTGTGAGAATTGAGCGCCAAAAAACGATTTCTGCGGCAATAAATTCTCTTAAACCAAAATTCAAAGAGATAGTTATTCTCTATGAAATAAAAAACTACTCGTACGAAGAAATTTCACAAAAACTTAAATGTCCAATTGGCACTGTAAAATCACGTTTATACAATGCAAAAAAAGAGCTTGCGGATAAACTTCGGGAGCTGCTTTAGAAAGGAAAAACAATGAAAAAAACACTCGTATTGGCAGGAATCACAGCTTTTCTGCTCTCATCAACAATGTCCATTGCACAGGCTGCGGAAAACGCATCGACCGCACCCCAAAAACCAGCACAAACCGAATGCCAAAAGCAAAAGCGGCCTGATTTCAAACGTCCTCCGCATAAAGGCCCGAACCTCGACGAACAACTTAACCTCACCGAGGCTCAAAAACAGCAGGCAAAACAAATAAGAATGAACGGCCACGAAAAAATCAAGCCCACAATGGAAAAAATGAAAGCTAAACATGAAGAAATCAAAAAAATTAAAGAGGATACAACTCTAACTCAAGAAGAAAAGGCAAAAAAAATTGAACCGTTGAAAGCTGACCTAAAAAAACTGAAATTGGAAGCAAAAACAATCCGCCAGGACAACATGAAAGAGTTTGAAGCAATTCTGACGGCCGACCAAAAGACAAAATTTGAACAAATAAAAAAGGATGGCAGAGAAAAGTTTAAAAAAGAGCACAAAAAACGTCATGGTCGTCCCTGCCCTCCGCCGGAAGCACGCTAATCCACTCAAAAACCAATAAAATCCAAAGCCTCCTCAAAAAGGGGGCTTTTCCGTCCGATTTTGATTATTTTTACCCTCAAAATGGAAGCTGTATCGCATTTCATTTTTTTACACGCATTTTGGCTGTTTTTAAAGGCAAGAAAGACGCAATAAACCATCAAAACCCAATCAGCATTGAAAGTTCTGAAAAAGGATATCCGAACTGCTTTGCAACTTCAGGATTTGTCAGTTTTCCTTGATATGTGTTCACACCTTTATACAATTCCGGCGTAGATTTAACCGCAGCGATGAAGCCTTTGTTTGCAAACTTCAAAACATAAGGCAAAGTGTAATTATTTAAAGAAATCGACGCTGTTCTTGCGGCAAGTCCGGGAATATTCGGCACAGCAAAATGGATTACCCCGTGTTTTTCAAAAACCGGATTGTCAATTGAGGTCGGAGTTTCAATAGTTTCAAAAATACCGCCCTGATCTATCGAAACATCGACAAGAACCGAGCCTTTTTTCATTGATTTTACCATTTCTTCGGTGATGAGCTTGGGCGCCTTATTTGAGGGGATTAAAACCCCGCTTATAACCAAATCAGCATTTTTTATTAGCTTTTTCAGGTTATATTCGTTTGACATGGCCGTACCGACCGCCCCATGGAAAATATCTTCGACATAAGCGAGCTTTTTGGGCGAAATATCAAGAATAGAAACATGCGCCCCCATACCATAGGCGACTTTTGCCGCATTCAAGCCAACAACACCGGCTCCGACGACTACAACCTCGGCCGGCATAACCCCTGCGACCCCGCCAAGCACCGTTCCGCAGCTATAATCGCTGGTTTGCAGGTATTGAGCACCGATTTGGACGGAAATTTTACCCGCAATCTCGCTCATCGGCCGCAGCAACGGCAAAGAACCGTCAGCAGTTTGGATAGTTTCATAGGCAATTGCCGTGATTTTCTTTTTAATCAGCACATCCAAAAGCTCAGGCTCAACCGCAAGGTGAAAATACGTAATAATTGTCTGTCCCGTTTTAAAAAGCTCAAATTCTTCGGGCAGCGGTTCCTTGACTTTTACGACAATTTCGGATTTTGCATAAATATCGCGCGCATTATCAAGAATTTTTGCACCGACTTCCTCATACAATTCGTCATAAAACCCTATTGCGCTGCCGGCATCCCGCTGAACGTAGACCGTATGGCCGTCATTAATCAAGGTTTTTACCGACGAGGGGATAAGAGAGACTCTTTTTTCACCGTTTTTAATCTCTTTTGGGACACCAATAATCATAAGACCTCCGGATTCTAGACATTTGTAAGGGATTTCATCGCAGCATCGATTTCTTCAAGAATCATATTCACCGCAACAACAGGATCATCCGCAGAAGTAATGGGACGGCCGACAACCATAAAATCCACACCGGCGCGAATAGCATCAGCGGGGGTTACAACCCTTATCTGATCGTTCACAACAGACCATGTGGGGCGGATTGCAGGGCAAAGAATGATAAAATCATCGTCAAACTCCTGGCGAATGCGTTTTGCCTCGGATGCGCTGGCAATTACGCCGTCGATTTTTGACTCCTTGGCAAGATATGTAAGATGCGCAACGTACTCATCAATATTCATTTTTACATTTAATTCTTCTGTCAGGGTTCTTTGTCCGAAACTGGACAAAAGAGTAACCCCGAGTATAGTCGGAGCTGGTTTTTCGTATTTTTTTGCGGTTTCTCTTGCTACTTTCACCATTGTTGTGAGCATTTTTGAACCGCCGGCCAGATGAGCATTAAAAAAGCTCACACCGCGTTTTATGAGGTTTGAGCTCGCTTTTGCAACAGTATTCGGAATATCATGAAACTTTCCGTCAAAATAAACCTCACCGCCGAGTCGTTTTATTGTATCAATTGCGTCATAAGCACAAGATGTAAAAAGCTGCGGGCCTACTTTGAAAAATCCCACATAATCTTTTAACAAAGTGACAAGTCTTTCGACCTCTTCTATTGAATCCACATCCAAAGCCAAAACTAAACGATCTTTTGGCGACAAATTTTTATTGCTTAAAGCCATTTTTATCTACCATATTACCCTAATTGCAACAATTTAATATAACATTTTTATTCAACTATTGCAACCGGCAGAATTTATGTAGATTCAGTCAAAATAGGCCAATGGGTGCTTTTATTCACTCTAAAAAGCCCTCTGTAATCACGATTCGGGTCGAGTTTTAAAACATTCACAAGCTTTCGCTTCGGAGACAGTGTTTGTATTTCAGCAATACCCCCATCTGCCCTGTATTTTGGTCGTTCTATTTTCAACAAAGTCCTATCACTGCTATATAAATACTTTTCTGCCGGAAATTCCTTATTTTTATAATAATATATAACCTCAAACGGGTTTCCAAGGCTTAAAGGACGGTTATAAACTGATTTCAAATAAGTCATATTCCCATTCTTGCCGGAAGCATTGGTTATAGCTCTGTAATAAGCCGTTCCGAGCACTTCATTTATAAGTGTTTTCCCGTCAGCATCCCAAATTTCTACTTTATAAGGCCCCTGCGCATTATGAAAAGTCTTTATATGTTTTATTAAATTGTCATTTGCGTCTGTTATGACTCGGTTAAAGCATTTAACCGCCTGTTTGGACTGTTTAACCTCCGGCGAATCAGGGCCAAACTCTGTATATTTTTTAATTTTTAAATAAACTTTACCGGCAGCATCACGCAATTCGCTGCATAAAGCATCGACTTTCTTTAATTTCAGATTGCGCGGAGCGCCCGCAAAAATCTTGTCGGTAATTTTTGACGCCAAAGACGCCTGAACAGGCTGAGGAATAATGCGTATTGCATCATTTTTGCCCTTAAATGAGTTTGCATAATGAGGTGTAATGGAATTTATTTTCATACTTTTTCTCTATCTTATAAGTGTTAAGTTAAAATCTTGTAAAAAAATTTTTTTGCGTGAGACATTATCAAATTGAAACAAAAATTAACATCGTGAAAATACCTCAACATCAAGCGAATCCATGGTATTAGCGAGAAAATAAGCCGCACTCGCAATCATAGAAGCGTTGTCCGTGCAGTATTTCATTGCCGGAGCATATATTTTGTAGCCCTTTTGCTCAAGCGCGAAGAACTTTTTCCTTATTTCCGAATTTGCAGCCACTCCGCCGCCCAGAACTATCTGTTTTATGTTGAATTTTTCGGCCGCTTTGAGCGTTTTTCCGAATAAAGTCGAGGTTATGCATTCTTGAAAACTGGCTGCGACGTCCTCTTTAGGAAGCGGAGAGCCGTCTTGCGTGAGTTTTTTGGTCAAATTCAAAACAGCAGTCTTCAAACCGGAAAAACTGAAATCAAACTCGCCCTGAAGCTTGGCTTTGGGCAATATGTAGGCCTTAGGGTTGCCTTTTTGGGCCATTTTATCAAGATTTACCCCGCCCGGGTACGGAAGCCCCATGAGCCTTGCAACCTTGTCGTAAACCTCTCCGGTCGCATCGTCAATTGTTTCGCCGATAATCTCCTGTTTAAGGTACGAATCAACTTTTATAATCTGCGTATGCCCTCCACTCACCAAAAGCGCCAGCATCGGCGGTTCCAAATCGGTATCCAGATAATTTGCGCAAACATGGGCATTTAAGTGGTTTACGCCGATAAATGGCTTATCATGCGTTACCGCAAAGGCCTTTGCCGCGTTCAAACCCACAAGCAGCGACCCAACAAGCCCCGGGCCGACCGTCGCCGCAACCGCTGTCAGCTCATCCGGGCGCATTTTTGCGTCATCCAGCGCCTGATTTATCACCAAAATAACAGAATCAAGGTGCTCTCTTGCCGCAATTTCGGGGACAACCCCGCCAAACTGCTGATGGGTCTTTATCTGGGATGCGACAACGTTCGAAATGACAGTTCTGCCGTTTTTTACGATTGCACAGGCCGTTTCGTCGCAGCTTGATTCCAGCGCGAGTATAAATATGTCCTCTTTGCTGTCCGGGCCGATAAATACGCTTTTCCCGCTTAATGGTGTCTTGAATTCTTTCAACATGTTAATACCTTGTTTACGATTTTTCTAAATTATTTTACTTCAAACTTAATATTTTTTAAATTCAAACAAAAACTTGAAAAATACAGTAAAAATAAATCTTTACAAAGATACGGTTTAATTGATAGAATAGATTACAAACTGCTAATTGTAAAATTTTTTAATATTTATGTCAAAAATTCGCAGTCAGCTGTTTTATATAAGCATATTTTTGTGTGAAGGTACTTGTCTTGAATTTTAATAACAGAACAGAACAGAATAATACGGAAAAAAACAAAAAAGAATCGCTGCCGAAACAATCCAACCCGATTCTTACGTCCGATATTGTTTCAAAAATCAACAGCCTTAACACAAGAACGACCGCAAACAGATTTTACGGCGGATATAACCAGCAAAACTGGAAACCCGCGCAGCACACCGACGTTATGGAGATATTGCGCTGCTTTAACGAGGTAATTAAGGATAAAGAAACCCAAAATGAGCTGTTTTATTCGCTGCACAACATTTTTGTCAACAAATTGAATGCAATGTTCTCGGCTTTCGGCACGTATAATGAGCAGTCAAAATGCATAAACTTGAAAATCATCGACAAAATCGGCAGCACTTTTTCAAGCCGGGTGCTGATTAACGGCCATCATACGCCGATTGAAAACGCTTTTAACAGCAGGCAGCCTATTTTCGAAAAAAGCAATGCTTTTTTAAATATTCATTATCTCAACGCCTCTCCGGCCGCAATTATTCCGCTTTGCGACGGAAATAAATGCATCGGAGTGATGATTGTGGGCGATAATGACTATCAAAATTATGCCGATATCTATAAAATGATGGCAAATTACCTGACTTTGTTCATTCTTAACAAGGAACTTTCCAACAAAGTCCTCCTCAACACGCACACGGATGCACTGACGAACCTGAACAACCACAGACGCCTTCAGGAAATCCTTGTACAGGAAATTGACAAGGCAAAACGCACGGAAACAAAAATGTCCGTGGTTATTTTTGATATAAACAATATTTCTCAAATTAACAAAGATTTTGGCGCCGCAAAAGGCGACGAAATAATAAAACTCGTTTCTGACAAAATCAGCCAGAACATAAGAAACAACGACAGCGCAGGAAGATACGGCGGAGACGAAATTGCGGTAATTTTACCGGACACTGACTCGTCTGACGCAAAATATCTCGCAGAATATCTCACATATACGCTCTCTTGCTGCATGGTGGACGGTGTCGGGCCAATAAAAGTTTCCGTAGGAATTTCGACCTACCCGAAATCCTCAAAAGATCCCGAAAAATTGTGGATTTTGGCTGAACAGGCGATGTATATTTCAAAAAGCAAGGGTTACAAGAACGGAATGTCCACAATTGTATGCTCGGAAGACTTTGATTTTTGGGATGACATGGCTTTGAGCTCGTTTGCATCGGTCATCGCAAAACGTCATTCGCAAATCGGCATAAATTTTGACGAAGAACTCGTTGCAAAATTCCACAATGAAGAAATTATCTCGCAAAATCACCTGATTGAGGTCGTGACATCGCTTGCATCGGCGATTGATGCAAAAGATGAATACACAAAAGGCCATTCGACGTCGGTTTCCAGGTATTCCGAGGCTCTCGCAAGAAGCCTGAATCTTCCGGAAAAGGATGTTGAAAGAATCAAGCTCGGTGCGCTTTTGCATGACATAGGAAAAATCGGAATCCCCGAAAATGTGCTCAAAAAGCCCTCAAAACTTGATGATAATGAATGGGAAGTCATGAAACAACACCCGTCAATCGGCGCTGAAAAGGTTCTTATGCCGAATGAGTCGCTTCATGACCTTATTCCGATTGTAAAATACCATCACGAGCACTGGGACGGCTCGGGATATCCCGAAAAACTCAAAGGCGAAGAAATTCCGCTCGCAGCACGCATTGTATCCGTTGCGGACGCATATCATGCGCTGATTAGCGACAGACCTTACCGAAAAGGCCTTTCCGTTGAAAAAGCCTGCGAAATTCTAAAACTGGGCGCAGGAATTCAGTGGGACAAAAGGCTTGTTGACGAATTTATCAACATTGCACCGTCGCTGGCAACAAATATTTAAAAATTAACAGCGTTTTAATACATAAAAGGGACTATTTTATACAGTTTTATACAAATTTTACAAATTGTTGACATATTTTAAGATTAATGATATAATGCGTAAACTTGAAAGTATCCCTTATTCTCTAATTCGCATGGTCAATTACGTACTAATTTCTATGAGGTTATAACAATGGAAGTTCGTGTGATTAGGGCTTCTGAGCCCTCAAAACCCAAAAAATTAAATGTTCCTTTAAGCGCAGCAATTGGCGGTGTGTCTGGTTATGCTCTGAAATATGCACTTCCTGTTACTGTTGAAGATTTGAACGAATTTACAAATCACCAATACCAGAAAATGCTTGAGGAAAAAGCAGTAAAAGCGCGTAAAAAATTTATTAAAAAAATAGAAAATGAGGCGAAAAACAATCCTGACAACCAAGTGCTTGATTTGTTTATAAAATCCCAATCAAAGGACAAAAATGTCGTAAAAGAAGCAAGAGAAGCCCAAAAAACACTTTCTAAAGAGGCTATTACCCAGCTTGCGGAAATTAGAAACAACCTTGCCAGCAAAATAAAAGTTGCACGCCGCACTACGACATATTTGTTATCATCATCCGCCAAAAATGCCCGTCCGGCTTCAATTTTTATGGTTCCGGGTGTTATTTTGGGGTTGGTATTTGCTTTTGCTTACAATGTTATTGGCGATATGAGAAACGGATAATTTTTTTGAAAATTACACAACAAAAAGTCCGGTTTTTAGCACAAAACCGGGCTTTTTTATTAATTTATTACGAATTGTAACAAATATACAAAATATTGAAATAATATATATCCATTTGTTTTTATATAAGTGTAAGTGATAAATGTAAAGGTGTAATATGGTAAGTATCAATACGGATTATCAAAACAAATATGTGAATGGTTCAACAAATGTTGACAACAGCAATGTTGAAAAAACAAATGAAAACCTTTTTTCTGTTGCCGTAAGCACTGGCACAACAGTAGATACATCAGCACTTGAAACGAAACTTGCAGCATATCAAGCACAAAAAGAACAGCTAGAAGCAGAACTGGCACAGTACAATCAGGAAAAAAGCCAGCTGACAGCAAAAAATACGGCTCTTGAAACGCAAGCAACAAATATTAATTCCGAAATTGAAGAACTCGAAGCAAACAGAGAAGCTTACGAAGAAGAAGCAAAGGCTTTGAAAGAAAGCTACGAAAAATCGAACATCACACTGCTTTCACTCATCAAAAAGATGAACGAAAAAATCAACGAAACAAATGAAACTTGCGCACAAGCTGCTCAAGAACAAGAACAAAAGACCGAAGAAGCAACAAATGAAGCTTTCGAAAAATACGAAGCCGGCGAGATTACTGAAGATGAAATTCCCAATTACATCGCTCAAAAAACAGGCAATAAAAACCTTATAGATCAGGTTGCAACAGCAGGCTTGAGCGCGGTTGAATCTTTCAGCTCGCAGGTCAAAGGGCTTATTGCTCAAATGGCGCAAACATTGAACTACTTGAACGACAAAAAAGTAGATATTGAATCAGTAACAGACAAAATCACAAACAAAAAATCTCAGTTGACAATCATACAAAACGAAAAAACTGTTGTAGATGAAGATATCGCAGCAGTTGATGCAAAAATCAACACAACTACTCAAAAAATTGCAACTGTTGACAAAAATATTGCAGAAATTGAAGCACAACTCGCTAACGAAGAAGAAACTCAAGAAGAAACAACAGCAAACGCAAATCAAAACAACTCAAATCCGTTCGCAAACGGAAATAACGGCTTCACTTTCGACTTTGGTTCAGATGCAGAATTCGTTTCTGTTACATCAACGATTGATTTCAGAGGATTCAAAGCAACCCTTGATATGATGATGACCCAAAACAACCAGAGCGTAAAAAATCTCAGAGACCAAATCAACGAACAAAAACAAATAGCATTGCAGGCATAATGAAGATAATCGGGGTATAAAAAAGAGCCTTTGAAAAGGCTCTTTTTTAGTGTTTTTTAATTGAATCCAGAATACTTTTATCTTTAAACATGATTTTCAGCTCAACGCGCCTGCTTTTTGAAAAATCCTCTTTTCCGTTTACCAAAACAGGTTCGGAAGAGCTTTTGCCCTGAACGGAAAGCAGCTTAAAAAGGTCTTTTTCATAGTTTTTCTTGCCGTTATAGTCGGAATATACAATGTATTCGGCCACTGCCGAGGCCCTTTTCAGGCTCAAATCCATATTTCTAAAATATCGTTCCTCATCGGACTTGGCACCGGCGAAAGTATGCGAATCGGTGTGACCTTCTATAATTATTTGCGAGATATTATCGCGAATTTTCTTATCTTTCAGAATTGTGTTGAAATAAACAGGCACAAACTTTGCCAGATATGCCTTTCCCTTAGGTGAAAGCTCATAACTGTTGAGCTGAAAGAGTTCCAGGTCGGAAATTTTGATTCTGCCCGAAAATTTGTCAACATCAGCGTTTATGTTGTTCTTTTTCAATTCCTCAAGCAGTTTTTCGCTTACTTCAAACTGATTTTTCTGCTCGTTTACCTTATTTGTCGTAAAACCGGTAATCGCAAAAACAAAAAGTATAATAAAAATAACAACCAGCCCCAAAAGGAGGTCGCTCATCGTAACCCAAAACACGTTGTCATCGCTGCTCGTACTATTTTTGTGTAATGAATATTTTATGTACTTCATTTTGCACACCTACTCGCCGTCATTGTTAAAAAGGTCATCTATGATATTTGACTCTTTTTTGTTTTTGTTCAAAATGTTTTCCTGGAGCTTATTTACGCTAAAAATGAGATTATCAAGATACGGAACCAGGCTCGCATTAAAGCCCGATTCAAAAGCCTCTTTCATTTTTGACGGTAGCTGGTTAATTGCCTGATTTATTGCGATATTTTGAGTTTTTGATTCTTTTAGGAGTTCAACGAGGAATTTTTCCGAAGAAATATTGTCAAAAAGCTTGTTCAACTCAAGCTGAAACTCGGTTAAAGGCGCAATGCAAAGGTTTTTGTAAGTAAGGCGCTCAACAATCATAAAAATAATCGAGGTTCCGACGGCAATAACCGAAATCATTGCAGCGACTTTCATTGCGGCCATCAAAGACGAAACAGAAGCAATAGTCGCCTCTTGCGTTGCAAAATTCACCTTTGAAAAAGCAAGTGAAATGTGCAAAAAAGTAAACAACGGCCCCAAACCGGTTAAAATAGTAGGGACAGCAGAAATAAATTTGTAATTCATTTTGCCGTTTACGAGCGTTTCTTCATTGAAAAAGTACCCGGCATCGACCGTGCAATGAATCGACGAGGTATCCGCGCCAGGAGTTTTGAATTTTGCGGCAGAATCCTGCCCTGAAGCCATCCCGTCAGAAAAAACGAGGCTGTTTTTGAATTCTACCCAGTAATTTGCAATAAAAGGGTCTTTTGAAAACACATCATCTAGCTCTTTGAACCGGTAGGCGATTGTTCCCTTTTTGAATCCCCTCAAAACAGCCGTCAATCTGAGCAGATTTTCGTTTATAGACTTTACTCTGACGAGCAGATAGCCCAAAATGCACACAAACAGCACAAGAATGGCGATTATTACGGGATTTAGCAAAATATCAAATTCAAAACTCATTTTTCATCTTCCTCATAAGGTACTATACATATTTATACACTTTTTCGGGATTAATTACAAATTTTAAGTAAAAGAAAATTTTATAACTTTTAGCTGTCAGGCGGTGCCTGAGCTACCGGAGCTGAGCTACCGGAGAAACGCGGCCAAAACCGGTAAACTTAAGGAAAAGAAGCGATAATCAAGTGTTTCTAAGAGCGCCTGACAGCCTAAAGACCTAAAAAACCGACGACACCAGCTCTTTTGCAGCCCGAACCGCCTCATCAAAGGGCAGATTTTTAACAATTTTCCTTGCATAAGACCCCACGCCGACCCCGTTAAATCGCAAGCCGCAATCATTTGCCAATTTCGCGGTTTTTGAGTTTGTTCCGCCCGACAAAAGTATATAAGTTCCGAAATCCTGCACAAGATGAGCCATTGCAACCGCCTGCAACGTGGAATTTAAGGAATCATCCCCGCCCGACATCGGCACTCCGTCCGCCTGAATAATGAAATTTGAATCACCTTTGAGCTTTTTCACTTTTTTTATGAGTTTTGCGAGCTTTTCGTTGCTGTAAAAACGCCGGTCAAGGCAAAGGCTGAGAGGACAATCAAGATTTTTCAAGATGAACTCAATGGCCGATTTTGGCGATTTTTTTGTGGAAACATGAAGCTCCACGCAATCCGCATTGTATTTTTTTGCGAGGCGAACAGCTTCCGGGAGGCTGCTTTCCTCACTTACGTAAGAAATCGCCGAACATTTGCATTTCCCGCACCCGATGCAGCGTTCGGCGAGCACATGAGCCTTGCCGTTTTCAATGAAAATTGCATCGCGCGGGCATTTTTTTGCACATTTTGCACACCCGCAGCATTTTTTTTCGTTCACAACGGCTTTTTTTGTGTGAATATCACCCTCAAGCCCGATGCTTATGCAAATCAGCGCATCTTCGCGTCCGGTTTCTTTTAAAGCCCTCTTTAGAGCCTCAATTGCGCTTTCCGAAGCGTTTACGTCGAACATATCGCAGCCCGCTGCCGCATAAATTCTGCTCAATTCATAAATTTCCTCGCAAGAGCGGTTTCCCAGCCCTAGAACAAGCTTAAAAATCTTCTTTTTTTCAAAAAGGTCAAATATTCTGTCCTGCTGAACCTGTTTCAGCATTTTACCATTGCTCATAATAGAATTCCCTTGTGCAGAAGCCCGAAAAAAAGTCCGGGGCAGATTTTTAATCATTCAAATGCTTAAAATGCTTATAAAGATACAAAACGCCCAGAATGAGGCACGCAAGGACAATCAATATGTCGAATTTGTGCCACAAAGCTTTAAAAACCGCCATATTCTGCCCCATTTTCACCCCGACATAAACCAGCACATAACACCAAATGAGCGAACCGAGAAAAGTAAGACTAAAAAATGTTCTTTTTCTGGCTTTCAAGATGCCGGCCGGAAGCGAGATAAAAGTGCGGATAACAGGAAGCATCCTGCAAATAAAAAACGCCCAATCTCCGTATTTATCGACCCATTCGTCGGCCTCGTCGAGGTCTTTTTTGCTCACGAGGAGCCATTTTCCGTATTTTTCAAAAAACGGACGCCCGCCGAAATATCCGATGTAATAAGACGGAATCGAGCCCAGCACGCACCCGAAAGCGCCCGCAAAAGCCGCAACATGGAAGTTCATTTCGCCTTTGCTGACCAAATATCCGGCAAAAGGCATAATTGTTTCGCTCGGAAGCGGGATATTGCACGACTCAATTGCCATCAAAAGGCTTATCCCGAGCGGGCCCGTGTGCTCAATCATTCCCTCGATGAAATTTATCAAATGTAACAAAATCGTATCCAACATATTCTTATCCTCAACTAAAACTTCCCGCCGCGCAGGTAAAATTCCGAGCAAGCAGCCCCGGAGCCCCGGCCTTTGACGCATTCTCGCTCCAGTTCCGCGTTTTCCAGCTCAGAACCGAAAGCTTTTATATCTCCATTGTAAATATGCATACCAAAAACGTCCTGTCCTAATCGATTTGGCGGTCTTTTACCGTTCATGTCAAAAACAACCGTTGCGCAGGGTTTTATTTCGTCACAATTGCAATTCAGCCATTTAAAACCGATAATATCGCCGTTTTCCCGCTCATAAAAGCTTCTTGTGAAATATTTTGATTCAAACGGAATCTGAGCTCCGTTTGAATAGCGGTAATTGTAGTTTTTTACCGGCCTATTAACCGCAGATGCATCAAGATTGAGATAAGGAGCCAATATTTTGAAAATTCCGTCCTCCATGTTCTCAATATCCGTGCTGCAAAGGCGTTTTACGGCATTATAATCCGAAATTTCATAAATTTCGAAATTCGGCCGCAGCTCTGCATAGAGATTTTTCCATCCCAAAATCAACCGTGCCTGTTTTGTGTTGCTGAACACAAAAGGCAGGCAGATGAGGATTGTTGTCATCAAAAGTGCAACAACAATCGCTATTTCCACCATTGTAAAAGCATTTTTTCTCATCAGCGCGCCATATCCAGTTGTTTTTTTTCTTTCATCAGCTGGTCATAAATCCATTCGGGGATAAAGTTTTTCCCGAGGATAATTTGACCGTTATTCGGGTTAGGCGCATGAAAATCCGAGCCGCCCGTGATAATCAGCCCGTATTTTTCGGCGATTGACGAATAATATTCGACCATTGCGGGCGAATGCTTGCGATGATAAGCCTCAACGCCCCTTAAACCGTAATGCATGAACTCTTTTATGAGTTCTTCTGCATTTTCAACGTCAAAAGGATGCGCAAAAACCGGGATTCCGCCCGCATCGTAAATTATTTCAATTGCATCATGCGGCGTAACGGTTTTTCTTTGCACATAAACGGGCGAATCGTCGTTTATGTACTTATTGTACGCTTCCATCACGCTCGAAGTTCCGCCGGCCATCGTGATTGCTTTTGCGATATGCGGACGCCCGATTGAACCGCCCTCTGCAACCAGGCTTTTGATTTTGTCAAAAGTCACATGAATGCCCTCTTTTTTGTTCAAAAGAGTAATAATTTCATTTGTCTGTACAATTCTGGCGTTTTGCTGCTGCTTTAGCATGGCCTTAAAATCCGCATCATCTCGGTTCATAAAGTAGCCGAGAATGTGAATTTCGGTATTTTTATAAATCGTGTTGATTTCGACGCCCGAAATTATCTCAAGGGGCGTCTTTCCCGCCTCTTTGGCGATTTTCTCGGAATACGATACAGCAATCGGATACGCAAGAACATTGTCGTGGTCTGTTATCGCAATGGCGTCCAGACCGGCATCAATTGCAGTATCCACAATCTTTTCCGGCGTAAAAACACCGTCAGAAAAGACCGTGTGGATGTGTAAATCGATTTTCACCTTTCTTATCCTCTCATATTAACTTACCTCACTAAAATCTTTTATATAACAAATTCTTTCGATGCTTTTCGCCCCGCCAAAAACCGGGTCAAAAGCCATCATCACCGCATTCAACTCAAGAACGCTCCCCTCTGCGATTTCAAATCGCTCCGGCAGGCTCGTAACAAGCCTTTTCAGCGAATTTTCGTAAGCCATGCCGATAATCGAGTCATAAACCCCGCAAAAACCGGCATCAGTTATATAAGCGGTGTAATTATCAAAAATCTTTTCATCCGAAGTCTGCACATGCGTATGAGTTCCCAAAACAGCGCTCACACCGAGCGATGCACAGTATTTTCCGAAGCAGATTTTCTCGGCCGTCGCCTCTGCATGGAAGTCAACAACAACAATCTGCGCTTCTTTTTTGAGCTCGGGAACGACATTTTTCACATAATCCCAAGGCGAATCCATTGCGTTCATAAAAGTGCGCCCCAAAAGGTTAATTACCGCAATTTTTGTGCCGTTTACCTCAAAAATTCTATGCCCGACCCCTTTTGTACCCTCCGGATAGTTCGCCGGGCGCACAAGGCGGTCGGATTTGTCGATATATTCAAAAATATCTTTTCTGTCCCAGATATGGTTGCCAGAAGTAAAGCAATTTATGCCCGCAGCAGCGAGTTCGTTGTGATTTTTCTCGGTCAAACCGAATCCGTGCGACGCATTTTCGACATTTGCGATGACAAAATCAGGCGCATCACCGGAAGCAAGGATTTCCGACAAAAAATGCTTAACAATCGTACGTCCCGGACGTCCGACCATATCTCCCAAAAATAATATTTTAAATTCTTTACTCATTGTTTCTCAATTGGAAAAAAGCGGGATTTTTCACATCAAAAAATCCCGTTTTCTCGCTATTTTTTATTTTGCAATCTCAGTTGTGCGGATTTCACGAACAACCGTTACCCTGATTTGTCCGGGATAATCCATTTCTTCCTCGATGCGTTTTGCGATATCCCTGGCCAGTTTTGCGCTCGCAAGATCATCGAACATATCTGGCTGAACGATAACTCTTACCTCTCTGCCCGCCTGCACCGCGAAAGACTGCTTTATGCCGTCGTAGCTTTTTGCGATTTCTTCGATTTTTTGAAGACGCTTGATGTAAATTTCGAGCGTATCGCGTCTTGAGCCCGGGCGTCCCGCAGAAATTGCATCTGCAAGCTTGACAAGAACCGCTTCAATTGTATTCGCGGTCACATCATCGTGATGAGCCTCGATTGCGTGGATAATTTCCTCTTTTTCGCCGTATCTTCGCGCCAGCTCAACCCCAAGCTCAATATGCGTGCCTTCTTGGGTCTGGTCGACGGCTTTTCCGATATCATGCAAAAGTCCGGCTCTTTTTGCGACATGAACGTTGGCTCCGAGCTCAGCAGCAAGCATTCCGGCAATATGACCGACCTCAAGCGAATGTTTAAGCACATTTTGGCCGTAGCTTGTGCGGTAATAAAGGCGTCCGAGCGTTTTTATCAATTCTTTATGCAGATTCATCACGCCCATATCAACAGCCGCATTTTCGCCCTCTTTTTTAATCTTTTCTTCGATTTCTTCCTGAGCTTTTTCAACCATTTCTTCAATTCTGACGGGGTGAATTCTGCCGTCTGAGATGAGCTTTTCAAGCGCAACTTTTGCGATTTCCCGCCTTACGGGGTCAAAGCTTGATAAAACAACAGCCTCGGGCGTGTCATCAATAATCAAATCAACGCCGGTCAAAGTTTCAAGAGTACGAATATTTCGGCCCTCGCGCCCGATAATACGTCCTTTCATATCATCAGACGGCAGATTTACAACAGAAACCGTCGATTCTACAACCTGATCGATTGCGCAGCGCTGCATTGTAGTCGAGAGGATTTCCTGAGCCTTTTCTTTGGAAATTTCTCTTATTTTTGCTTCGTTTTCGCGAATAAGCTGCATTTGTTCCTGCTGAAGATCCTGTTTTAGCTGTTCAAGCAGCATATGTCTGGCTTCATCGCGGGACATTCCGGCGATTCGTTCCATTTCTCCGATTTGTTTGGCTATCATTTCTGCAAGATAGTCTTCTTTTTCGGTTAATTCTTCAGTTTGTTTGTCAAGACGCGACTCTCTGTCGGTCACTTCTTGTATTTTTTCTTCAAGCGTATCTTCTTTTTTGGCAAGTTTAGCTTCCTGTCTGAGGAGTTCCTGCCTGCGTTCGCGGACTTCTTCGTCGAATTTTTCGCGTTCGCTGTGAAGAATTTCTTTTGCCTGAATCATCGCTTCTTTTTTCAAGAGATTTTCCTTATCAGCGGTCTCTTTAGAAAGAGCGTCTAAACCCTCCTGCGCTTTTTTCTGTTTTTGCCACAGCACGAACACACCCAGCGCCAGTGCAGCGGCAAGAATGACCAAAAACGCAATAATTACAATTGTTCCTTCGATTGTCCTGTACCTCGTTTTTCTATATATACACATCCCCACACGTGCGTGCACGCGGGGTTGAATTCAATATGCATATGTTAATTATTTATTAATTCATAATATAAAAATTTTTATTACTTTTACACTAATCATATACTAGCATATTGTGCCGAAATTTGAAAGTTTTTTGATAAATTGCAATGATTTTTTAAGAATGTAAGTAAAAAGAATACAATTAACCCGGCTCTGATGAAAAAAAATCAGCCAAACTGAAAATATCGCCGCAAAAACAACGTTTTGAAATGCATCAATAAGTTCCGCTTGCGATAGCACGACAAATAATCTAAAATATCAAATATTATGACAAATATTTCATCAAAAATCCTAACTGCACTGCCGTCATCGGTAAATGACGCATTAAAAAGGGTCATTGAACACAAAAAAAGCTTCAAATGCTATATCGTAGGCGGAGTTGCCAGAGATTTGCTTTTAGGGCGGGAAATTTTTGATGTCGATATCACGGTAGAGGGCGACGCGGTTGAGTTTGCCGGAATTTTAGAGACAAAAAACGAAGCAAAAATCGTTCAAACCCAGCCTGAGCTTCGCACAGCTAAGCTCAAATTCAAAAACGGAGCTGAAATTGACTTTGCCTCAACCAGAACCGAAGCATATCCTAAAAAAGGCCATCTTCCCGTGCCGGTAAAAATCGGCTGCCCGCTTGAAGAAGATGTAAAAAGGCGCGATTTTACGGTGAATGCGCTTGCTGCGTCATTAAACGAAGAAGATTTCGGTGAAATCAGGGATTTTACGGGCGGGCGTGAAGATTTAGAGAAAAAACAGCTCCGAATTCTTCACAAAGCCAGCTTTATCGACGATCCTACGAGGATTATCCGCGGTTTAAAGTTTTCTGTCCGCTTTGATTTTGAGCTTGAGCCGGAAACCCGCACGCTTCAAGATGAATATTTGAATAATCCGAACGCGGACATCTCTTATTCAAGGCTGAAATCCGAGCTTATGCAAGCATTTTCGCTTCCCTATCCGGAAGTGTGGAAAAAATTCACTGAGCAAAATATTTTTACGCTCATAAATAAGGATTTCAAAAGCGAAATTAACGCGGACAAAGCCTTTTCGCTTATAAAAAAATACAAACCCGCTAATCAATGGCTTTTTTGGCTTGCGCCGGTTTTTATCGGCTCAAAAACCCTTGATTTGATGAATTTTACACGCGAAGAAAAGAAAATAATAACTGATTTAGAAAAAATTTTGAATTCAACCCCGCAACAAAACAGCAATCTTGGAATTTACAAATTTTTCAACGGTATCGAAAAAGAGGCGGTTTTGGGCTATTATTTGTTTACAAATCAGCACTTTGCGCTTGATTTTCTGGACAATTTGGCCGAAATAAGGCTGCAAATCACCGGCGAAGACATAAAAAAGGCAGGCATGCCGCCATCGTCAATCTATAACGAAATTTTTGATGCGATTCTGGAGGAAAAACTCTCCGGAAACCTCTGTTCGCGCGAAGATGAGCTTGATTTTTTAAAATTTTTAATAAAAGAGTTGAAAAAATAATTTTCCCATGTATAATAAATTTTACAGACGAATACGCGGGGGTAATTCAGTGGTAGAATGCTTCCTTGCCAAGGAAGATGTCGCGAGTTCGAGCCTCGTCTCCCGCTCCATTTTTAAAAGAACACCCTCAGGGTGTTTTTTAGTATGCTAAAATAGCCCCCAAAAACGAATAATTATCAAAGCTGCTGATTTTTGTACTCAATGCGGGGCGTTTTTTGTTTTTCTCAGAACAATCAAGAAAACACCGCACAAAATCAGCGCAACTCCGGCCGCAATCCTGAATGTAAGCGCCTCGTGAAAAAACAAAACCCCGAAAAATATCGCCGTCAAAGGCTCAAGTGCCCCCAAAATCGCAGTTGTTGTCGAGCCGACGAGCTTAATTGAGATGGTAATTGTTTCCAGCGAAATAATCGTCGGAAAAATCGCAAGCGCAAGCGCAAAAAGCCACAGATGCGGGCTTTCCGGTATTTGCAGCTGGGTACAGAATTTCAAATTGTAAATATAAATGCCCAGCCCGAAAAACATCACATAAAAACTCAGCTTGTCAGGCTTCATGTGCTTCACGGTTTTAATATTTTTTACCCCGACAATATAAACTGCATACAAAAGCGCAGACAAAAGCACGATTGATACGCCGGTAAGGTTCAACGCAGCTCCGTTTTTGCCATGATAAAGAAGAATTATTCCAATCGAGGTCAAAATTATGGCAGTTATGACAGTTTTTGTTATTTTTTCCTTGAAAAACAACGCCATTATCACAGCGACAATTACCGGATAAATAAACAAAATTGTGCAGGCAATCCCGGCCTCAATATATTGAAAAGCCTTAAAAAGCGTCAACGAGGAAAAAGAAAACAGCATGGAAAGAAAAAATATCGGGAAAAACTCTTTCTGGGTTAATTTTAATGAGGATTTTTTGAAAAATTTTATCCAAATCCCGTAAATCAAAACCGCAAACGCATACCTGTAAAACAGTACGGAGTTTACCCCTATCCCTGCTGCAAAAAGCGGCAGCCCGAACAGCGGATTTGTTCCGTAACTTGCGGCCGCAATGGCTCCGTTGAGCACACCAATGGTTTTTCTTCTCATTTTTCCGCTCCGTTGGCTAGTTTTTCAGCATTCCTTTTAAATATTGGCCCGTATATGATTGCGGACATTTTATTATTTCTTCCGGAGTTCCCTCAAAAATGACCTGTCCGCCGGCGCTGCCGCCCTCGGGGCCCAAGTCGATGATATGATCGGCAATTTTTATCAAATCCAGATTATGTTCGATAATAAGTATCGTATTTCCCGCATCTGCAAGCTTATTGATGATTTTTATGAGCTTATCAAGGTCATACCAGTGCAAACCGACCGACGGTTCGTCTAAAAGATACAAAGTGCGGCCTGTTGCCTTTTTATTCAGCTCCGAAGCCAGTTTTATGCGCTGAGCCTCGCCGCCAGAGAGGGTTGTTGCGCTTTGGCCGAGTTTTATGTAGCCCAAACCGACGTCATAAAGCGTTTTTAAGCGAGATTTGATTTTCGGAATGTTTTCGAAGAACACGTAAGCTTCAGCAACGGTCATATCAAGCACATCCGAGATAGTTGCGCCCTTGTATTTAACTTCGAGCGTTTCGCGGTTATAGCGTTTGCCTTTGCATACGTCGCATTTTACATAAACATCGGAAAGGAAGTTCATTTCGATTTTTATTACGCCGTCGCCCTTGCAAGCCTCACAGCGCCCGCCTTTTACGTTAAAACTGAACCTGCCTGGCTGATATCCGCGCATTTTTGACTCGTTTGTTTTTGCGTAAAGGTCGCGGATGTGGCTGAAAACGTCCGTATAGGTCGCAGGGTTTGAACGCGGGGTTCTTCCGATAGGCGACTGGTCAATATCAATGATTTTGTCGATATTTTCAAACCCTAAAATCTCGTCCACGCCTTGAGGTTTGGGCTTATTGCCCCGCAATTCGTGCAAAGCATACTCTTTAATCAAATCAATCATCAAAGAGGACTTTCCTGAGCCGGAAACACCCGTGATTGCGACAACTTTGCCCAGCGGAATGTCCAGAGAAATGTTTTTCAGGTTGTTTAAATGCGCATTTTTAACCTGCAAAAACAGCCCGTTGCCCTCTCTGCGCTTTTGCGGCACGGGGATGACCTTTTCACCGCTTAAATACTTGCCGGTAATTGATTCTTTTGATTTTTTTATGTCCTCAAGCGTCCCTTTTGCAACGATTTTTCCGCCGTGAACACCCGCGCGCGGCCCGATATCCACGATATAGTCGGCATTTCGCATTGTATCTTCGTCGTGTTCAACGACTATAAGCGTATTTCCGAGATTTCTCATGCTTAAAAGGGTTTTTATTAACCTATCGTTGTCGCGCTGGTGCAGGCCGATTGACGGCTCGTCAAGAACATACAAAACGCCCGACAATCCGCTTCCGATTTGCGTTGCAAGCCTGATTCTCTGCGCCTCTCCGCCAGAAAGCGTTCCCGCCATCCGGCTTAGGTCGAGATATCCGAGCCCGACATCAATCAAAAACTTCAATCGAGCCCTGATTTCTTCAAGAATCTGTTTTGCAATCTCCATTTCAAAGTCCGAAAGCTCCAAAAACAGTGAAGAAAAGAACTCAAAGCTCTCAGAAATCGGCATGTTGCAGACTTCGTAGATGTTTTTGCCTCTGACAGTCACAGCCAGCGCAAACGGTTTGAGCCTTGCGCCTTTGCATTCGGGGCAGGGGGTTGTCACCATATATTTTTGGATTTCTTCGCGCCAGTATTCGCCGCCCGCGTCATTATATCTTTTTTCAAGGAAAGGAATAACGCCGCAAAAGCGCATTTTTCTTGTTTTATAGCGATGTGTGCCAAATTCTTTTACCCTGATGTCCAAAAAGTCTGTTCCCGAGCCGTAAAGTATGATTTTTTGGTGTTCTTCGCTCAAATTTTCAAAAGGCAAATTCATATCTATGCCGTAATGTGCTGCAACCGAGCCCAAAAGGTCGTCATAGTATGATGTTGAGGTTTTGCTCCAGGGATAAATCGCGCCGTCTTTGAGCGATTTTCTGCGATCAGGCACAACGAGGTTCGGATCAATGACAAAATCCGCACCGAGCCCCGAACACCTTGGGCAGGCGCCATAAGGACTGTTAAAACTGAAAATTCTCGGTGCAAGTTCTTCAAAACTCAATCCGCATTTCGGACATGCGAGTTTTTCGCTGAAAATCATCTCTTTTTGACCGACAACATCAACCGACATAAGCCCGTTTGCCCTTTGGAGCGCAGTTTGAGCGGAATCTGCAATTCTGGATTTTGCGCTTTCCTTGACCACAATTCTGTCAACAATTACGTCGATATTGTGCTTTTGGGTCTTTTTCAGCTCAATATCTTTTACATCTGTTTCATCAAGGTTGTAAATTTCCCCGTCAATACGCACCCTGACGAAACCATCCTGTTTGAGTTCATTGATAAGCGATACAAATTCGCCCTTTTTGCCCCTCACGACCGGTGCAATAATCTGAATTTTCGTTCCCTCAGCGAGTTTCATGATTTTATCGACGATTTCATCAATTGACTGGGGTTTTATGGGGTCGCCGCATTCCGGGCAGTGAGGAACGCCGATTCTGGCAAAAAGAAGTCTTAAATAATCGTAAATTTCCGTAACCGTACCGACTGTTGAACGCGGATTGTTGGATGTTGATTTCTGGTCAATGGAAATAGCCGGCGAAAGTCCCTCGATTGACTCAACATCGGGCTTGTCCATCTGTCCGAGGAACTGACGCGCGTAGGTTGAAAGGCTTTCAACGTAGCGTCTTTGACCCTCTGCGAATATTGTGTCGAATGCGAGCGAACTTTTGCCCGAACCCGAAACGCCGGTAAAAACAATGAGTTCATTTTTAGGCAATTCCAGATCCACATTCCTTAAATTATGCTGATTTGCACCTTTTATGATTATTTTGTCATTCATGTTTCGATACTCTTTTGTCCATATTATTCCATAAGTACATGGGAGTTTCAAATTTTTATTTTTTGTTGTTTTTTGGGGTGAAAATGTCCGGTATCTTATTTTCCGTTCCGATTCCTCCGGGCAATCATTATAAAATGCTTTTCTTTCTTGTTGCAAGCGCCCTCCCCCATAGTCGCTCCAAATAAGATACCGGACATTTTCTTGTTTATTTTAAGTCTTTCAAAGTAAAATAGTCAAAAAGCAAAAAAGAGGACTAAAATAGCCCTCTTTTTCCGATAAAATCATCAAATTACTTGATATTTGAGTAAGTCCACGCATCCATATTCGGATTTTCACGTGCAGACGGGTCAGATGTCATTGAAGCATCAGGATTTAGGCCGCCTTCTTTTGCACTTTCATGCGCAATCGGTTTGTAAATTCTGTTGAAGTATTCAATGACCATTCTGTCAGAGTTGAAGTAGGCTTCGGCAGTTCTGACAGCCTGACGCATCATTCTAGCCCATTCGAGCTTGTTATCATAGTATGTCGGGATAATCTGGTTTTCAATGATGTCCATAATGCAATCATGGTCTTTCCAGTGTCTTTCTTCCCAAGGAATATCGTCATCAAGCCCCGGATATTCAACAGTGTAGCCGTTGATTCCCGGGAAAGTACCCTCAACAGTCCATCCGTCATAGATAGAAAGGTGAAGCGCACCGTTCATATTTGCAGACATGCCAGATGTTCCGGATGCTTCGAGCGGTCTAATCGGCGTATTGAGCCATACGTCAGTTGCTCTTTTGAGTTTTGCACTCAATTCAAGCTCATATCCGGCCAAAACCGCAACATTTTTGATATTATATGATTTGTGGAGAATGTTGTTGAACATTTCTCTGCCCATTGCATCATCCGGATGGAATTTTCCGGCGAAAATCAGCTGAACTTTGTCCGCATTCAAGAGTTTGAGGATTCTGTCCATGTCCATGAAGATGAGCCAAGCACGTTTATAATCAGCAAATCTTCTTGCCCAGGTGATTGTAAGCACGTTCGGGTCAAATCTCTTACCCGTAGTGTTCGCAATGTAGCTGAAAACTTCTTTTTTCATCTCAATTTTGGCATTGAGCAAATCTTCAAGCGTTTGTGCTTTTGCAATTCTTTCATCCTGCCAGTAGTGGAGGTTTACGGCGTTTGTGATAGCTCTGATGGGGCATCTGCCTTCGACCCAGGACCACATTTTGTTCGCAACGAGCCCGTGGAGCTGAGATACAGCGTTTGCAATACGGCTCATTCTCAAAGCAGCGACTGTAAGTGAAAAATGTTCGCCGCCAAGCTCAACAGCACGTTCTCTGGAGCATCCAGCGAAGAATCCGCCCTCAAGAAGCGTATCTACCCAGTGAACTTCGTTTCCGGCTGCAACAGGTGTGTGTGTTGTGAACACAACTTTTCTCTTAACCTGGTCAAGATCGCCGTTGTACTGTCTTAAAAGTTCAAATGCAGCAGGAAGCGCGTGGCCTTCGTTCATATGAACGCAGTCAAAGTCGTATTTGATTGCCTGGAGAAGCCTGATACCGCCCACACCGAGGACTGTTTCCTGTGCGATTCTTATTTTTTCGTTTCCGTCATAGAGTTTATGGGATATTGAACGAGCCCATTCTGAGTTTTCTTCAATATCTGTTGTAAGAAGATACACAGGGCAGGTGCCGAAAAGCGTCGGATCAACTCTGAAAGCTTTTACAACAACTTTTTCGCCAAAAATATCTACTGTAACCGATGCATCAACGCTTTGAAGAAAATCATAGTGTTTTCTGATGTATGCAACATCAACATTTCCTTCTTCATTGATACGCTGGTTGTAATAACCGTATGACCAAAGCATAGTTACGCCGACAATAGGCAACTGAAGATAACCGGCAGACTGCATGTGCGAACCGGCAAGAAATCCAAGACCGCCAGAGTATGTGCTCAAAGACTGATCCATTGCAATTTCCATTGAAAAATATGCTACTTTAGGTAATCCCATAATTCTCCTTTGTTAAATTAACTATCCTAATCTGTTGTTTCTTTTTTATATCAACAACATAGCACAAAATCAACTAAATTTTTATAGTTTGTAAAGTTCGCTAGTGACAACTGTTTCGAGGATTTTGCTACACCGGGGATTTAGTTAAAAAGTATTAACAGAAAAACGATTTTCTAGTCCTTTGGAATTAGAAAAACCGGTTTAACTGAAATATTTACGTCTTTTCCGCTGCTTTTTCTGTAAACGAGCAGGTTTAGCGCTTGATTTTTGTGAAAAACATCTATTTTTTCTTTAAATTCTTCGACCGAATTAACAGACTCGCCGTCAACAGCAAGAATTTTATCCATTTCTTCAACACCGGCCGCGCTTGCGGGCGTCATATCCAGCACATCGACGACATAAACGCCGTTTTCATACTGTAAAACGCCAAAACCCAGCATTTTTTCAGAATTTTTGTATTTTTGAACAATCTTGCGTTCGGTGATGAACCTGCCGATGCTTTCAAAATCGGCAAGCGAAAACATGCACAGAAAAAGCAAGACTCCTGTGTACAGCCTTATATTATCCATAATTTTTGTTTATAACTAACCGTTTATTTTAGCGAAATCGGCAAGTTTCTCGAATTTTGCCTTTGCAAACGCAAGAAGCCTCAAGCGGTTTTCCTTGATTTTCTCATCTTTGTCCATAACAAGAACCTGATCAAAAAATTCGTTAATAACGGGCACCGCTTTTACGAATTCGCCGAATAATTTGTCATAATCAAGATTATCAGCATCAATCGCGCTTATGCATTCCATAAGTTTCGCTTCATAAGGGCTATTAAACAATGCCTTATCAGGTGAAATTGAATCTGTCTTAGCTATGCGGATTATCCTGTTGGCCGCTTCGTTAACCTGAGAAAATTCGGGCAATTTTTTGATTCGGTCAACGACTTCGAGCCTTTTTGCGAAATCCGTCAGGTCGCAAAGCGCGTTTTTGTTGGACAAGCAAGCCTCAACAACGTCATGCGCATATTTATCATTGTAAAAAATCGACAATCTCTGCTCAAAAAAGTTTTTAACCTCGTCATAAAGTTTTTCAGGTGCTTCAACCTTTACGGGAAGCAGTGAAATCGACTTTTTGATTAATTCGGAAACATTTATTTGCAGATTTTTCTGAATAACCGTTTTTAAAATCCCGAGCGTTGCTCTGCGAACGCCTAGAGGGTCTGCGGAGCCGGTCGGTTTTTTGCCCTCGGCGAAAACAGCACATATTGTGTCGATTTTGTCCGCAATACCGACAACCTGCCCCTCAATTGACTCGGCCAGCTCGGAATCTGCGCCCAGCGGGTAATAATGTTCTTTTATTCCCTGAACGACTTCGGGTGCTTCGCCGGAATTCAGGGCATAATCAGAGCCGATGAAGCCCTGAAGCTCCGTAAATTCAAATACAAGGCTGGTTACGAGGTCGGCTTTACAAAGAAGCGCAGTTCTTTCGATTGTTTTTGAGTCAATTCCGAGCTCTTTTGCGACGTATTTTGACAAATCAAGGATTCTGTACGTTTTGTCATACATTGAGCCCATTCCTTTCTGGAATGTAACGCCTTTCAAACCCTCGAGGTTGCTTTCGAACGGTTTTTTCGTATCTTCGTTAAAGAAAAATACCGCATGATCAAGCCTTGCCTTAACAACTCGTTCGTTTCCGGCTTTTATGTTTGCAAAATCATTCCCTAGGAAGTTTGTGGTCGTAATAAAGCTGTTGAGCAGTTTTCCGTCCTTATAAAGCGGGAAATAGCGCTGATGCGTAGCCATCACGGTTACGGTAACTTTTTCGGGGATGTTTAAATAGTTTTTGTCGAAGCTGCAAACAACCGGAACCGGCCATTCCGTGATGTTTGTAACCTCTTTTACAAGCTCATCGTCCAAAACAACCTGCGCCCCGATTTTTTCGGCTTCGGATTTTGCACTTGAGATGATTTTTTCTTTTCTTTTTTCTTCGTCAACGATAACTTTAGCCTCATAAAGCGCATTTTCGTAAGCATCCGGGTTCTTGATTTCGACTTTTGAAGATGCAAAGCGGTGCCCTCTGGAAAATCTTGAGGATTCAACATCTGCGATTTTAATTTTCAGCTCATCGCTGTCAAAAAGCGAAACAACCCAGCGGATAGGGCGCTGAAATTTCGCATCAAGATCCGCCCAGCGCATAAAATAAGGCCCCTGCATCTTTAAAACAAGGTTTTCAATGTTTTCAGCGAGCACATCCTTGGTGAGCTTGCCTTTTTTCTCGATTTTTGCCCATACGTAGTTATCTTCTTTATAAAGAGCGGACGGTTCAACGCCGTTTTTGCGGGCAAACCCCAGCCCGGCCTGCGTCAAATTGCCGTTTTCATCAAAAGCAATGTTCGCAATCGGGCCTTTGACCGTTTTTTCCGTATCGGGCTGCTTTTCGTTCAAGCCGTCGACGATTACCGTCAATCTTCTCGGTGTGCCGTAAGTTTTTACGTTCGAAAATGCGATTTCGTTCTCTTTTAAGAGTTTTTCAAACGCTGTTTTCAGCTGTTCCTGCCCCGCATCAATAAATTTGTAAGGCAGTTCTTCCGTTCCGATTTCCAGTAAATATTTGCTCATTATTTTATCCTTATGTCCGCTAATTTTGTAAAATAATTATATTACAAAATATTTTTACCTGCACTATCGTACATTGAGCGTCTTGATTTTGATATTTCGTCAATTTGCGCCTTATAATCGCCGCTCAAAAGCCGGACAATCGACGCAGAAAGGATTCCGAGCGATTCATCAATATTTTCGCGGTTAAAATTAACCATATCAGCCGCCATTTCGGTATTTGACATGGCAAGCCTTGTCATGTCGCGAAAACCGCTCGCCGCAAGCTTCATAGCGAGGTCATTTTCGCCGGCGGCGAGCATCAAAGCCTGCGAAATGAGCATCGGCATGTGGCTTATCATCGCAACAGCCCGGTCATGCGTTTTTGCGTCAATTAGCACGGGATGCGCCCAGACTGATTTTATAATTGTTTCAATTTTGTTGATATCGTCGGAAGAAATTCCCTCTGGCGGCGTAATTACCCACTTTGCGCCCTCAAAAAGCTCCTTAAACGAATGCTCAAACCCGGAATTTTCCGTTCCTGCCATCGGATGCGTACCGATGAATTTGTAAGGGCGTTTTTTTTCAAGCACAAAGCTCTTTAAACTCGCAACATCCGCAACAATTGTTTCCGGAGGGACGATATTTTCAAGTTTGTCGAGAATTTCAAGTGTTTTGTTCATAGGAACGCAAACAAACACCAATCCGCATTCTTTCAGGCGTTCCGCGTCCTTTGTGACCTCAGATGCGTAGGGTTTTGCGGCTTCGAGCGTGTTTTCATTGCCCGTAACTGCGATTTTTTCATATCCGTGCAGCGCTTTTAGCAGCGAGCCGCCAATCAGCCCCAATCCGTAAATTCCGATTTTCATTTGCCCTCCTGATTTTTGTCATTCGCACCGGCTTTATTCAAAAAACAGGTGCAAAGCCGTAAATACAGAAACATTTTAGCATATTTATTAAGTTTTGTTTAGCAA
Organism: Candidatus Gastranaerophilales bacterium; assembly: GCA_944322685.1. GTDB lineage: Bacteria > Cyanobacteriota > Vampirovibrionia > Gastranaerophilales > Gastranaerophilaceae > Spyradomonas. The sequence continues at coordinate 54,829 of CALUPP010000034.1, forward strand.
TTTGCACCGCATGGAAAAAATCTGCATAATTTAATTATTAATAGTCTAACCATTCCTTTCTTGACTTATGCGGCTTTGCAAAAAGGCCGCATTATTTTTTTGTACATTCGGGGAATGCAAAAATCCGGATTTTTTATAAAAATAAGAACAAATTTATTCTAAAAAGGGGAAAAATATGACGAAAAAAGTTCTTATTGTTGTGACAAATGCCGACAAACTATCCGACGGAACCCAAACCGGCGTCTGGCTCGAGGAATTTGCTGTTCCGTTCATAATATTCAGGGATACGGGCTACGAAATCACCGTAGCAAGCATAAACGGCGGAAAAGCTCCCATCGACGAAGCAAGTCTTTCCTGCTCAAACCCCATGGAGTGGGATGAGGCGGCAAAATTTCTTGAAAATACGGAAAAATTGAGCGAAGTTGACTACGAAAACCACGATGTAATATTTTTCCCGGGAGGGCACGGGCCAATGTTTGATATTGCGGAAAATGAGCTCGTCGGAAAGGTCGTAAGCCATTTTTACAACACTGGTAAACCGACAAGCGCGGTATGCCACGGCCCTGCTGGCCTGCTAAAAGCAAAACGCACCGACGGAGAGCCGATTGTGAAAGGAAAAAGGGTCACATCGTTTACAAACGAAGAAGAAGAAATCGTAAAACGACGCGAAGTTGTACCGTTTTTGCTTCAATCGAAACTCGAAAAGTTCGGCGCGGAATTTACCCAGCTAAAACCCTGGGCGGAGCATGTTGTTGTTGACGACAACTTGATAACCGGCCAAAATCCGGCCTCAGCAATCGCTGTTGCGGAAAAAGTCATTGAAAGGCTCAACCAAATCGGTTAAAGAAGCGCGTCCGGAAGAATTTTGCTCAAAACAGCGTCCAATTTGCCCAATCTGTCATCGTTAAAATATCTATTTACAACTGAGCGGTCGTTGTATGTTCGTTCAACGTTGATTGTAAGGCCCTTTTTTACATCTTTTGTTTTAAAACGCAGAATTTCGCCCGGCTCAAACTCATAGCCCTTTCCATCCTTGCCGTAAGCGATGCGCATTGTCGTTTCAGACGGCCTTTTTGCTGATTTGTCGATATATTCGATATTTAGCGCATTTCCGTGAAAAATATTGTTAATTTTTAATTTTGAACCGTTTTTATCTGCAATTGTAAGCTCGCCTCGCGCCTGTGGAAAGCGATTCAGGGTGATTGTTTTGTTATTTACGGTCTTTTGGGTAATGCCATTGCGGCCGCTTGAGAGTTTTTCGGCAATTTTTTCAAGGATTTCAACATTTTTCGCAGAAATCGGCCTCGCAGGTACCATTCCGAAATTTATTTGCGCATTATTATTTTTTACCGAAATAGAATTTGTGCTCAAATTTGTTTTAAAAACAACAGGATGGTAAGAAATCTTTGTTAACATTTTTATCTCCTTAGGATGCTGAAATGGCATAAATTTTATAAATAGCCAACGAATATTTTAAAATTTTACCTTATAATTTGCCAAAAATCATCAAATTTGAGATAATTTTTACAATGGATAACTTAAAAAAAATAATTTTTGGGGCGGCACTAATAATAACAACGTCTGCGGGGAATTCTTGCGGGGCGTTTGAGGTAGTTTATCCTAAAAATCTCGCAATGAACACGGATGCGGCCTCAACATTTTTTGTTGGAAGCGCAGAGGCCGGCTCAACACTCACAATCAACAACAAACCCGTCAAAATCTGGGAAAACGGCTCATTTGTCGAAGTCGTGACGCTGCATGACGGAGAAAACTCTTTTATTCTTGAATCAACATCCGGAAACGAGAAAAAATCAATAAAATATTCGATTACAAAAAACTGCCCGAACAAAACAGCAAAAACAGAGCCCCCGCTGGAAGAATTCGGCGCCGATGAATATATTTATGCGCTTGCATTGTGCGACGGGGTGCCTTTACGAGAAAAACCGAATGAAAAAGCGCCAAGAATCACTCATTTGTCAAAAAATACGGCGCTTATGGTAAACGGCAAGCAAGGCGAATGGTACAGGGTTTCGCTGGGGCCCGAAAAAAATGCATGGGTAAATTCCAAAAAGGTTGTTAATCATTCCTTAATTAACGGAAAGCTTTATGCTTCCGTCGAGGACGTTTCTTTACGTGATGACAAAAATTATGAATACATTGAGTCAACAATGGACATAAAAACCCCGTTTTCGGTAAAAGAGGTCGACGGCGGGCTTCAGCTTGAGATTTTCGGGGTAAAAAGCAACGCAGCTGACAGCAAAATTTTCAAACCGATGAATTCCGTGAAAAATGTGGCCATTGCAACAGCGCAATCAACGGCAAATTCAACCTATTACGTTGAACTGAACCATAAATTGTGGGGGTATGATTGTTATTATGACGGCAAAAAGCTGGTTTTAAAAATAAGAAAAGCCCCTCAAATCGATAAAAACGCTCCTTTAAAAGGCTTGGTAATCGGAATTGACGCTGGGCATGGGGGGAATGATTCCGGCGCAATCGGGCCAACCGGAGTCAAAGAAAAAGACATAAATCTTGACTTGGCCGCAAAACTCAAAGCGGAATTGGAAAAAGCCGGCGCTCAAGTACTAATGACCCGCGAGGATGACACAAATGTGCCGCTTTATGACCGGCCGAACAAGGCAAAAGAGGCTGATGCACTGATTCTTGTCAGTTTGCATGCAAATTCGCTGCCGGATGGGGCTGATCCATACAAAAAGCACGGAACTTCCGTGTTTTATTACAACAACGAGTCAAAACAGCTCGCAAAAACAATCCAGGAGCGGATGATAACCGATTTAGGCACGGCAAACGACGGTTTTAACCGTTCAAGCCTCGTTTTAACACGCCCGACAATGCCTCTATGCGTGCTTTTAGAGGTCGCTTACATGCTTCATCCGACAGAATATATGCTCATGCTTGATGAAAACTTCCGCAAAAAAACCGCAGCGTCGATTCGCGCCGGTTTGGAACAATATATGACAGAATCAACATTATCCGAACAAAACTAACATGAAAAAGATAACAAAAATACTGTTTTTTCTCATTATTTCATCGGGATTGTACACAAATGCCGCATTTTCGGGCGATATGGTTGACGATTCCGTAGACAGCCTCATTCGCGCGAAATACAACACACAAAAAATCGAAAATGACCTGCTTCCTGAGCTCCCGAAAGAGCTCGACCCTTTTGACACGACGCAAGACGCTTTTAGCCCGTCGCCTACGGAATCTCCTGCCGCACCGCCCGCAAAATCAACAAATAATACCCCAATTTCTCAGCCAACAAAAATTACCCCGCAAAACACCCCCTCAACACAGCCAAAAACCTCGGTTGTCCTGAACAAAGGCAAGAAATTCCGCGTTAAGCTCCAAAACTCGGTATCCGACAAAACGAAACCCGGCACAAAACTGACTTTTGTCAGCCAATACCCGGAAACTTTCCGATTTATAACAATTCCGGCCGGCACCGTTTTCAAAGGACGCGTTGTTGACTCTCATCCGCCATATATCAGCGGAAATGGCGGGCTTATTGTAATAAAAGTCGATGAAATGGTTTACAAAGGCGTTACATACGATATTGACGCTAAAATCAGCGTTGCAAATGACAAAAAAATCTTTTTTAACAACATAAAAGGAAAAAGAAAATACCTGCAAAACATGTGGAACGCAACGACGTTCGGAAGCAAATATCTGAAAAAAATGTGGAAAAGTTCTTGCCGTTTTGCGAACAAAGGCGGTATTAACCTAGTGATAGCGCCGTTTCCGACCGCAGCAGGGCTGGTTGTTTATGCGGCAAACGTTGTTTCTTCGCCGGTTATCGCACTTTTCACAAAAGGCGGCTCAATTTCCATCCCGGCCGGCTCAAAATTTGTTATCCAATTGCGAGAAAACGCCTCAATTATCAAATAATCAAGACGTTTAGCTTTTATTGTCAAGATTTTTCAAATAAATTCGCGAAAAATGGCAAATTGATGAAAATTACACACATTCCATCACATCAACCATAAAGCAGGGCTGCTCTTTGAGCTTTCTTTCCATTTCCTCAAATTTCAAGAAGCCTTCTTGCGCGCCAAAATGCGAAACAACCGACGCTGCGTTCACAGAAGCAAGCATGAGCGATTTTTCAATATCCCAGTTTGTATATTCAAGCGCAGCCGTGAAAGTTGATGAAAGCGCATCGCCCGCACCGAGCGTGCTGACAACGCGGGCGGGGAATTCCGGACATCTGTAATATTTTTTGCCGTCAAAAGCGTAAACCCCGTTTTTCCCGTCCGTAATTATGACGATTTTTGCACCCATTGCCTTGAGTTCATCCAGCATTTTAATAATATCCGGATGGATTGTTTCATCAGAGAATTTTTTCTCTTTTGTATCCGGACGAACCTCGATTTTTGTCACCATTGAGGCTTCTTCTTTGTTCATAACAACGACTTCAGCCGTTTTAAAAATGTTTGTAAAGTACTTCATGCCCTGTTTAAGGCTTGAAGAACCCGGATTTATGGTCGTATTAACGTTATTTTCCTCAGCAAATCGTGAAATTACGTCCAAAACCTGTCCTGAAGCACCGTTTAGGGGTGCAATGTAGAGCCATTTTGCGTTTTTTATCGCATTAAAATCAATTTCGCATTCTTTTATCGTTCCATTCGTACCTCTGTGCGCAAGAACAGTTCTGTTACCCTCAAAACTTACCAAAATGATAGAAAAACCTGAGGTTTCGTCCTCGCTTACAATAACGTTAGAAACATCAACGCCGGCTTGCTCCATTTTTGCGAGAATGTTTTTAGCCTGAAAATCATCACCTATTTTGAAAATTGCAGATGTATCAAACCCCAGATTTGCAAAATTCGCAGCCGCATTCAGTCCGCCGCCCCCGACAGCCGTTTTAAAGCCGTTAATTTCCATTTTTGCGCCGTAAGGATAAGCCATAAACTCATTCTGGCAGTTTTTTGTGTTAACTGATACTATATTCGCGTCATCGCACTCAATAAATGCGTCAATTGTAGCGCTTCCGATAGTTACTATGTCATACATAATATACCTCTCTCCCATTTCAGAGCCTATGCCCTCGGATGTGTTTTATCATACACCATTTTTAGGCGTTCTGTCGATACATGGGTGTAAATCTGCGTGTTGCTTATGCTTGCGTGGCCCAAAAGCTCCTGAACAACCCTCAAATCCGCCCCTTTTTCGAGCAATTTTGTCGCAAAACTGTGTCGAAAAACATGCGGCGTGACAACTTTTGGCAGCTCAATTTTGCGCACAATATCTTTTAAGGCCAGCCTGACGCTTTGCGGCTGAAGCCGAAATCCTGTTTTATTTACAAAAACTGGGCTTGTTCCGTCGGTTTTCAGCTCGCCGGGGTGCTCCGCAACCATGTTTCTTGCGAATTTTATGTATTTTTCAAGAAAATCCTTTGCTCTGTTCGACACAAGCACGATTCTTTCCTTGCTTCCTTTGCCAAAAACCGTAATTTCGTTTTCCTCAAGGTTCAAATTTTCAAAATTAAGGTTGCTCAGCTCGGAAATTCGCATACCTGTGGCATAAAGCAGCTCCAAAATGGCCCGATTTCTGTATCCGGCGGGCGTATCGATTTTTATATTGTTCAAAATCTGTTCAATTTCCGCTCCGGAAAGAAATTTTGGCAGGCTTTTTGATTTTTTGGGCGAATGGATGCTGTTTATCGGGTTTGTGTCAACAACGCGCTCCCTATACAAATACCGGTAAAAAGTCCGGATTGCGGAGATTTTTCTTGAAAGTGTTGTTTTCGAATAGTTGAATTTTTGAATAAAAAGCAGATATTCTTTCACTTTTGAGTGATTTACCGACTCGACCGGCGTATCTGCAAGCCAAATGAGGTACGCAAGCACATCGGAATGATACGCTCGCACCGTATGGGCGGAAAAATTCCTTTCAACCTCCAAATATACACAAAAATCCTTTAAATAACTCTTTGATAACTCATTTACGCCCATAAACCGATTATATCACAGTGGAGGATTAATGCGGATTGTGAAGTTTTGTAAAATTCAAGCCTAAATTTTTGACCGGCACAAAAACATCATTATAAAAAAAGTATGAGCAATATGAATATGATAAATCCGGCGAATTATTACAATCCTTTTGCACGCTACAACTACGTAAGCAAGACAAGAGGCGCCTACATACCTCAAGACACGCAGTTACTTTCGGCAAGCAAAGGCGAAACTGCAAAATCCTCCAGCATCTGGAGCGAAAACTACGACGCAGAAACCGATGTAATGCAAAGTATCAGCGCACAAGCCGCACAAAAAGGCGAAGGGAACGAAATCTTAGGGTTTTTCTCCAATTTATTCAACATAAAATCCGAAAAAAACTGATAAAGGCCTGAGCCTATATTTTTAAGCATTGCAGCATAAAAAATGCGGACAAAATCGGTTCTACGGGCTTGGGGGTGTTCCCGAAATGTGCAATGCAGCAGGAATCAACGCTTTTTTAAGCAAACTCGGCCGCAAAACACAAACTAACGGGAATATGTAAATAAAAAACGGACAGTTTTTACGCTGTCCGTTTCTCTTTTAGTGTTTTATGCGGGTTAAGCCTTGTCTTTTATTTCCTGTTGCAGTTTTTGCGCGAATTCTTCAAGCTTAAAGGTGCCGATTGGCCCCTCGCCGCGTTTTCTTACCGCAACAGAGCCGCTTTCGATTTCCTTGTCGCCGACTACGACAACATAAGGAACTTTTTTATCCTGAATCGCCTCTCTGATTTTGTAATTTACACTTTCAGAGCGGTCGTCGAGCTGCACGCGGATTCCGTCAGCGAAAAGCTTTTTATAAACCGATTCCGCATAATCAGCATGTTTTTCCGTAATCGGAACAACCGTAACCTGCGTAGGAGCGAGCCAAAGCGGGAACGCGCCGGCATAATGTTCAATAAGAATACCGTGAAAACGCTCCATTGAGCCGAAAATTACCCTGTGAAGCATTACGGGAGTTTTCATAAGTCCGTCTTTGTCCTGATATTTTATGCCAAAACGCTCCGGCAGGTTAAAATCAAGCTGAATTGTCGCACACTGCCAGGTTCTGCCGATTGCATCCTTGACTTTGAAGTCGATTTTCGGCCCGTAGAATGCGCCATCGCCTTCGTTGATTTCGTATTTCATTCCGCGGCGATCCATCGCCTCTTTTAAGCCAGCTTCAGCTCTGTTCCAGTTTTCGAGCTCGCCCACGTAGCTTTCCGGGCGGGTTGAAAGCTCAACCTCAAAATCCATCTTAAAAATCGCCATAGTATCGGCAACAAAGTCAATAATTGCGTTAATTTCATCAACAAGCTGTTCCGGTGTACAGAAAACGTGCGCATCATCCTGCGTAAATCCCTGAACACGGGTTAAACCGGCAAGAGCACCGGATTTTTCTTTTCGATAAACCGTTCCGAGCTCGGCCATTCTCAACGGCAAAGAACGATAAGAGTGGCGATTTGCCTGATAAATAAGAATATGGAACGGGCAGTTCATCGGTTTTACGATAAACTGATCGTCATCTTCATTTTCTTTCTGAATGAAGAACATATTTTCGCGATAATGGTCGATGTGGCCGGAAAGCTCCCAGAGTTTTGATTTTGCGAGCTGCGGAGTGTTAACAATCACATATCCGCGTTTTCTGTGCTCCGTTCTCCAATAATTTTCGATTTCTTCACGCACAACAGCGAGATTCGGGTGCCAAAGAACCAAACCGCCGCCGATTTCTTCTCTTACCGAGAACAAATCGAGTTTTGTGCCGAGTTTTCTATGGTCGCGCTTTTCTGCCTCTTCAAGAAAATGCAGGTAATTGTCCAAATCCTCTTTTGTCAGGAACGCAGTGGCGTAAATTCTCTGGAGCATCTTGTTTTTTTCATTTCCGCGCCAGTATGCGCCTGCAACTTTCAAAAGTTTGAAAGCCTTAATAAACGACGTGTCGGGAATATGCGGCCCCGCGCAAAGGTCGTTAAAACAGGGGTTTCCGTCCTTATCTTTTGTGATGTAAAGAGTTGGATTGTCATTTTTGTGCTCTTCAAGAAGCTCCGCCTTGTAAATTTCGCCCTGCGACTTAAATTCTGCGATTTGAGCATCAACATCAGGGATTACATACCTCTCAAAAGTGTGTTTTTCCTTGATTATCTTTTTCATTTCGTCTTCGATTTTTCTCAAATCGTCTTCTGTAAATGCATGGCCGTCAAGGTCAAAATCATAATAAAATCCGTTCTCAATCGCAGGCCCGATAGCGAGTTTAGCCTGCGGGAAAAGTCTTATAACCGCCTGCGCCATAATATGCGAGGTCGAATGGCGCAAAACATGCAAAGATTCGGGGTCTTTGGCCGTTAAAATCTTCACTTTGTCATTATTATTTAATGTCGTCGTGAGGCTTTTCGTTGTTCCGTTAATTTCAATGGCCATTGCGTTTCTGGCAAGCCCTTCACTGATTTTTTTTGCTAAATCCATACCTGTTGAATTTTCCGGTACGCTAATTTTTGAATTGTCGGGTAAAATAACCTCAATGTTTGACATTTTTCTCTCCTTTTTCTTGTCTGTACTCAATCACCAACCCTGTGAATGTGCACGGGGGCTAAGCCCTTAATACCTTTATAGCACCATTAAAAATGTATTGCAATTTATAAATTCTTGTAATATAATTTAAAAAAAATCAATAATTTGTAATATTGTTAAGATTATTTTGATTTGCGTTACAAATTTATCAATTTTAGCATTTAAGACAATCGGAAAAGAAAGCAGGAATTGAAAAATGAGCCCAAACACTGAAGTTCCCGAACAAGAAACAAAACAAAAAATTCTTATTGCTGACGACGAAGCCAGTATCAGAAGAATCCTTGAAACAAGGCTCGGAATGATAGGCTATGACGTCGTTACAGCGGCAGACGGCGAAGAAACTGTCGCTATGTTTAATAAAGAAAACCCGGATTTAATCATTTTGGACGTTATGATGCCAAAAATGGACGGTTACGGCGTTTGCCGCGAAGTCCGCAGAACATCTGACGTTCCGATTATCATTTTGACGGCACTGGGCGATGTATCGGAAAGAATTACCGGCCTGGAACTCGGCGCTGATGACTATGTTGTTAAACCTTTCAGCCCAAAAGAGCTTGAAGCGCGCGTAAAAACGATTTTAAGAAGAACCACAAACCGCGAAATCGCTCCTTCAACAGGAAAAGTCACAAAAAATGTTATTACAACCGGAAATATCAAAATTGACACGGCGAGAAGACAGGTTTTCAGAAAAAATGAAAGAATCCGCCTTACCGGTATGGAATTCAGCCTGCTTGAACTTCTTGTAAACAACTCCGGACAGGCTTATTCAAGAAACGAAATTCTTCAATACGTATGGGCATATCCGCCGGATCATCGCATTGATACAAGGGTTGTTGACGTGCATATCTCAAGATTGCGCTCAAAACTCGAAACCGACCCCGCAAACCCGGAGCTAATCCTCACCGCACGAGGAATCGGATATATGTTCCAGAGAATTTCTTAAACAAAATCAAAAAAAGGCCTCGAAAGGGGCCTTTTTATTATAAGTCATTCAGGTCAACTGTGTATTTTGTGTCCGCAATACGAAATAGTCATAGATTTTGCGATTCCGAAACAAGTTCGCAATGACGGCGCTTTTTGTCACCCTGAACTCGTTTCAGTGCCGCAAGAGCGTCATAAATCCTGCGATTCCGAAACAAGTTCGGAATGACGGCATTTTTCGTCACCCTGAACTCGTTTCAGGGCCGCAAGAGCGTAAAAAAATAGTCATAAATCCTGCGATTCCGAAACAAGTTCGGAATGACGGCGCATTTGTCACCCTGAACTCGTTTCAGGGTCGCAAGGGCATAAAAAAATAATCATAAATCCTGCGATTCCGAAACAAGTTCGGAATGACAGTGCTTTTTGTCACCCTGAACTCGTTTCAGGGCCGCAAGAGCGTAAAAAAATAATTATAAATCCTGCGATTCCGAAACAAGTTCGGAATGACGGCGCTTTTTGTCTCCCTTAACTCGTTTCAGAGCCGCAAGAGCGTAATCATAAATCCTGCGATTCCGAAACAAGTTCGGAATGACGACGCTTTTTGTCTCCCTGAACTCGTTTCAGGTCTGTACGGCGAATATTGACGGCGATTAACGCTGAAAAGATGCTGAAACAAGTTCGGAATGACGGCATTTTTCGTCACCCTGAACTCGCAAAGTATTTTCAGAATCTAATTTTCGCTAAAGTCCTGCATTTCGCCCAAATTATTTATTAATTCTTGCGAAAATCCCGATAAAATACCGCTACACTAACTCAAAGCATCGCATCATTCAATTTATCTTTATAAAATCCGACAATTTCCACCATCGCATGCAGCAAAAGCGCGGTTATTTCGACTTCATCTTTCCATTTGCGAAAAGCGCATTTGGGCGGGAAAACAACGAGCGGATTTGAGGGAAAATCCCGGCAAATCTGCGGACGATTTTCATAATCCGTGCAAAGATTGTCCGCTCCGACTTTCGGACAGTGATAAAAGCTAATATTTTTGTCCTCAGGAAATTGTTTTTTAATCAATTCAACGTATTCGGGGAAAATCCCGGCGGCTTCCTCGACAGAACTGTACGGAACGAAAATACTGACAAATTCAGACGCAAATTTGTCGCCGTTTTTGGCTTTTTCCCTCAATTCTTCGTAGCTGAACTCCGAACTCGCCAAATTGCAGCATGATGCGCACATCGAGCATGCCGATACGGCGCGTTTTGCATTGATTTGATTGATTTTTTCAAGAATATCTTTTGAAATCTCATTTTCAAGAAGATTTTTAGCCGCCTCCTGCCAAAAACGAAAACCGCACTCTTTGGGCAATTTTTCAAACAAATCAAGCTCATCAAATTTAATCTGGCAATCTTTTTTGCAATTATTGCAAAGAGAATTTTTCTTTAATGCGTAAAGTTTTGCGTCAATCGCCGAAGAAGCCTTTAAAAAAAGCTCCCTGTAAATTTTTCCGGTCTTTTTTAAATCATTTTGCAGTGTATTCATTATTTTAATTCGCCATATTGCAAAAAGAGCCTTTAAAAAGGCCCTTTTAAACACTTAAACTGTCGCTAATCCAAATAAAATGACGTGATAACTTTGTGACTTTCTTTTGCGTATTCAATCGCCTTATGCAGGGTGTTTGAAGTGTGCGAAAGGAAGCAAATAAGCTGCTGGCAGTCGTCGATAATCTCTCTGTTGCAGATTCGGCTTGCATCAGCGAGCGTCATCATGGCTCTGTCGGCATGTTCGATGATGTTTGGAACGCCGATGAGCTGATCTTGAACGTCAGACGGCTGCTGGCCGATAGTTTGAGGAAGAATAACCTTTAATTTGTCAGGATTTGACTTCATTGCGCCTCTAATCGTTGCCGCATTGGTTCCGCTTGAACCGCCGGAAGTGATAATCGTATTCCCTTGCGAAACCAGCGCCGACGCAATAGTTTCAATAAGCTGCTGATGCGTAATCGGGAGGTTTCTGCTGCCGATAATTGCAATTCTTTTTGCGGACTGTCTTATAGTCGCAAGTTCCATCGCCAGCTGATCGACTGTATTTGCATCTTCTTCCGAAACCGTATCCAAATCATCTGCCGGAACCATAATCGTAGGTTGTTTTTCTTTCTCGTCTGACATTATTTTTTCCTATTAAATCTAAATATTTTACATCACAAAATTTTTTGATTATCATAATAATATCATATATTCTTTAAAAATACCAGAAATATGTTTGAAAAACCTTTATTTTTGAGGAAGTCTTGGATTTTAGGTTCTTTTTCAATCAAAAGAATTGGGGAAAATGGAAGAGTTGTTACAACAGCTAAATGAAAAACAGCGCGAAGCCGTTGTTGAAAAATACGGAAGCCTTTTGGTGCTTGCGGGCGCAGGCAGTGGAAAAACAAAGGTTTTGACGAGCAGAATCGTAAATCTTGTAAAATCCGGCATCAGCCCGTACAAAATACTCGCCGTAACATTCACAAACAAGGCCGCAAAAGAAATGCGCGAGAGGCTTTCGAAAATGCTGGGCGAAGATGTTGTAAAAAAAATGTGGGTAGGCACTTTTCACAGCATCTGCGGGCGAATTTTAAGGTTTGATATTGAAAATTACAAAAGCCCCGACGGAAAAGTCTGGACAAACAACTACGTAATTTATGATGAAAACGATTCGATGGCGCTGATTAAGGGCGCAATCAAAAAACTCAATCTTGACGAAAAAGTTTACCAGCCAAAGCTCGTAAAAGCCGCAATCAGCAACGCAAAGTCAAAAATGCAGGATGCTTATACTTTTTCAACACGCGCAAGGGACTACCGGACGCAAAAAATCTCAGAAATCTATGAAGATTACGAAAAACAGCTCCTTGCGAACAACGCGATTGACTTTGACGACATGCTTTTATTGACGGTTAACCTGTTGAACACAAACGACGAAGTCAGACAAAAATACCATGAAAGATTTACTCATATCCTCGTTGACGAGTTTCAGGATACGAACATAAGCCAATATACACTCATAAAATCGATTTATGCGAACAATCGCGCCGAATCCGAACTTTCAGACCGCAGCCTATGCGTTGTCGGCGACGTGGATCAATCGATTTACAGCTGGCGCGGGGCTGATTACAAGATTATTCTCGGGTTTCAGGTCGATTTTAAGAACACAAAACTGATAAAACTTGAGCAAAACTACCGTTCTGTTTCAACAATCCTCGATGCGGCCAACGCAATCATCGTAAACAACACCGAACGCGTAAGCAAGAACCTTTTTTCAACAAAAGGCAAGGGCGAAAAAATCGTTATTTACGAGGCGCAGGACGAAGCGAACGAAGCGAACTATATTGCCAATAAAATTGAAGATATTTCGGACAGATTGAGCGATATTGCTGTTCTTTACCGCACAAACTCGCAATCAAGGGCCATTGAAGAAGCATTGATTGCCCACGGAATTTCGTACAAGATGATCGGAGGGCTGAAATTCTACGATCGTAAAGAAATTAAGGATTTAATCGCTTATTTGAAGCTTCTTTACAACCCGCATGATTCACAAAGCTTAAAAAGAATCATAAATGTGCCAAAACGCTCAATCGGAAACACAACCGTGCAAAATATTGAAAAAATTGCCGATGAAAACAACCTTTCTCTGTTTGAAGTAATGAGCGACATTGATTCTTACGACGAAGTAAAAGCAGCGGCAAAATCCAAGCTCAAAGAATTCGTGAATTTGTACGCATCTCTCGCAGAAAAGAAAAATGCGCTTCCTTTGCCCGAGTTTATTGCGACGGTTATTGAGGATTCGGGGTATTTGCGCGAGCTGAAAGAGGAAGATACCGAAGAATCGCAGTCAAGAATCGAAAACTTGCAGGAATTAATCAACGTTGCGCGTGAATTTCAGCCGGACGAGCCGGAAAATGTGCTCGGCGAGTTCCTTGCTCAGGTCGCATTGGTCAGCGATTTGGATGCAACGGCAGATATCGACAATTCTGTCACGCTCATGACGCTCCATGCGGCAAAAGGGCTTGAATTTAAGAACATTTTCCTCGCCGGGCTTGAAGAAGGCATATTTCCGCACAGCCGTTCGCTCAATACAAACACGGAAATGGAAGAAGAACGCCGCCTGATGTACGTTGGCGTAACAAGAGCGGAAGAACGGCTATGGATAACCTATGCAAAACGCCGGCAAATGTGGGGAGAAACGAGATATTACAGCCCGAGCCGGTTTTTGCAGGAAATTCCGGAGAATTTGACCGAACGCCACGTCAGCGAAGAAACGACGCAAACAACAGCCACATTCAGAAGCGCCGTAGAAAGAATCAAAACCGACCAATCAGGCTATGTGCGCCCGTCATCGGGATTCGGGAAAGGTTTTGTCGCGCCGAAGCCCTACCAAAGCACGCAAAACATCAGCAAGGTCGTAAAACCGCAAATTACGCACAAACGTGAGCCTTTTATCGTAAAAAGCGCGCAAAACAAGGCAAATGACGAAGAAAAGGTGAAAAAACTGCTTGAAGATAACCCGATAAAAAGAATGCTCGAAGAAAAGCGCAAAAAAGAACGCGAAATGACAGAATCTTCCGCCGAAACACATACATCCAACGGAAAAACCTTTGCGCCGGGCGACAGAATTTTTCATGAACGCTTCGGAATCGGGCATATTGAAGAAATTAAGCCAATCGGCTCGTCCACAATGTACATAATTGACTTCGGAAAGCAGGGAAAAAAGGCTGTGGATGCTGCTTATTCAAACCTCAAGAAATTTTAGCGTTACATAATTTAACAAAAGAGCCAATATCGCGCAATTTTGGCACTTTAGGGTTATTATTCAAATATGATGTTAACTCCGGCAAAAATAACAAATGTCATCCTTTCAAAGCCCCTTATCAGGCTGGAAACTGAGTCATGCCGTGCAATTACAAAATATACAAAAGGCGATTCTGTTGAATTGGTTAAAAAATTTCCGATTTCACGTGCAGAACTTGTACAAAAGCTCGAAAAACACGGCATTGACGGGCGGGCCGTGAGAAAAGTACTGGAAAATCGCGAAATAAACACGGAAATTTTGGACAAAACGTTCGACAACATCAACAATGCGTTTTCAAAAGACGGGATAAAACCGGATAAATGGTTTGCCGCGTTGGAATTCACCGGTGCGTCAGAAGCTTTCACGCGAGAAAACCTGGAACGCCTTAGAAAAATCGATTTTTCAGGAATGCGCGCAAATGCAGGGCCCGCAGAAAAGCTGCTTGCTCTTAATTCGTTAAAAACGCCGGATTATATTGAATTTGTACTGAAAACGCTCGCACCGATGAAAAAAGAGATTTCTCCGCTTGATTTGGCAGCGTTCACACCTGATATGGCACAATTTTTAAAGAAAACAGCCGCAGGAAACGCAAAACTGAACCTTGAGCAGTACATGAGGCTTGCACAGGCAAAGCGAAACATAGCTTATCCGCATGATTTCTTTGTAAGTGGCAACGGGGATGCTTCAAAAGCCGTTCATGACTATGATATTATCAACGAATCTTTGTTCGGGCGGCAATCAGAAGCCGTAAAGAGCGCAAAAGAGCGTCTTTTTAAGGATACAGGCGTCAGGGTTTATATGGATAACAACCTGGATGCCGAAAATATTGAATATTTACGCGAATTTATCAATATTTCAAGGGCATCGGGCGACGATGTGCCCGCCAAAATATACATTACGAACCTTTTGCCCGAAAACGCAAACGGTTTGTTCACCCGTTCTGACGCTTTCTTTTCCCGGCCGGTTGTAAAACTCGACAAAACAGTTGACGAAAGACGGCTTTCGACCTTTGCGCATGAAAACGGGCATTATTTGGACTACAAAATCAACAGGGGCAAGGATTACGCAAAAAATCAGAACTCAGCAGCCTCGTCGGACGATGAAAAATATGCAATGGAGTTTTTTGTAAGCAATTATTCCTTAAAAAATCGCGAAGAATTCATTGCAGAGATAAAAAAACTGGCATTTGAGGGCAAAATCCTTAAATACAAAGACGCCCAGGGCCAAACGGTCTACCGCCGCTACCTTTCTGAGCCCGTAGACAGTGAATCAACAGACATAATGGAGGAGCATTTTGCTTATTTGTTAAAAAAATATGAGCAATTCAACGGCCCGCAAATCAGATTTTCACTGCTGCCGGTCATAAACAAGCCCCAAAATGCAGATTCAGCAAAAAACTACATAGAAGTTACGCAGCTTGACATACGTTATGCAAGACCGATTTATTTTTAGTTAAAAAGCCGGATTTATCAACGTTTTTGGGCAAAATTTAAGCCAAATTATGAGAAGAAATGGCCGCGTTTTGAATCCAGCGTGATTTTATCAAAAGAATAAAGCCGCGCAGGGCGTTTTGAGCCGGATTTTGTAAATTCGTTGAGCTCTTTAAGGATATTTGCCGAGAGAAATTTCTTTCTAAAGTTGCGTTTGTCGAGTTTTTTCGCAAGAATCAGCTCGTAAGATTTTTGCAGCTCGGTAAGCGTGAATTTTTCCGGCAAAAGCTGAAAAGCAATGGGGCAAAACTCAAGACGCTCCCTTGTTCGTTTCAAAGAATATTCAATAATCTCTTTGTGGTCAAATGCGAGCTTGGGCAGGTTGTAAACGGGGTGCCATTGAACTTCCGTAATCTCCTGATTAGGCTCAAAAGAGAGCACAATGTCATCCGAACGAATCAAAGCAAAATATGCGCAAGTAATAACCCTGGAATCAGGGTGACGAAGCGGATCGCCAAAAGTATAAAGCTGTTCAAGGTAAATATTTTGGACGTTCGTTTTTTCTTTCAAAATTCTGATTGCCGCAGCGTCAATTGTTTCAGAAATTCGGATAAAACCGCCCGGAATAGCCCATTTCCCCTTAAAAGGTTCGTGGGCGCGCTTTACAAGCAGAACTTTCAGCTTGTCATCTTTAATCGTGAAGATAACAACGTCCGTGGTAACTTCATGCGTTTTTGTTTCTTTAAATGCTCTGCTCATGTTTTTTCCCTAGCAGATATTTTAGCGTAAAAAAGACATTTTGTGTAATTTTTGAAAAAAATTTACAATTTATAAAGGAAAAACTCAAAAATTTGTACTTTGGTGCACATTTTTTGCTAATTTAGGCTGATTTTAAGAATTTTACATTAAAAAGCAAACAAAACGCTTACAAATCTGCTTTTATGAAAAAACGCAATAAATAGTTATCCGGATTTTGAAAATCATTGCCAGAAAACGCAAAAAACGTCATTTCCCGTTAAAACCCTAATAAATAGTTAAATTAGAATTTATTCAGCATGAAAAATGACGTTTTTTGGACTAAATTGCTTCCGTGAGCGACATAATCGGCAAATCGAGCTCTGTTGACTCAGAATGAACCTGTTTTAGCACATTTTCGGTCTTTTCAATCGTAGGTTCGTTCTTTGCCGGCACCGGTTTTGCCGCAGGTTTCTGGTATTTTGTAATAACCGGATCCGGATTTGCTTTTTGAGTGTTATATTCGCTCATGATGTTTTTTACGAACTTTCTCGTTTCGGCAAAAGGCGGCATTCCTTTGTATTTTGCCACATTGCCCGGCCCTGCATTGTAAGCCGCAAGCGCAAGCTCAACAGAACCGAATTTTTGGTACATCATCTTGTAATAAGCTAATCCGCCCTGGATATTTCCGCTCAAAGAATACGGATTGTAACCGATTTTTTTAGCGGTCGAGGGCAAAAGCTGAAATACGCCCACTGCACCGTAGGGACTTTTCTTTTCGTGAACAAAACCTGATTCCATCTTCGCAATACTCAAGCCGAGTGCCGGATCAACGCCCATTTCAAGAGAATGTTTTACAATATACTCTTTTACGGTCATTTTTGACGCCGGAGCAGCCTTTGTTTGTTCAGGATTTGCAAACATGCAAAGATTGAATAGCAAGGTTATTGTTAGTAACTTTCTAATCAAATGATAATCCTCTGTTTTGTACTTCAGGGTCGCCGGGTTTCAATTGTTCTCTTCTTTATATCCCGCTATGGGTCCCGCGCGATGGCTTTTTCATTTCATCAGGTTGACGGCCCGTTTACTTTGAAAAAATTGAACTTGAATTTTCAGGTTCTTGTTTATAGTACTACATAAAAATTAAAAATCAAGTCCAAGGCGTTTTCGGGGTTGAATCTTGGGCGATTTTTCCCTCAACAAATATAGTTTCACGCAATTGTAAAGATTTTAAATTAGTCCGTTGTTTATAGTTTATGATAATATAAAATCAGGCATGGAGGAGAGAAATTTAATGCCAAGAAAAAAAGTAACAGAAATCGTTCTTGATGTAGAAACAACAGGACTTGATTATACAAAAGAAAGAATAATCGAATTTGCGGCCGTAAAGCTCGTAAACGGCGAAATTACCGACAAATTTGAAACTCTGATCAATCCGCAGCAGCATATCAGAAAATCCAGCATCGCAATCCATGGAATCACAGAAGACATGGTCGCAGACGCGCCCACTGAAGATAAAATCATGCCAAAAATCCTTAAATTTATCGGCAAACACCCGATTGTTGCGCACAATGCGATTTTTGACTGGAGTTTTTTGAACGAAGCCTCAAAAAGACTTTACGGAAAACCCATAGAAAACCCCAGAATTGACTCGCAGTTCCTTTTTAAAGAAGTTTACCCGGATATTGAATCTCCCGGGCTCGAAAATCTCATGCTCAAATTCAATGTTGAATTTGACACCCGCCATAGAGCGATGGCCGACACAATCGGGCTTGCAATGGCTTATCCGCGGCTAAAAAAGCTTTATGACAAAAAATATGACTGGCAGCTCAAGCAAATCGACAATATTGAGTATCTTTTCGAGCGTTATTTGCGCATCCAGCAGGCTGTGCAGACTATGCAGGCCGAAATGCAGGATTTAAAATCGATTTTTAAGCTCTATTTTGAAGAAGGCGGCGAACCGGTTACGGCATTGAGCGGCGAAACCCTGATTTACCAGTCAAAACAGTCTTTTGGCTACGATTTTGTACAAATTAAGGACATTCTTGATGATATCGGCTGCCTGCACAAGGCTGTTAAGCTCAACAACGGATTTGTAGACCGCCTGGTTTCAGGAAAAAGCCTTGATGAAGAAACAAAAGAAAAAATCAAAGCTGCCCGCCATGATTTTTCGGAAACGAGAAATATTCAGATTCTAAAGCCGGAAAAATGCCCCAGATAGGGCTTATTCTTCCTTAAATTGGCGCGGAGAAACCCCGTTTATCCAGTTGGATTCGATTGTTTCCAGCGAAATTCCTTTTGTTTCGGGAACAAAGAAATACACAAAGAAAATGCACAAAAGCGAAACCACAGCGAACATCCAGAACGTATTTGCCTCGCCGATTCTGTGGATTAGGGGCAAAAACGAGAAAACAACAAGGAAATTGAACGCAAAATTCGCCACAGTGCAAAGACTCATCGCCGCGCCCCGAATTCTGAGCGGAAATACCTCTGAAACGAGAATCCAGCCGATTGGCCCGAGGCTGCAAGCAAAACAAATGATATAAGTTGCAAGACTGCCCACAGCAACCCATTTTAGCGCGCCTCCGAGCACCGCCTCAAACTGAAATGCGCACCCCAGCGCAACAAGGCTTAACATAACGCCCGTAAGCCCGAAATAAAGCAGCGGTTTACGTCCGAGTTTGTCCGTGAATGCGATTGCGACGATTGTCATCAGGAAATTTATTATCCCGATGCCCATTGCGGCGTAAATTGCACTGATATTTGAGTCAAAACCGGCTATTTTAAAGATTGTCGGGGCATAATAGATAATTGTGTTTATCCCCGTGCAAATTTGTGCAAACATTATCCCGACACCGACCACAAGCGGCATTATCATCCATTTTTTGAACTCAAATTTGCGGCCTTTTTCCTCAAATTCGCCTTTTAGCGTTTCTTTGATTTCTTTTATCCGGGAATCCGCGTCAACATCGGGCTCAATGCGGTTAAATACCTTTTTTGCTTCTTCATCTTTGTTTTTGCTGAGCAGCCAGCGCGGAGTGTCGCCCAAAAACGACATTCCGACGAGCAAAATCGTTGCGGGAAGCACGCCCGCAAACAACATCCAGCGCCAGTTATAAACCGCGGACGCAAAAGCGCCGTTTATTAGATACGAAAAGAGAATTCCGGCCGTAATCGCCCACTGGTAAAGCGAAACAAGCATTCCGCGGATATTTTTCGGCGAAACTTCAGACAAATAAAGCGGAACAACAAAATTCACCATACCGACAGCCAGACCGACCATTATTCTTGAAAGAATGAGAATTTGAACGTTCGGAGCAACTGCACTGAGGATTGAACCGATGATAAAAATTATTGCCGTTGCAATAATTATCTTTTTTCGCCCGAAAATATCGGCCATAACCCCGTTTGCAGCTGCGCCGATGACCGCACCGATTAAAACCGAGCTCACAAGAAAACCTTGCGTAAAATCAGTCAAATCCCACGTTTCATTTATAAATAAAAGCGCGCCGGAAATTACTCCGGTGTCATAACCGGACAAAAGCCCGCCCAATGATGCAACAATTGCGACCACATATAACCAGAAATGCACTATTTTCATATAAACCCCAACTTTGCTATCTATTATTATGATTTCATTTTTTTAAGAAATGTCAACTGTTTTTTAACAAATAGCAAAATTTTTTATTTGCTGTTTTAATGTAATTGTTGAGAATATTTCGGGAAAATTATGGATATAAAAAAATACAACACTTCACCGTCTTTCAAAAGGGTATATGTTGCCTCAAAAGAAGCGGAAAAACTGCTAAAAAAGGCCGACAGAGCCGTAAAAGCTTCTAACGCTAAGTTTCTTGATACAAACATACCTGAAGGCCACAAAAAACCGCTCTGGTCCGTGCTTTTTGAGCATATTTCAAAACGCCAGAAAGATAATAGCAACGACATAATCATTGATGTGTCAAAAAAGAACAAACAACATCTTTCCGTGACGATTATTGATACAAAAAATGTAATTTTGAACAAATGGAACGTCAATCCGCAGCCTTTAATCGGTAAATATAATGAAGTTTTCCCGCCAACTGATTTTTTGACATATTCGGCGTACAGAAATTCTCTGAACCCAAAAACTTACGGAAAATCCGAATTTTTCAACATAATTGATAAGGCAGAAGCAATAGTTAACTCGCTGCATGAAGAATTTTTAAAAACGTTAACCGGGCCCAAAACACATATTAAAGAATTGCCCAAAAACAGGGCCAAAAAGCCCAAAATAAAGAAATATGAGCACAAATTCATACCTCACACTCAGCGGCCGTTTGAATCTTTAGCTGAAAAGCTTAAAAAATCGGCATTCAAGCTTTTTGAGACAAAAAAAGCGCCGAAATTACAGCCCAAAGAGTGTTCCAAACTCTCACGCAAGGCAAAAAAAGAAGCAAAACGAAAAGCCGGAATTTAGCTGGGAATATTACCATATTTTTGCCTGTTTTCTTGCCAACACTGCAAAATTATGCTTAAAATAATTTTATGATTGGCAATAAGATAAAAACGACTCTTGATAAATTGGAAATAGGCAAAGATGCGGTTATTTTATCTATTGATTGCGAGGACAAAGCGCTCAGAAGCCACATTCTTGACATGGGGCTTACGCCGGGGGTTGAAGTCAGCCTGATAAAAACCGCGCCAATGGGCGACCCGCTGGAAATAAGGCTCAGAGGCTATGAGCTTACGCTGCGCAAAGATGATGCAGCAAAAATTGCAATAACTGATGTCCATGACGCCCACAATTGCCCAAGAAAAAACAAAAAGTTTGAAGATATCGAACATTCACAAAAAGGCGAAATCAGAAATTACCAAAACGGCAAAAAACACATAAAATCCGCAAAAAATAAGCTGAAACTTGCGCTCGCCGGCAACCAAAACAGCGGAAAAACGACCCTTTTTAACCGTTTAACCGGCTCAAACCAGCATGTAGGAAATTTTCCCGGGGTTACGGTCGACAGAAAAGACGGCCTCATAAAGGGGCGAAACGGTGTAACGGTAACTGATTTGCCCGGAATATATTCGCTTTCGCCTTACAGCAGCGAAGAAATCGTGACAAGAAGCTTTATTCTGGACGAAAAACCCGACGGAATCATCAATATCGTTGATGCGGCGAACATTGAACGCAATCTTTTGCTCACAATGCAGCTTATTGAGCTGGATGTGCCGATGGTCATAGCGCTCAATATGATGGATGAGGTTGCACAAAGCGGCGGAAGTATTGATGTAAACGGTTTAGAAGCTGTTTTGGGCGTTCCGGTGGTTCCGATTTCCGCGTCGAAAAATGAGGGTATTGAGGAGCTGATTGAGCATGCGGTTAACGTCGCAGCATACGAAGAACACCCCGGCAGGCTTGATTTTTGCGAAGCCGATGACGGAAAAGCAGGCGCAGTGCACAGATGCATTCATTCAATTATCCATCTGATTGAAGATCATGCTCAAAGGGTCAAAATTCCCGTGCGATTTGCAGCAACAAAGCTTGTTGAAGACGATTCTCTCGTAATTGATGCTCTGGGTCTTGATGAAAAGGAAAAAGAGGCTTGTGAACAAATTATTTCCCAAATGGAGGCGGAAACCGGGCTCGACAGGCATGCGGCGCTTGCTGATATGCGGTTTTCTTTTATAGAAAAGCTTTGTTATGACTTTGTTTCCAAGCCGAACGAAACAGTCGGCCAAAAAATCTCAGATTGTGCGGATAAAATTCTCACAGGGAAATACACAGCAATGCCGGCTTTTTTCGGGATAATGGCGTTGATATTTTATTTGACATTCGGGCCATTAGGGCAATATTTGCAGAATTTGATGGAAGTGGGCGTTGATTTTGCAACAAAAATGACGGATTCCGCACTTTCCGCATACGGTCTGAACCCTGTTGTGCATTCTTTGATTATTGACGGCGTATTCGCGGGCGTGGGAAGCGTGTTGAGCTTTTTACCGCTTATTGTTGTATTGTTCTTTTTCCTTTCTTTGATGGAAGATTCGGGCTATATGGCGCGTGTTGCGTTCGTTATGGACAAACTTTTGAGAAAAATCGGGCTTTCCGGAAGAAGTTTTGTCCCTATGCTTATAGGTTTTGGCTGCTCGGTACCGGCGATTATGGCTGCACGCACGCTCCCGTCGGAGCGGGACAGAAAAATGACCATATTTTTAACGCCTTTTATGAGCTGCTCCGCAAAACTCCCGATTTATGCGCTTTTTACCGCGGCATTTTTTACGGAAAATCAGGTGCTTGTGGTTTTGAGCCTTTATTTTATCGGAATAGCGGTCGGGATAATCTTTGCTTATTTTATGAAATATTTCGTGTTCAAAGGGGAGCCTGTTCCGTTTGTTATGGAGCTTCCGAACTATCGAATGCCGAGTGCGGTCAATGTTTACCGGCTGATTTACGTTAAATCAAAAGATTTTGTAACAAGAGCATTCACAATAATTTTCTGGGCGGCAATTATTATCTGGTTTTTGCAGACTTTTGACGCACATTTGAATATTGTTAAGGATTCGGCGGGCAGTTTGCTTGCTGCGCTGGGGAATTTTATTGTTCCGGTGTTTAAACCGCTCGGAATCGATGATTGGCGCATTTCCACAGCGTTCATTACCGGTTTTATGGCAAAAGAAAGCGTTGTCAGCACGCTTACGGTGCTGCTGGGCGACGTAAACATGCTTCCTGCGGTATTTACAAAGCTCACAGCCTTTGTATTTTTGGTATTTTCTTTGCTTTACACGCCGTGTGTCGCGGCAATAGCCACGGTAAAACGCGAACTGGGGAGGACTTCGGCTTTGATTGTTGTGATTTTGCAGTGTTCGATTGCCTGGGTTGTCAGTTTTATTGTTTACAAGCTCGGCTGCCTATTTATTGGCGGATAAACGGTTAAAAAAGCGATTTTGTGGTATATTAAGCAAATGATTAGAAATTTTAAAGATTCTGATATAAAAACGGCCTGTTCTTTTGCTCATCTTGTATGGGGCGGGCTTTATTCGGATTGCAGCGAGCGTCTGCAAAAATTTATTTATGATTTTACGGTTGAATATTACGATTTGAACCGGATTTTTTCGTTTTCTTTCGTTGATGACGGGCTGAAAGGGTTCATTTTGGCGGCAAAAAAGGCCGATTCCGTTCAGAGCAGCGGGAAATTTCACGAAAAACTTGAAAATCTTAACGATACCGAACAAAAAACCGCCCGGGAGTTTTATGATTATCTTGAATTTTGCGGAAATGCGGCAAAAAACGCAATGAATGACGACGATGTTATGATGGGGCTTTTTGTCAGCACACAAAAGGGCTGCGGAAAGCAAATGTTCGAAAAACTCGTTCAAACTTGCCGTTCAAAAGGCATAAAAAACATTTATCTTTGGACGGACACGGTCTGCGACTTTGATTATTACGCAAAACACGGATTTATACAGGTAAAGGAATTTTACGCGTCCGTTAATAACAAAAAAATCAAAACTTTTGTTTACAAAAAGCCGGTTTGAGCGATTTAAGGCAAACCAGTGCCGAATAATAACCGAAATTGGCAAAAAAATTCTTGTTCGTATTTTATTCACTGTCCGGTAAATTTTAAAACTCACAAAAAAGATGATTTTACCCGTAATATCAAATTTTTACGCAAATAAATACGAAAAATTGCACCAGAGCCAAAGGGCCGTTAATTTTTCGGGAAATGTCCTGCAAACCGGGCCAAAAAATGACGTTTTTTCCCCATCTGAAGCGGCGACTGAGTATTTTACGGAAACTTATAACAACATACAAAAATCTCTCGAAATTATTGGCGAAAAAGAGGTTGAATTGCTTGCGGCAAAGCTAAATAAGCGATATCCGGAGGTAAGCAAAGACGAAATTTTCAAGATTATGGACAAATTGTCCATTTTCAGCAGCTACAAATCAATGAGCAGCATCGCAAAAGCGCTGAAAGATAAGGGTTTTCTCGGGATTTATGACTTCGCTTATGAATTTACATACAAACACAAAATAGTTAAAGACGAAAACGAGGAAAATTTCTTCAAAAATCTTTCCAAAGGCTCAAAAACACAAACCCAATGTCAGAAAACAATTACGCAAATTCCGCACTCACAGGGCGTCCCGCTCGGAAGCATTTTTGATTATTTGACGTACGGAAAATATCCGATGGATTTTACAAGCAAAAAATTGGCGCTGGTTTTGGACAAAAACGCTTTGCAGCTTCTTGAAAAAATCAAAAAGTCATCGCCCAAAGATTTTCGCATCAATTTTTCTGAGAATGACACGTTCATGCCTGTCTACATTGATGATTTTGAGAATTCATACAATTTTTTGAACCAGGGAAAAAGCTTTGAGGAGGCCGCCGATGATTTTGTGAAAAAATATCGGGAGATAAAATCTAAAAACCCTGAATTTTCAACGGAAAAAATCATTGATGAGGCACTAAATTCTGAAAATCTGCAAAAAATAAAGGAATTAGGCTTTTCGCCGCTGCGCATAGACATTTCAAACGAAAATCAGCCAAATCCCGGCAAAATCGCCGAAAATCTCAAGCCGGTTCTCCCATCAAAAGAAAAATTCGGGGAAATTATCAATGATATTGCTGAAAAATCGCGCAGACGCACTCCCGAGCTGATGTCAAAGCTGATTTTGGACTATCTGAACATTAATCTGGCCGTTTATTCGCCTCGTTCCTTGAGCAAAAAGCTTCAAACACTTCAGGAAAAAATCACAGAAACCGTAAAATCAAAAGGTTATCCGGAAAAGAACATTTATTATACAGTTCTGCACCAAAACAAGAGTTTCGGGCTCATTGCGTACCAATTTCAAAAAGCAAACAACATTCCCGACGAAAAAATGCTCTACTGGAAAGGTTTCGGCTATCAAGCGGAGCCGGATTTCAATCTTCCCGAAAAATCAACAATAGTTATCCTTGATGACTGCTTTATTTCAGGGAATACGGTTTTGTATGAGATGTTCGATTACGCGCATGAGGCATTTGCGCTGAATTCTCAGAAAAAGGATACAAATATCATTTTTGCAAGCGTTCTGGCTACGGATTCCGCAATAAACAGGATACAAAAAAACATCGACCACGCAAAAAGAAGCAATCATGATGCGGTAATTTGCGCGGATAAGAGAAAAATTAACTGGGCGGACAAACTAACCCCAAGATATGTATTTGATTTTTTCAAACTCATCCGTCCGGACGGAAAAACGTTTGCAACAACTGCGGTTGTGTTCCCGTTTATGGGAAGCGACACGAATTCTCCGGGTTTAAGGCCGCTTTTTGCCGCTTTTGTGCCAAATAAGAACTATTTGCACAATGAAGTCAAAACTGATGACTTTTTTGACGATTAAATATTTTAAAATATCTAAAACTGGATTTTCTCAAAAATAAAAAGCCAGATAAACAAGAGTTCACCTTTTTAATATTGCTTTCAAAATCTCATTTTTCTCTGACAATACTTTGAAAAAAGCGTCAGGCTCTTTTTTAATTAGCTTTAAACGGGCCAATGCCTCGTATTGCTGCTTTAACCCGTCAAAAAACTCTTTTCCGACAAGAATGATTTCTTTCAAACTTTTTTCACAAGAATGAACATTATGCCTTATGAGCGTTGCCGCTTCTTGCAGCGTGGTAACTCCGCCGGGGAAAATTACAAAATTGTCGGCAACTTTGGCAAATTTTTTAATTCTTTCCGACTCTGATGACGCTTTTCCTATTAAAATGCAGTCATGTAGGTTCTCATCACCCCACAACGGGTTCACAATAATCGCCAAATTTTGTATAGGTTTGCCCACCAAATCAACAGCCGAAGCATTTTTGGCCGCAAAATAAGCAGAACCCATTATCCCCTTAGTTCCGCAGCCGGTGATGACATTAAATCCGTTTTGAACAAAAGATTTTGTTATTTCCGAGCACAAATTCATATACGGCTTGAGCGGTTCGGTAGTTTTTGAGCTGCCAAGCACAACAACAGCCTTTTTTCGCATTTCCGGAGCCGTATATCGCGTATCCAAAGCCGGAACATTTCTTAATGCATCCACCGCAAGATTATTCATATCTTCATTAAATCACAAAAACATTAATTTATGTAAAGTATTGCTGCAAATCCGCTTTTCTTTGCAATTTGCCTCAAAATATAGCTTTTATTATGGATTTTTTTACTTTGGGGCAGCACTAAATCCTATCATCTGTATGGTCAAAGGGAATGGACAGAAAAACCTGCAAAATAAATATTTCCTTCAGCGAAAACAACAATAAAACCCAAAAACTTCTCACCAAATAGGAAACAATCGGTATAGATGCCGGGTTGAGGTTGAAAATTTGCGTATGGACACCGATTCTTGGGTTGAAGATTACAGAATAAGGCAATCTGACGGCAACATGTTGTTTATGTCGGAAACCTAAGCCGATAATATCGCATTTAAAGTAAATATAGCAAAAAACTGCGAAAATACAGAAAAACAGAGAAAATATTTCCAAAGCAGACCAGGAAAATGCGGCAATGAATTATCTCATTTTTCAGCAAATATTCATAGAAAAAAGAACATGATGCTAACAGGCAAAAACTATCTTGAAAGCGGCAATGCACTAAATACGAAATTGGCTGATGTGACTTTAGCAAAATTATTTTTTGTATTCATTCAGACCTTTTACTATTTTGTATATAAATTCCACATCTTCATGTTTGGCATTTTGTAAAAAAACAGAAATTTTTTGTATCAGGTCTTCTTTTGTGTCTATATGTTTGTAATCAAAGAGGTCTTTGACTTCTACTCCCAGCGCCGATGCAAGTTTGACTAAATTTCTTGTGTGTGGAAAATGTGTGCCGTTTTCCATTCTGCATAAGTTTGGTGTATCCATTTCTATTTTTTCGGCAAGCTGTTCCTGTGTTAATTTTAAAGACTTTCTGAGTTCTTTGACGCGTAGTCCGAATTTTTTCTTTAATTCATCCATCTTATCCCCCTAATTAAGGATATATTTTTATAGCAATCAAAATAATGGCAAAATTCATCAAGTTTTATTGACAAAATTAGTAAATCATGACATGAATTGGTTGCGTTATTGCGAAAATACATCAATTAAACTGACAAAATTTAGTATTTTATGTAACCGGTAAAAATAATGAACTATAAAAATTACAATAAGTACCTTATACTTATAGGCATATCCGTTATATTGGTTATTATTCTTCTAAACTATCTTGTAAATCCGTATAACATTTTTAAGCAAAGAATATTTCCCGATACGCTTCTAAAACCCGAAGCAAAAATACAGGAAAGAGTCACAAAGCCTATTGGCCTAAAAATTGATAATCGAAAAATAGATGCGGTGTTTTTCGGAACATCAAGGGCGGATCTTGGGCTTGACAAAAATCATTACAAAAAAATTACCGGAAAAGAAGCCGAAAATATCGCAATAGGCGGGCTGCATTTTAATGAAATGCTGGATGCAATAGATATTGCAATAAAAATTCATCCGGAAATTAAACATGTTTATATTGGTTTGGATTACGGAATATTTATAAAAGGCTGGTCTGACACAAGCGGTAACAGAGCAACCATAACAAAAAATCCAAAACTTGAAACACAGGAGCTTGGTATTGCTCTACTTTGTTTAAAAACAACAGGCAACAGTATATGGACAGTAATCAGAAATCTCAGCGGCAATAAAAAGCGTATGTTTTATGCAAGCGGAAAAAAATACATCTTTGTAAATAAAAATATAAAAAAAGATTTTGAAAAAGCTTGGCCGGAGTTGAACAATGCGTACAGAGGAGCAGAACTAGACAACAATAAAATAAAAATATTTAGTAATTATTATAAAAAAATTACGGATTCCGGCCGGGAAGTTACTTTATTTATTATGCCGACTCATATTACCGAATTTTATTTTATTTATAAAACGGGAAATTGGGAAAATTATTCAAACTGGAAAAAGGGTCTTGCAGCTATATCGCCTGTATACGATTTTCAGTATCCGAATATTTATACAACAGACAAGATAAGGCCTGATATGAATACATTTTTCGATACTTCTCATTGTACATATCTTGTGGGGAATAAAATCATAGATGACATAGTTTTAAAGAAAACAGATCTTGCAAGATTGATTACAAAAGAAAATGCAGATGCAATAAATAAAAAGAATTTGAAGGATATAGTTAACTGGTCAAAAACAGATAAAGAGACAATAAACTGGATTAATAAAACTATAAATGAGGAAAAATAATGCTTTTTAATTCTTTAGAATTTTTATTTATATTTCTGCCGGTAACATTTGTAATTTATTTTGCATTAAATAAGATGAAACTGATAAAACTTGCTCTGGGCTGGCTTGTGGCAGCGTCATTGTTTTTTTATGCTTTTTGGAATATAAAATATCTGGTTTTGATTCTTTGTTCCATGATATTTAATTACACTGTCGGATATACGCTTTCACACCCGTCAAATCTTAAAATAAACAGAAAAGCTGTATTTATTTTCGGATTATTGGGCAATCTGGCGTTATTATGTTATTTTAAATATTTTAATTTTTTAATTGAAAATATTAATCTTGTTCTTCATACGGGTTTTGATACTTTAAAAATAGCGCTGCCTCTTGGTATCAGCTTTTTTACATTTACCCAGATTGCATATCTTGCTGATGCGTATAAAAAAGAGGTTCGGGAGTATGATTTTTTGAATTATGCATTATTTGTAACATTTTTTCCGCATTTGATTGCCGGTCCTATTCTTCATCACAGTGAAATGATGCCTCAATTTGCCAGTATAAGAAAAAAAGTGATTAACCATAAGAATATATCTATAGGTATGTTTTTGCTTGCAATTGGGTTGTTTAAAAAAGTTTTAATCGCAGATAATCTTTCGCCATATGTACATCTTGCTTTTGATACAATACCTGTTTTATCTTTCTGGGAAAGTCATATCGGGGCGCTATCATATACATTTCAGTTGTATTTTGATTTTTCCGGTTATTGTGATATGGCTCTTGGTATTGGATATTTGTTTAATATTGTATTGCCAATCAACTTTAATTCGCCATATAAAGCGAACAGTATACAGGATTTTTGGCACAGGTGGCATATTACTTTGTCCAGATTTTTAAAGAATTACATATATATTCCGCTTGGCGGCAACAGAAAAGGCGAAATACTGACATACAGAAATTTATTTTTGACATTTTTAATAGGCGGAATATGGCATGGAGCGAATTTTACCTTTATTGTATGGGGGGCATTGCACGGCATAGCCAGCGTTATTCATCGTTTTTGGAAAAAGTTTAATCTTCAAATCAGCAATATTACAGCTGTTTTTTCAACTTTTATTTTTATTAACTTAACTTGGGTGTTTTTCAGAAGTAGCTCAATACATCGTGCCTTGGAAATCATAAAGTCAATGTGCGGTTTTAACGGATTTGCGCCTGTTATGATACATAAAATGCATTTTGTGAGCGGCCATGGCTGTGAAAAGCTGAGTATTATGCTGTTTTTAAGTTGTTTTATTCTGGTATTTTTCTTTAAAAATTCCATTGAATGGACACAAAAACTCCGGCCGAATAAAACATATCTTGCCATTACCCTTGTATTGCTTATAACATCAATATTATCTTTGAATACAGTATCCGAATTTTTATATTTTCAATTTTAATGCAAAATTTTCGCGCATTGCACCAAGAATTGTCCTCGCAGGTTATTTTTTAAAAGCTTACATCACGCATTTTTTATATTTCTTTTAAATTGACAAAATTACAGGCTGATTTAACAATATTCTATGTAATTTTATGTCCTAACAAAGTCGGTTTCGTCCGGTTTAACTTCCAACCTATAAAAATTGGCTCAAAATCGCATTATTACAAGATACTGAAACAAGTTCAGAATGACATTTTAAGATTTGATTTCCTGTGTAAAAGAACACATGGTTTGATTATTTGTTACAGATGGTTTGATTATTTTGGGCAACTTAGCTTTAAAAATTTATAAAAGCGACTTTATTTCTTCTCAAAAAAATCCTTAGCATTTTTCTCAATAGAAAAAGGCTTGCTCTTAGATTAACACAATGTCAAGTGGTAGGAAAAGCAAAAATTGCATAAAACTAATAACAAAGATTTGAAACTAGAAAATGTAATATTAGAATAGTATCATTTCAAGTTACGTGTAATGTTACATTAGTTCTTGGTGTACACCTTTATAGATTTTATAAAGGTTACGGTGTGATCAGCGAATAACGTATCTAAATAGTTTATCTTTAAAAAAGATACAAACAGACCTCTTAATAAAGAAGTTTAAGATAAGGAATAGTTATAATTTTATGTAAGATGTGAGGAGCATACACATAATAATATTATTATTTTAAGAGTCGTAACTATTTATAATTTGTTTTATAAAAATTGACTAAATCACAAGTCATTTTTGCTAGGGGACGTTTGTTTATATCATCACAAGAAAGCGAATTGCCATATATCAATTTTTCTATATATTTCGTGCTTATTGTTGGAAATGCTTTTTTTATTTCCTTACGAAATTCCGTGGTGTCGAGAATGCATTTTGAAAAAATCTCACTGGCTTCTTCTTTTCTATATTCATAGCGAATATCTAATGCAAAACATTCATTTTGATTATTCACAATATCTCTATTGAGGCTTTCCCGGCTGTTTATTTTAATATCAAATGATGAAGTATCAGAAAGAACATGGTTTAATTGTCCTTCACCGGACAAATAAATAGTAAAATT
This sequence comes from Candidatus Gastranaerophilales bacterium, assembly GCA_944322685.1. Lineage (GTDB taxonomy): Bacteria > Cyanobacteriota > Vampirovibrionia > Gastranaerophilales > Gastranaerophilaceae > Spyradomonas. Next base: position 86,027 of record CALUPP010000034.1, read on the forward strand.
TGCTAATTCATCAAAATCCCTTTCAAAAGGATTTAATAACTCTTTTTCATCTTTTGTTCGTTTTAAAGAAGAATTACACTCATAACAAGTAGGTACTAAATTAAAAAATGATAATGCAAAAAAAGGATATTTACTTTTTGGATAAAAATGGTCTAGTGCAGGACGTAAGACATTCTTCCTTTCTGTTTTTATAACATCAATATAATTTAAATTACAATATGGACAAGCTCTTACTCCAAATTTGTCTATTATTGAATAAACAATGTTTTTGTTATCTGATGAAATAAAATTATTATAAAAAGTTTCAAAATTTTTAATTATTATGCTTAAATTATCAATTATATCTTTTTGAAAATTCTGGAAATTGAAATTTTGTTTATCTTCTTCTTTTTTTAATTTTGCATATTCTTTAGCAACTTTTAGTGCTGTTATATACTGATTATTCTTTTTCAAGTCATTTGCTAATTCTCTTATTTTATCAGGGGGCATAAGAAAAATGTCGTTTATATCGTTGCTATTTTCAATTTTAAACATTTCTAATTCCAAATCTTGAATGTGTTGGAATGCTTGTATAAGTTCATTTATTGAATTATCGCTTATATTATTTGAAATATAATCTTTAAAGACTTTTAAAGATTCCTCGTAATTAACAATTTGCTTCATTTACTACCTACTTTTTATGTCATACATAGAAGATAGTATCTTACCTAAAATATTATCTTTATCTATTAATTGAATAAACTGTTCAATATCTTTCACATCTATAAACTCACTGTCATTGCCTTTTAAAAATTTTGCAGCTTCTTTTATTTTTTTCTCTACAAACTCTCCAATTGTACTTTTCATAAAAAAGGAGTTCGCAAATAGTGTATGAATATTAGAACCAAATGTTTTTGTGTATGATTCTTTTATTTCGCAAAATCCTGTATTTTTATTTCTAGCTAACAAAATTACATTTTCTAGTGGCATATCAGATAAAATAAAAGGCGAATGCGTTGTAAATATTAAATTTACTTTTCTTTTGGGATTTGATGGGATTATATTATCAAAAATATCTTTTATGTAATATATCATTCTTCTTTGCCATTCAGG
>CALUPP010000035.1 GCA_944322685.1 Candidatus Gastranaerophilales bacterium
GTTGTTTTTTTCTTGCGTTTTTTCTATTAAACCCGCCAATTTTGCCCCGCCTAATTTCTAAACACCCTGACATTATATCCCGAACATGCGTTGTTGACAAGTTTTGGGTTATTGATTGATGCGGAAGGCTTTATATTGTTTGTTTTTGGGGTTTTGCTTGCTGCGATGGTAATCGCTGCGTTAATTTCCGCCGTATTTTGATTTTTTCCTTGTAATGCGCAAGCTAAGCAGGGTGGGAAAAGCCAAAACAATGGTTTTTTGACAAATTTTCTAATTTTCAAGGCGATTTCCGCCAAACAAAAAACGTAAAAACCGTTCTGATGAGCGCAGCTGAACAATTTCCCCCTGTTTTTCTTATATCAAAAGCCTTTTATGCACTCATTTTTCAAAAATGGGGTAATGAGTTAATTTTAAAGTGCTTATGCGGGAGGCTTTAAGAGTCAAGAAATAAAATAATAAAAAACGCGCGGCTGGAGGAATCAGAACTTTAAAATTAACTCATTGTCCCGCCGCAACTTACTTTTAGGGCAAAAAAAAGAGCCCTTTCGGACTCTTTTTTGATAAATTTTTTAAAATTATGCGTTAACTGTTTTTTTCTGGGGAGCAGCTCCCGGGATAGCTTGCCAGTTAGCAGCCATAATCTTTTTGAATGATTTTAAAGCTGTATCTTCAAGCTCGCCGAGTTCTTCAGCGCCCATAATAAGTTCACGCAAAGGCATCAACGCTCTTTGGTCGCGTAAAACGCCGAGAGCAGCAGCTGCGCCGGCTCTTACGAGGTCGTTTTCTTTGACATTTTGCATAACTTCAATCAATGCAGGAACTGCTTTTGTGTCGTTCAGCTTGCCTAAAGAAGTAACTGCATAAATTCTGACGTTGACCCATTCGTCTTTCAGCATAGTGATGATTTTGTCAACAGCTTTGGGGTTGCCGATTTCGCCGAGGGCTCTTGTTGCGTCGCATCTTACGTTAACTTTTTCATGATCGAGCGAATCCATCAACGCATCTGTCGCAACATCGCCGATTTCAATCAATGCATCGGTTGCTGTGATGCAAACCTGGGGATTTTCATCGTTTAAAGCTTCTACTAACGGTTCAACAACTTCTTTTCCGCCCAAACGGCCCAATGCACGAGCTGCACGAACGCGTACATCGACATTTCTGTCTTCTCTTAAAGATTCAATGAGCGGTTTTGTTGCTGAAACATCACCGAGTTCGCCGAGTGCACGGGCTGCATACAAACGAACCGAGCCGTTTTTGTCGTTTTTCAAAACATCAATAAGCGGCTCAACAGCCTGTGAATCACCGATTTCACCCAAAACTCTTGCAGCATTATATCTTACTTTTTCAGAATTGCTGGTTCTTAAATCGTTTAACAATTCATCAAATGATTTTTTTGCTTGTTTTTTTCTTGAGTTCACACTAATTGTCATGTCTTTCCTCCGACATATTACCTAAATTTTCCCTACATTATTATTTAAAAATTTTTTTTAAAAATAATTGACTTTTTGTGGCATAATGTTAACAATTTCGTTACATTCTATTTCGGTTTTCTTCGGAATCCGCTTGAACACCAATTTCTCTTTTTGCGAATCCCTTATAAAGGGTATAGAGAACACTTATTCTTCTCTGTTTTTATATTATAGCATGTTTTTTGAGGCTTTGCCTACATTTTTTATATTATTTGGGGTAAAATTCGAAATTATTTTTTTAACAATAGGTTTGTTATATTAAAATTAATATGGCAAGTCTGTTACAAATGTTTACATTAATAACCTTTTTTAAATTTGATTTCAAGACGCATAACCGTAACCACCAGAAAAATCCCGATAAAAAGCCCTTCTAACAGTCTAATGTAGTTGTTTATAAAAATCAAATTGAAAAATTCAAGCAAAAATCCCCCGATTCCGAGGATTCCGAAGATAACATAGAGCGCGTGGCCGAATTTTACTCTTTCAAAATAGAGCATAAACGTCAGAAAAATCCCCGTCCAAATGCCCAAACACCTTGAGCAGAGCGGCATTGCATAACCGTTTATGAGAAAGCATGTTGCAATCGGGCCATGGCACAGTTTTCTGTAAAGTACATAAAAACCGTCCGAAAACCCTATTTTATAATAAGCCAAAAGCGGCACGCAGAGCGCTCCGAGCACAATCAAAAAGCTCAATGCCGTAACCGCCATAATTACAATTTCTTTTAAAGTAAGTTTTTCAACTTTCATAAAATCAGCCCTATTCTATCCGACGGATTGATTTTACTATAAAAATCAGGATTCTTCAATTTTTTTGTGTTTTTTTGGGGGGAGGCGCGTGGAAAATAGTAAATATGTCAAATTTAGCCTCTGAACGGGCTTTGCCGCTTTTAAGGTTCCAAAAATGTTAGCCTGGCTCTATTCTTTGCCGGCTAAATCAGCCAAAATCCTGTGCAGTGCAAGCAATTTACACCTCGGCAAGCGTTTTTTTCTTCCTGTAAACATCAATGCTGTCGTAGGTCAGCTCCGGCCTGCTCACAAAGTATTTTAACGCGCGCAGATAGGCATTTGCCGTGTCTGTCGAGGTAAAACAAGGTGTGGAGTACATTTCTGAGATTGTGCGTATCAAAAATCCCCTGTTTTGCGAGCCTACGCGCGCAGAATTTGCGTTTGTGGTCGGAGTGTTGATGATGAAGCAGAGCTGGCCTTTTTTCATGTGCTCTTGCATTTTTTCGATGTCAAAATGCTGGATTTCTCTGGAATTTATGCCGTATTGTTTGAGAAAATTGTGCGTTCCGGTTGTCGCGACGATTCTGTAACCCAAATCCGCAAGCGAGCGCGCAATTTCGACGCCGTCGGGCTTTGTGTTGTCGTTCAGCGAAAGCATAACGTCGCCGCGCCGCTCGGGGAAAGTGTATCCGGCGGCTAAAAAGCCTTTTAAAAGCGCATTGTCAAAATTCGTATCAATTCCGAGCACTTCGCCGGTGGATTTCATCTCCGGAGCGAGTGCGGGGTCGATTCTGTTGAGTTTTTGGAACGAAAATACGGGAACTTTGACGCAAACAAGCGAAGTTTCCTGCGCAAGCCCTGTTTTGTAGCCCTGTTCGGGGATTGAGAGCCCGAGGCAGGCGTTTATGCCGATTTCCACCATCGGAATGCCCGTAACTTTGCTCATAATCGGCACCGTGCGCGATGCACGCGGATTTACCTCAATAACATAGGCAATATCGTCCTTTATGACGAACTGAATGTTCATCAGCCCCTTGACTTTTAGCGCGCGGGCGATTTTTTCGCAATAATCGACCAAACGCGACTTTATGCTTTCAGAAACGTTCTGAGTCGGGTAAATTGCCATGCTGTCACCCGAATGAATGCCCGCACGCTCGATATGCTCGGTAATTCCGGGGATAAGGATGTTGTCGCCGTCCGAAATCGCGTCCAGTTCGACCTCTTGCCCCTCGATGTACTGGTCAATCAGCACGGGATGCTCGTCAGAGAACTTCAATGCAGAGTTGAAATAGGTCAAAAGCTCGTCTTTGTTGTAAACAACCTGCATTCCGCGGCCCCCGATGACGTAAGACGGGCGCACAAGCAGCGGAAAACCGAGTTCTTCGTAGGCTTTTATTGCTTCTTCAACTTTTCTGACCGCACGGCCCTGCGGCTGCGGGATATTCAGGTCGCGCAGGAGCTTTTCAAAGAGTTTTCGGTCTTCTGCGATGTTTATTGATTCAATTGACGTTCCGATGATGTTTACGCCCTGCTCATGGAGCTTTCCGGCTAAATTTATGGCCGTTTGCCCGCCAAATTGCACCATTACGCCCGCAGGATTTTCGGATTTTATGATATTCATAATGTTTTCAATGTTCATCGGCTCAAAATAGAGCTTGTCCGCGACGTCAAAATCTGTCGAAAGCGTTTCGGGGTTTGAGTTTACAATAAGCGACTTGTAACCGTTATCTCTGACGCTCCAGGCCGCATGAACCGAGCAATAATCGAATTCAATCCCCTGTCCTATGCGAATCGGGCCCGAGCCAAGGATGAGGATGGATTTTTCCTCTTTGTTGACCTTGTTTTCATCAAATTCGTTGTAAGTCGAGTAATAATAAGGCGTTTGCGCCTCAAACTCCGCGGCGCATGTGTCTACAATCTTGAATGAAGCGTTTATTCCGGCTTCTTCGCGCAGTTTTTTGACATCAGCGAGGCGTTTTTTTGCGAAAACGGCGATTTCCGTGTCGAGAAAGCCCTTTTCTTTTGCCTCAAGGTAAAGCTCAGGCGTGAGAATTTCGCCTTTGAGCCTCTGTTCAAAATCAACAAGGCTTTTTATCTTGTAAATGAACCATTTGTCGATTTTTGTGATTTGATTTATCTCGTCAACGCTGATTCTGCGGGTAAGAGCCTCGGCAACCCGGAAAATTCTGCGGTCATCCTGCACATGGAGCAGTGCTTTCAGCTCGTCGTCGCTCAGTTGCATGTATTTTCTGCGCACAAGCCCCGTATTTTTGTCCTCCATTGAGGTTACTGCCTTTTTGAACGAACTTTCGAACGTTCTTCCGATTGCCATAATCTCGCCCGTAGCTTTCATCTTTGTTCCGAGCAGTCTGTCGCCTTGAGCGAACTTGTCAAACGGCCATTTCGGGATTTTTGTTACAACATAATCCAGCGCAGGCTCAAAAGCCGCAACAGTTTTGTGCGTAATGGCGTTCGGCAGCTCGTGAAGATAATATCCCATAGCGATTTTTGTGGTAACTTTGGCTATCGGGTATCCTGTTGCCTTGGAAGCAAGCGCTGACGAGCGGCTGACGCGCGGATTTACCTCAATTACGTAATACTGCTCGCTTTTTGTGTCCAGTGCGTATTGAACGTTGCATCCGCCCTCGATTTTCAGGGCTTTTATGATTTTCAGGGCTGATGTGCGAAGCATTTGGTATTCTTTGTTCGTAAGCGTCTGCGAGGGCGCTACAACAAAACTGTCGCCCGTGTGAATGCCGATTGGGTCGATGTTTTCCATGTTGCAGATGGCAATGCAGGTGTCGTTTGCGTCGCGCATTACCTCGTATTCGATTTCTTTGTAGCCCGCAATGCTTTTTTCCACGAGCACCTGCGAAATCGGGCTTCTCAACAGCCCTGAGTGGACAATTTCTTCAAATTCCTGCTGATTTGACGCAATTCCGCCCCCTGAACCGCCCAGAGTGAATGCAGGACGGATAATCAGCGGGAATCCAATTTTTTCGGCGAACTTTTTAGCTTCCTCCAGCGACGAAACCGTTGTGCTTTCGGGCACAGGCTCGCCGATTTTCAGCATTAGCGCCTTAAAAAGCTCTCTGTCCTCGGCGTTGTTGATTGCATCGATTTTTGTGCCGAGCAGTTTGACGTTGTATTTGTTCAAAATGCCCTTTTCATGGAGCTGCATAGCCAAATTAAGCCCTGTTTGCCCGCCCAAAGACGCAATCATCCCGTCGGGGCGCTCTTTTTTAATGATATATTCAAACGCCTCGACTGTCAGCGGTTCAATGTAGACCTTGTCCGCGATGTTTTCGTCGGTCATAATCGTTGCGGGGTTTGAATTTACCAGCACGACCCTGACGCCCTCCTCTTTCAGCGCTCTGCAAGCCTGCACTCCCGCATAATCAAATTCTGCGGCCTGTCCGATAACAATCGGGCCCGAGCCGATGACAAGTACGTTTTTGATATCATTATTTCTTGGCATTTTTTTGTCCTTTGTTTGTTGCTGTCAGGCGGTGCCTGACCTACTATTCCCACTGTCCTTTATTTTTTCAAAGCGAAAATCTTTTTAAAAATATTCTCCTTTTTGTGCGTTTTTTCGTTTTTGAGCCCCTCAACCCAGCTTTTTAGAATCATATTTGCGTCAGCCGGCCCCGGTGCGGCTTCCGGGTGGAATTGAACAGCTTCGATTTTGTATTCCGGACATTTGAAACCCTCAAGCGTCTGGTCATTTAGGTTTTTGTAGGTCGGAATGACGTTTGCCGGAAGCGTTTCCGGGAGCGTTGCGTAACCGTGGTTCTGCGAAGTGATTAAAACCTTGTTATTTTCAAGATTTATGACCGGATGGTTGGCTCCGCGGTGGCCGTATTTGAGCTTGTAAGTTTTTGCGCCCAGAACGATGCACAAAATCTGATATCCGAGGCAAATTCCGAACATCGGGATTTTTCCGACCAGATTTTTGACGGTATTAATTGTTTTTTCGGCATCCTGCGGGTCGCCGGGGCCGTTCGAGATGAAAACAGCGTCAAATTTGCCGTTCAGAATCTCTTTTGCGCTCACATCGCCCGGAAAAACCGTCAAATCGCATCCGAGCGCCGAAAGATTGTCAATAATGCTCTTTTTAATCCCGACATCAATCACCGCAAGCCTTACGCCGCCTTTATTTTTGAAATAATCCGTCCGTTTTCGCGAAACATTCAGCGCAACGTCCTTGCTCATGCGGTAATTTTTAAGGTTTTCGCGTATTTCGTCCGTAATTTCGCCGGTTGTGACAACGCAGTTCATTGCGCCGGATTCGCGGATTACCGTGGTCAAATATCTTGTGTCAATGCCCGAAATCCCCACAATGCAGCTCTTTTTCAGGTAATCCGAAAGGCTCATTGAGCTTTTGTAGTGGCTTTCGTGCTCGCAGTAGTTTTTTATGATAAATCCGCGCGCGTTTACCCTTGAACATTCAAAATCGTCGGGATTTATGCCGTAATTCCCGATTTCCGGGTAGGTCATGACGATAACCTGCTCGGCGTACGACGGGTCGGTGAGAATTTCCTGGTATCCGGCCATTGAGGTGTTGAAACAGATTTCCCCGTAAGCCGTGCCCTCGGCGCCTATTGACGCGCCCTCAAATATCATTCCGTTTTGGAGTAAAAGCTTTGCCATTACATTACTTCCTCTATTTCTTTGTAGATTTTTTCCATTGCTTCGAGCCTGTTTTCCGCTGCCGTGACCGCGCGCCCGATTACGAGGTAATCTGCGCCTTCTTTTATTGCAAATGACGGGGTTGCGAGCCTTTTTTGGTCGCCTTTAACCGACCAGGCGGGGCGGATTCCCGGGCAAAGCACCTTAAAATCCTTTCCGCAGGCCTCTTTTATCCTGCGCGCTTCAAAACTCGACGCCACAACGCCCGTCATTCCGCTTTCTTTTGCCAATTTTGCAAGCGTTACGACGTAATCAAGCGTTTTGTGCGGGATTTGGAGCTCATTGTTCAAAACTTCATCGTTAATGCTCGTTAAAACCGTCACGGCAAGGATTGTCGGCTTTTCGACGCCCAATTCCGCAGCTGTTTTGTTCGCTCCGTCGGCTGCCTGCCTCATCATTTCGGCTCCGCCCAGCGCATGCAGGTTGTAAAAGCTCGCTCCGCTTCTGATAATGTTTTCCGACGCCTTTTTTACGGTGTTCGGGATGTCGAGAAGCTTCACGTCAAAGAAAAATTTTGCGCCGATTTCTTTCATAAACTCAAAAACCTCGCCGCCATTGCCCGTGTAGAACTGCAATCCGACTTTAAAAACCCCGACATAGTCTTTGAGTTCGCGAATCAGCTCTTTTGCCTGCTCAACCGTGTCCACATCCAGCGCGAGCACGATTTTTTCTTTAATTTTCGGATTAATTTTCATAATATGTTCCTTTAATTTGCTATTTTGTTGTCATTCCGAACTTGTTTCGGAATCGCAGGATTGCCGAATTTTCGCCCTTGTCCCGTGATGATGATTTTGTCATTGAAGTTCATAAAAAGCCCCTTTTGCTATTGTTCCAACGATTTTCCCTTTTAATTTCCTCCCCTCAAACGGTGAAATCTTACATTTTGAGCGGAATTTTGCCGCTTCGACCGTCCATTCGAGCTCCGGGTCAAAAATGGCAAGATTCGCCATTTGTCCTATTTCAATATGCCCGTATTCCTTGAGCCCGAGGATTTTTGCGGGATTTGCCGAGAATTTGTTCACGAGCGCGCCCATTGTCAAAAGATTTTTCCTGATAAAGCACTCATAAGCCAGCGAAAATGCCGTTTCGAACCCAACAATCCCCATCGGCGCCTTTTCAAACGGAAGATTTTTTTCTTCAAGCGTGTGAGGCGCGTGGTCAGTGGCGATTACGTCAATCGTGCCGTCCAAAAAGCCCTCAATAACCGCATTTTTGTCGGTTTCTGAGCGCAAAGGCGGGTTCATTTTGAATCTGGCGTGATTGTCGACGATATCTGCGTTTGAAAGCGTAAAATAGTGCGGAGCGCTTTCGCAAGTGACGTTCCAGCCCTCCTCTTTTGCCTCGCGGATGAGTCCGAGCGATTCTGCGGTCGAAATGTGCGCAAAATGGTACCGCGCGTCGGTTTCCTTAACGATTTCTAGCTCGCGAAGCACCGCGCTGAACTCGGATTCGTTCTGATTCGGCGGATATTTTGTGTCTTCGGCGTGCGAAATGACCAAAATATCCGATTCTTGCGCCTTTTTGAGTGCTTTTTTAAGTAAATCCATATCCTCGAGCGGCTTTCCGTCGTTTGAAAACGCGATTGCCCCCGCGTTTTTCAAAAGTTCAAAATCCACGATTTCGTCGCCCGAAAGCCCTTTCGTAACCGCGCAAATCGGGAAAATATCGATTCTGTTATCCGCATTGATAATATATTTAAGGGTTTCGGGGTTGTCGTTTACCGGATTTGTGTTCGCCATCGGGCAAATCGCCCCATAACCTCCGGCAAGTGCCGAGTTTACGCCGGTTTCGATGGTTTCTTTTTCTTCAAATCCCGGCTCGCGCAGGTGGCAGTGCATTTCGACGAATGCGGGCATGACTATTTTCCCGCTCAAATCAAGAATATTCGCGCCGGAGAGGTCTTTTCCGATTGCGGTGACCGCTCCGTCTTTGATTTCGATGTCAAAAACCTCGTCAAGACCGTTTTCGGGCGAAACTACGCGTGCATTTTTCAATATTCCGTCGAATTTTTTCATTCCCGCCCCCTAAAAATCTCGTCAAGCACTGCCATTCGCACAAATACACCATTTTCCGCCTGTTCTAAAATCGTGCGTCCTTTCTCCGAATCCAAAAGCTCCGATGTAATCTCAATTCCGCGGTTTACGGGCCCCGGGTGCATTAAAAGCGCGTTTGGAGCGTATTTTTCAAGCGTTTCGGAATCCAGCCTGTAATATTTTGTATAGTCCTTTGCCATTTGCGCTGTTTGCTCGTCCAGGCGCTCGTTTTGAACCCTCAAAAGCATTACCACATCGGCATTTTTTATTGCTTTTTTCAAATCCGTATGCCAGACTGCGCCTGAATTTGCCGTGTTTTTCGGCGTGAAGTAATCAGGGCAGCAAAAATGCACTTTTGCGCCGAATTTTTTCAAAAGCGCAAGATTTGACCCCGCAACCCGCGAATGCGCAACATCTCCGACGATTACAACCTTTTTTCCCTCAACGCTGCCCAGATGTTTTTTCATTGTGTAAAAATCAAGGAGAGCCTGCGTCGGATGAGCGTTTTTGCCGTCGCCTGCGTTCACAAAATGCATC
>CALUPP010000036.1 GCA_944322685.1 Candidatus Gastranaerophilales bacterium
TTTCATCTAAGTTAGTTTTAGGTGTGAATTCAGGTGAGAGTAGTTTTTTAAAAGTCTTAGAACTAATTCCTTGAAAATTCTCTTTTAATAAGCTAACTTCAACCGTATCTGCTGCCGGCTGACGTACTAGGTCAACTTTTTTAAAATTGAACATTCTTTTAGTAGCAGGGATAATAATATCTTTAAATATATTTGTTTTTATTCCGTTTGTTTTCATATTTGAATTATTTTGGTTACAAAGTCTATGTCTTTTGAAAGCCTATTAAATGATTTGCAATTTAATGATTCTTAATCCCGCTTGAATAAATAATATTTGACCTTTCCATTGAGATAAAACACCGGTTTGTAGTTTTTATTTATAAAATTGCAGATTTTTCCGGCATAAGTGCAAAAATCACCGGTATTGAAGCACACATAAGGCATTGTGTTCAACAAAAAGTAATCGGGCGGGTTGTTTTCCAAATCCGCAAGAATATTTTCCTCGCCAAAGAGCTCAACATTCGGCGGAATCAGGTAATAATATTTGTCATGGGTCGGACGTACTGTCAAAAAGTTGATTATTGACGATTCCGGCACAGAGAGGATTTTGGCGTCCTTTGGCGTGTTTTTTTCAATATAATCAACAAGTTTTTGCATATAGCGGAGCTCTTTTTTCACAAAAATCGTGCCTCTTTCGGTTTTTACGGGATATCTGTGATAGATAGTGTTTTTTATGAACAAATCCGTAAAATAAAGCAGCGAAAACATCGCCAAAATCGTAGAAATCACGGTATTCCATAGCTCGGGCCTGATTTTTTTGACCATTTTGGGGATATAATGCGCGCAAAAAGCGACAAAAGGAATGCTCAAAGCAGCCGCAGGGAAAGTTCCGTAGCACTCAAGCTGAATGCTTGCTATACCCTTGACAGAAACCGTGATTGCAGATGCGAGTAAAAATGTAAACATCACATCTTTTGTGCTGAATTCCTGATTTTTGGCCTTTTTCATTGACCAGAATACGCAAAATCCAACCAAAATCAAAATGCAAGCCAATCCGAGCCAGTCAAAAATTACCGGCTGCTGTTTTTTAAAAATTATAAAAATACCTGTGCAAAAAACAACGCAAAAAAGGACATAACCCGCATTTAGGAGCGTTTTTTGAGATATTTTTTCATGCAAAAGCCGCAAACCGTATAAAACGGCCGAAAGCGGCAGAATAACGCAAAAAAGTTTTATGAAATCAAAAAACGAAAATTTAACGAAAAAATTGTTGTAATAAAGGCCGTATCTTGTATAAAGATTCAAAAAAGACGGGGTTTCAGAAAGATTTTGGGCCGATTTCAGCGCTCCGAGCAAATCCTGAACGCCGGCACCTTGCAAAATCAGCGCCAATGTTGAAATTCCCGGCACAACAAAGAAAGAAACGGCCGCAATCAACATTGTTTTTAAATTTATTTTCAAAAACGGCAGCAAAACGAACAACAGCGCGAAATACGGGGCATATTCGATTTTGTTCGCAAAAGAAAATCCGGCAAAAAAGAAAGCACAAAACAAAAAAATGTCTTTTTTCTCCTTTAAAAACAAAATAAACGCACCAACCGACAAAAAATACCCCAAAAGCGCATAAACAGCCGCATAGGCGTAGGGAAAAGAAAAATTGTGAAGAACTTTGCCAAAAACGCACGACGGGAGCATCAAAAGGGCTAAAAAGAACGCTATGGTGTTATTTGTGAAGTATTTTGTGATATAAAACATCAAAGTTATTATAAAAATTGACGAAAAAAGCCCGAGAAAATAAAGCGTCCGGAGCTTTATCCCGAAAATCGCAAATGCTATTGCGTTTATCTGATACGAAAGCGGGCCATAGACATTGAACAAATCCTTAAAAAGCACTTTTCCCTCAAGCATTTGCCAGGGAAGCACGGCCTCGCGCCCGATATCGATTATAAAAGCATCACTTTTGGCATAGGTCAAGACAAACACCAAAATTGCGATAAAAATCAACGCAAAAAGCTCTTTAAGGCTGTATTTTTCTGCAAAATCTTTTATTTTTTCCATAAATCACCGTACTTTCCGGGTTTTTGAGCGGTTTTAACTTAAAATTTTCTTGTTTGTAAAACTGATTTTGATTATACTATGAATAAGAATCGGATGAATCGGGAGGCGGAGTTAAGATGTTAAATAATAAGAAAATTGCCGTTATCATGCCTGCATACAATGCGGAAAAAACGCTTGAAATCACATATAACGAGCTTTATAAAGATATTGTGGACGAAATCATACTTGTTGACGACAATTCGTCAGATAAAACAAAAGAAGTCGCAAAACGCCTAAACATAACAACAATTGTCCATGACAAAAACAAGGGCTACGGCGGAAACCAAAAGACATGCTACACGGCTGCGCTGAAAACCGACGCAGATATCGTAATAATGGTTCATCCCGACTATCAATATACGCCGAAACTCGTCCCCGCAATGGCCGCAATGCTTGCTTTTGATGAATATGATGCGTGCATTGCCTCAAGATTCATTGGAAAAGGCGCTCTTGAGGGCGGAATGCCTTTTTACAAATTCGTTGCAAATAAAATTTTAACATTTTGCCAGAATATGCTGATGAACGAGCGTCTGACCGAATATCACACGGGTTTTCGAGCTTTTACGCGCGAAGTTCTGGAAAAATGCCCGCTAAAAGACTGCAACGACGACTTTGTTTTTGATAATGAAATGCTGGCGCTCATTTTTTACAAAGGTTTTTCCATCGGTCAGATAAGCTGTCCGACAAAATACTTCCCCGATGCGTCATCGATTAACTTTTTAAGAAGCTGCAAGTACGGTTTCGGGGTTTTGGGCGTAAGTTTCAAATATTTCCTGGCAAAAGCCGGTATTTACAAGTCAAAAATCTTCAAAAACGATGCACGGGTACTCGATCCGTCCGAGGAACTGCCATATTATGAACAAAATAATTGACTTTTTCAAAAATCCGGCACGGCGCTTTAACCTGCTTATGCTCATTGCGTTTGCATTGATGACGTTTTTTGTACTTTCAAACCATGAAATCTGGCGTGATGAGGCTTATGTGTGGGTTTTGTGCAGGGATTGCGGCTTTTTTGAACTGTGGAAGCATGTTGCGGTTGAGGGGCACCCGCCTTTGTGGTACCTTTTGGTGCTTCCTTTGGCAAAATCCGGCCTAAATGTGTTCTCTATGCAGCTTCTTGCCTGGTTTTTCGCGGTTTTGGGCGCGGCATTTTTTGTTTTTAAGTCGCCTTTTAACGGTTTTTTAAAATTTACGTTCTTATTCAGCTATGATATGTTCTATTGGCATGCCGTAATCGCCAGAAGTTACGCACTTTTCCCGATTCTGGCGTTTTTGCTTGCTTATTTGTATCCGAAAAAGAAAGAACACCCGTATTTGTTCATTTCCGTGCTGATTTTGCTTGCTAATGTGCATGTAATTTTGTTCGGATTTTGCGCGGGGCTGCTGGGTGTGTTTTTGTGGGACGAAATCATTAAAAATAACGGTTCTTTTCGGAAAAAACTGCCTTATTTAGGCGCTTTTTGCGTTGCATTCATTGATTTTCTGCTCATGGGCATTGTTATTTTAATAGGAAAAACTTACAACATCTGCATTGCCGACGCATTCATCAGTCCATCCATTTTAGAGCTTTTTCAAAAATGGATGGGCGGCATCAACGGAATGCCTTATTGCGCGCCAATTTTAATTATATTTTTATTATGGTTTGCGTTCGTTCTTTTTAAAGAAAACAAAAAATTGCTTTTTATTTTTTCAGCTGCGTTTATTTATCAGTTTATAATTTACAAATTCGTCTGGGGATTTTTGCCGCAGCGTGCTTTTTCAATTTTTTGGGTAATTTTGTTTTGCCTGTGGATTTTACTTGAAAAAAAATCAAAAATTCTTGAATACACGCAGCTTTTTATCGCAACAATCTTTTTGTCATCATTTTTAGTGGGGACAAAATACGTTA
>CALUPP010000037.1 GCA_944322685.1 Candidatus Gastranaerophilales bacterium
AAATTCGATATAAAAATACAGGATAACGACCTTGTTGTTAAGGATTTAAAAACAAAACAGACAAAAACTATTGAGCTTAAAAGCTTTACACGTGACACAAAAGAACTTGTGCTGCCAGTATTAAAAATGCTTCCCGGTGATGAATTGTTTAAAATAAAAGAGATTGATTTAAAAGCTTTGTTTGCAACAGAAAAAGTAAATAATGCCGCATACAACAGGCAGGACCACACTATTATGCTCAAACCAAAATATCTTGACAGTGCAATTCTCTTACACGAATTGGGACATGCAAAAGACGAACTTATGTTCAAAGAAATTGACGAACAAATAAACAAAGATGAAATGCTCAAAAAGATTTTTAATGAAGAAAAAAGCGCCTACCGTCAACATTTTGGGGACTCTGAACTTTCCAAAATAGAATATTTTACTGCAGATTACCACTATCTGGGTGCAAATTCCGTACAAGAAGGTATTGCGGAAACAAATACAATTCTAAATACTTGCCCCAAAAATGATATACAATCAATTCGTTCACATTACTGGCAGCAGTATTTTCCCCGCACCATAGCATATCTTGCCGGTCTTATGGAATAAAACGATAAGCATAAATGAATCAAACAAATTTTAAGTACTAAGGGCTTTTAAAATTTTGAGGCCGGGCAATGCAGTCCGGCCTCAGATAATAAAATTATTTAATAACAAAATCCAGCTTTACGGGAGTTTCTACCCCGGCAGGGATTTCCCAGGTATATAAATTGTTTGTTAAATCAAAGAATTTTGCATTGTGAGATTCGGCTTTAACCGGAAGTTTTATTGTCAGTGTATACGGAGAAAGATCTTCGTATTTAAGCCCGTTTTCCTGCAAAATTTTATCTAATTCCGGACTTTTAATATTTACAACGAAATTGGCACTGCATTCTGTCCGGTTTTTAGCCGCCTTGCAATCAAGGTTCTTTTTGTTTTTTGCTTTAAAAAACGATTCATTCGCAAAAATGTCCTCTTTTGTGATATTTTCTTTTTTTATCACAGCCACATAGCCGGAATCTGTTTCGGTTTTATATCTCAAAATAGATTCCGGGTTCTGTTTTCTGACACTTTCAAGAAACTTATCCCCGGCCGCCATCGAGAGTTTATCTGTTGACATAGTGGTGGAGGCAGCGCCAAAACTGAACTTTTTCTCTATTGTTGCTGATGAACTACCATCGATTGTTACGGTAGTTGTTTGGCTGACGCATCCTGTCAAAAGCAGAGTTGACATTAAAACCATTAAAATCTTTTTCATTTGTTTCCTTTCTGTTTCCTTTAGCAGAGCGGTTTATACAATTACCATTTGTTTTATTAAATTTACAATATACAAAAGGCAAGTTTTACGCACTATATCATATACAATTAAAGATTTTAAATACAATTTTTGATGGAATTTCTGCTTTTATATTAAAAACAAACAGCCCCTCCGGAGAATCAGAAATCCAGCTCGGCAAACTTACGTTATTTTACATGGCGGAATAAATCACATGCCATTTCCGGATTATAATTTTCTACAATTTTTTCTATTTGGAATCGCTCCTTGTTGTCCGCAAGTGAATATATTCTGCGAATGCCTTCTTCCGTTAAAAATTTGTCTTTTTCTTTTCCCTGTTCTTTCAGAATGTTAGCAATTTCAATTTTATCTTTGACAGCTCCCACAAAATCGCCGCTGTCAAACTTTCTATTAGCCGATTCGGTTAATCTCAGTTTTTTTACTTCTCGGCTTAGTCTCAAATCTGTGTAATAATTGGTATTTACTGTATAGATAGAACTGCCGTAATATTCACGACCTAAAAAATCTCTGGTTCCGCTTCTTTTTGCAAAATTTTCCGCAATTTCTTCAAATGATTCATCCGGATCCGCTACATAAGTTTCAATGCCGGCTGTGAGCTCCTCATGAGGGTATAGGCAGCCAACAACTCTGCTTACCCAGTGTCCTTTAAATGAATTTTTTGCAGCTTGAAAATTGTTACTGCCATAATGATTAGTGATTGGCGAAACCCGCATAATTATACCCCTTTTAATAATAAACACTATTCAATAATAGGCCATAATATCCGCTTTATACAATAGTTTGTAAAAAAAAATGTAAAATTGTACAGGCCGGGCCGCCAAAATTCTATTGAATATCTCTATATTCTTTCATAACCTGTCTGAGTTTATCGTTTAAAAGCTTCAGCTTCATATCAAAATTGAATGAGCCGAGATTTCGCTCCGTTATTTGAAAGTCAAACTTGCCGTCAAAGAGTTTTTTAGCCAAATCGCTGTATTTTTTGCCCTCTGCATAAGCATTTGCTTCATTTCGCAGGCCGTTTCTGCAATATTGTAAAAAATCTATTTTTTCTCCAATATTTAGTTTTGCAAGAGCCTTGTCTAAAGCTGCACTTAAAACAGCCTTATCCATAGGCCAATCTGAATAAAAAAGAATGTGATACACATTGGAAAAACGGTCAAAGTTGTCTGTTTCCAGCAATTTTGC
>CALUPP010000038.1 GCA_944322685.1 Candidatus Gastranaerophilales bacterium
AACAACAAAGTAACCAACACAAACGCAGGTAACACGGCGGGCGGCGGTGCAATTTACAACTCCGGCACGCTTGCAGTCGAAAACGCAGAATTTATCGGCAACACCGTCGAAAGAACCGCCACGGACGTACAATGGGTCAACGGCGGGGCGATTTTCAACATAGCAGGCGGAAATCTCTCCGTTTCTTCCGCAAAATTTGAAAACAACCGGGTATCTTCAGCCGGTGCGGATACTACAAACGGCGGTGCAGTTTATAACCACTCTGATTCGACCATAACAAGCCTCAACGCCGATTTCACCGGCAACAGCGCGGTCGCAAACGCCGGAATGTCAAGAGGCGGTGCGATTTTCAACATGGGCACGCTCAACAGCATAAACGGCGATTTCACAGGAAACTACGCTCAATCGACCGCTTCCGAGGCGCAGGGCGGCGCAATCTGGAATAGCGCAGCAAATGTCAATGTAACGGGCAATTTCTCGCAAAATTACGCAACCGGCAGCAATTCTGCGATGGGCGGCGCCATTTTAAACGACTCTACGGGGAACATGACCATTGACAACGCCGTATTCTCAGGCAATTACGCCACTGCAACGGCTGAAAACGGTGGTGCAATAGGTGGTGCAATCCACAACACCGGCACTATGACCGTCAAAAACTCCCAATTCACCGGAAATAGCGCCTCCGGAGGCGTCAACGGAGAGTCAATGGGCGGCGCAATCTACAACTACGGCACGCTGACCATAACATCAGACACCCAAAACTCAACATTCACAAATAACACCGCCGCAAACGGCAACGACATCTATTCAACCGGAACCCTGACGTTCAACGGCGCGCTGAACACCGACATTACGGGCGGTATTGCCGGTTCGGGCACGATAAACAAAGAAGATACGGGCATTTTGGACCTCAGCGGCGAAAACTTCGGATTTAGCGGAACAACAAACATCGAAAACGGCAAAATCCTTTATACAAAAGCCTCCGATACCGACTCGTACCTGGCCGGAACAACAAAAATTAACACGGACGGCACGCTGGAATTCAATATTGGTGCTGATTTAGAAGAATCAATCAACGGAAACGTCCAGAGCATGACCGTTGCCGACAAAACAGGCACCCTGCTGAAAACCGGCGCCGGCACGCTCGTACTTAACGCAGACAACAGCCTTTTCAGCGGCGCAGCAAGAGTTGAATCGGGTATAATCAGGTACGTTCAAGACGATATCAATGACAAATACTTCACCGGAACCACCGAAATCCTTTCGGGAGCGCAGCTTGTGTTCAATCTCGCCGACCATGAGGAAATTCTGTCATCAGCGTTGAGCGGTGCGGGAGATTTCGTCAAAAACGGCGCACAAACACTCATCGTTGACGGCGGTGACAACTCCGCGTTCACAGGAACAACCTACCTCAACGAGGGCAAGATAAAATACAACAAAATCGACGCAGCAGACAGATATTTTGCCGGCGAAACAGCAATAAAAGACGGCGCTGAGCTCGAATTCAACATTTCTGACGGTTTAACCGACTCCGCATTTGTAAATGCCTCCGGTGACGGCGATTTCAGAAAAACAGGCGCCGGAACACTTGATTTAATCGGCGACAACAGCAAATTTAAAGGCGATGTTTTCATCGACGAGGGCGTTTTGAGCTTTACAGAGGGCGCGGACAAAGCATTTTTCGACGCAGCATCAGTAAATATACAAAATTCAGAGTTTGATTACACATTCACAAACAACGGAACATTCGCCGAAACAATCAACCTCAACGGAAACGGAGTTTTTACGCTGACAGCCGGCTCCGGCAACCAAATTAACGTAGATTCCGCAATCAGCCTCGCAGGTGACAACAACACAATAAATATTAACAACGGTTCGTTCATTTTCAACCAAAATCTCAGCACAACCGGCGCCGGAAACACATTATCGCTCAACAACACGACTCTGGGCATGAGTTCGGCGTTGACAAGCTTTGGTTCGGCTAATTTGAACGCAGAAATGACCGATTCCACGCTGGATTTGAGAAACAACGGCATTGGCAACATGGTATTTGACGACCTGACGCTCACCGGAACCAACAATATCAGCATTGACATCGACCTGATGGGCAACAAAGACCAGCATAACCCGACCACACCCGATCCGATGGCAGATACAATCACCGCAAACAGCGGTTCCGGCACTCTGAACCTCGGAAACATCGCGATTATCCGCGACGGCGAATGGTACAACAAAGAACTGCAAATCGTTGACGCAGGCGACATTACGCTTGAATCGTTTGACTCGAAATTCACGGCGTTTACGTCAGGCGGCTACATTTATGACATCACAAACTCTGAAACCGACGGCAGAAACATCGTAATTTCAACCACAGACTACAATGTGGCCGAAACTCTCAAAAAAGCTCACATGGCCGAAGGCGACAGAAGCTTTACAGTTCAAACCGAAGACCCGTACAGGGTGCTTTCCAACCTTGAAACAATGGGTAAGGGCAATTTCACGGTAAACGGCGGTGTTGACGGCGACGGAAATCGTAATCGGGTAATTACGGGTAACGGATTGTGGGAATTGTTCAATGTTGACAGCTCTGACGGCGAAGAAAGAGTTTTGAACATCAACAACGTTGAAATAACCGACGCAGTCACAAATACTCGCAACAACGGTGCCGCAATATCGGTCAACGGCGAAAACAGCAGCGTAAATATTATAAACACCGGATTTACTAACAACACTGCAACCGTAAACGGCGGTGCAATAGCTAACAATGGCGGAAAAATCACTATTTCTGAAAATTCTCTGTTCCAAAACAACTCTGCGCTTGACGGCGGAGCGATTTTCAGCACGGGAACGAACGAAGATACAAAATTAACAATAAACACCTCCGCTTTCACAGAAAATACCGCAACCGGCAATAATGGCGGCGGTGCAATATTCATCCAAAACGGCGTCGCAGAAATTTCTAACACCAATTTCGTTCAAAACAGCAGTGCTGCCGGCTCCGGCGGTGCAATTAAATTGATTGACGGCACGCTTACAATCACGGGCGGTGCTTTTGACGGCAACTTCACCAGTGCAAACAGCGGCGGTGCTATTTACATCGACACAGACAGCACTTTAAACATTGACGGAACAATTTTTGTTAACAATTATGCACAGCATAACAGCACAACCGATGATAACGGGGACGGCGGTGCTTTAGCAATTTCCGGAACGGCTACAATCAAAAATTCATACTTTGAAAACAACAAAGCGTTGAAAAGTTCGCTTTCTAACGACGGCGGGGCAATAATTTCCGGCAATAACTCAAATATCACGATAGAAACGGCTGTTTTCAACAAAAACGTTGCTGAATCAGGCTCAGGCGGCGCTATTTATAACAAAAATATTATGTCTGTAACCGATACGACATTCACAGGCAACAGCGCAGGCACACATGGCGGTGCAATCTACAACGGCAGCACAGGAAACGTTACAATAACCGACAGCACATTCGGAAACGCAACTTCCGGAAACATAGCTGCCGAAAAAGGCGGTGCAATCTACAACGAGGGCACATTGAGCATTGTTTCTGACCAAAAAGACACTATTTTCACCGGAAACACAGCCGCAGAAGGCAACGACATCTACAATACCGGCACTCTGAACTTCAAAGGTGCATCTGATACCTATATCACAGGCGGAATCGCCGGAACAGGAACCATAAACAAACAAGAAGCAGGCACTTTAAGCCTTAAAGGCGCAAATGCCGGCTACACAGGCACAACAAACATTGAAGCGGGTAAAATCCTCTTTGATAAAACCGCCTCAACCGACACTTATTTCACCGGAACAACAAATATTTCAACTGGTGCAGTGCTTGAATACAACCTGAACGCGGTTGAAAACCTCGTCGGAGAGAACAAAATCCTCGGCACCGGCCAATTTATCAAAAACGGCACGGCAAATCTCAACATAAGCGGTGCAAATGACCAATTTAGCGGCACTTTCACCGTAGGCGAGGGCACTGTCAACTACAATCAAACAATCGCGAACGGCTGGTTCGGCGGAATGACCGAAGTCCTTAAAGATACAATATTAAATATAACAAACGACGCAGAGGACAAAATTACCCTCACAGGCAACGGCACAGTGAACAAAACCGGCAGCGGAACGCTGAAAATGACCGGAGATAACTCGGGATTTGGCCCGGATTACGCTTCTTTGAACATAAACGGCGGAAAACTCGACTATACAAAGGTTTCTGACGCTGACAAGTTCGTAAAATCAGTAGTAAATCTCGCACAGTCGACCGAAATCATCATGAATCTGGCTCTTGATGAAGCTATTGCAGGCAATATCAAAGGCGTACAGGGCAGCACGCTCAGAAAAACCGGCGACGCAGACCTTTTGGTTTCCGGCGACAACAGCGGATTCCTCGGAGATGCGATAATTGAAAACGGCAGCATAATCTTCACAAAAGAAGACGACGGCGACATCTATTTTGGCGGAAATACCCAGATAAACGCCGATTCGCAGCTTGTCTATGACCTTGATATTGCAGAAACGCTCCATGGCGCTAACAAAATCACCGGGGATGGCGATTTTGTCAAGCAGGGAGAAGATTTAACCGTAGACGGACAGAACAATGCCTTTAGCGGTGACGTTATTATCGAATCGGGTAAAATCAGCTATGAACAATCCGCAAACGGCTCGTATTTCGGGGGTTCTACAATATTAAAAGATAACACAACACTCGATTTTACAAACAGCACAACCGACTACATCCACGGAATTCAAACGGACGGCACGCTCAACAATGGCCAATTCAACAAATACGGCGATGGTGAGGCCATCCTCGACGGAAACAACGCTGATTTCGGCGGAACAACAACAATCTACGACGGAACATTGACCTATGTCAACGGAAACGCTGATGACAGCTTTCTTGGCGGCACAATTGACATCAAAAATGACGCAGAACTGAAATTTGACCTTACAAATTCAGAAACCATCGGCGGAAACATCTCCGGTGAAGAAAATGCCCTAATTCACAAAACCGGAAATGCACAATTGACCGTAAATGGCGACAACAGCGGCTTTAACGGAAAAGTTCAGGTTTCGGGCGGCTCGCTCAAATACGAACAAACCGCAGGCGGCTCGTATTTCAACGGCACAACCCAGATTGACAACGGCACATCGTTCGAATTTAACAACACAATCGCAGACGAAACAATAAAAGCAATCTCCGGAAGCGGCAGCTTTAACAAAACCGGCGACAAAACGCTGGAATTGACCGGTGACAACAGCAATTTCAACGGAAATATGACCATTTCAGGCGGAACACTGAAATTTAACGATTTGCACGACAAATTTGTTTCATCTTCTGTAATCAACATTGCCGGAACCGAAACAATTCCCGCAAAACTTGATTACACTATCAACGGAAGCTCAGCAATTTCAAATCAGGTCGCTTTGAACGGCAATGCTGAATTTATACTTTCCGGAATTGCAAACGCCGCCGGCGAAAACCGCAACACAATCCAAATCAATGAAGAAATTTCCGCAACCGGCGATAACAACTCATTTACGCTCCAAAACGGAAGCTTTGTGTTCAACGATTCGTTCACAAATTTCGGCACATCGGGCGAAAACAACGTAATTAACGTTGACAACTCCACAATTTCGCTCGGTTCGGGTGTTGTTGACTTTGGAAACAGCTCTCTTGACGCTACATTCAACAATTCTGAAATAAATCTCAGCAATGGCGTAATTAACAACCTTACATTCGACAACCTCGACCTTGGCTCGGACGTAAGTATGACAATTGACCTTGATTTGAAAGACAATCCGGATCAAGGCTCGCATATTGCCGACCCGGAAGCTGATATGATTACATACAACAACGGTTCAGGCACATTAAAAATCGAAAATGTCATAATTTCTCAGGACGGCCAGTGGAAAGACGCAGAAATCCAGGTTCTTGAGGGCGACGGAATCACGCTTGATATGAACAAGACAATTTCTGCCGCAACATCGGAAGAATACGAATATGCAATCCAAAAATCCACCGTAGCAGGACACGAAAACACTCATATTCAAATTACAACGACAGATTACATCAGCAACCCGACCGCAGATGACTTTTCACTGAAAAGAATGCACACAAGAACCTCGCCTGACCCGACACACGAAATCAGCGAGATAAGAACATTCTACGTTAGCACTGATACGCCTTACAGAGTGCTTTCAAACCTTGAAACCATGGCAGAGGGCATATTTACCGTCAACGGCAACGTAGATGCTGACGGAAACGTAAATCGTGTAATCTCAGGCAACAATCTGTGGTCATTGTTCAACGCTGACTCGACAAATCCCGACGATGACGGCAACAGAGAACTTAATATTAACAACGTAATAATAAAAGACGCGACAACCGTCAACGATACGCGTAAAAACGGCGCAGCATTGAGCGTAACCGGCAAAAACAGCGAAAGCACCCTCACAAACACCTACTTTGAAACAAACAAAGCTGAGGGCAACGGCGGAGCTGTATATGTTGACGGCTCAAAACTCACAGTAAATGGCGGCGGATACACCGGAAACGAAGCCGGACTCGACGGCGGTGCGATTTATAACTCAAATTCAATCTCAAATCCCGACGCAAAAGCCGAAATCGCTAACGCAGACTTTACTCAAAACAAAGCCCAGAACGGCGGTGCGATTTACAACGATGCTTCCATGAATATCACAAACGTAAATATCACCGAAAACGAAGCAACCACGGGCTCCGGCGGTGCAATCATCAACTCCGGCACCACAAGCATTAAAAATGCAAACATAAACGACAACAAAGCTGCCGAACAGGGCGGTGCAATCTCAAACAGCGGTACTTTGACCATAGAAAATGCCGTTCTTACAGGAAACAGCGCTGAACAAGAAGGCGGTGCAATCTTCAACAGCTCGGATTTGACACTTACCGATGTTTCATTTGAAAACAATTCATCTGCAATCAACGGCGGTGCGATTTACAACACCGGAAACATCACAATAAATTCATCCGCCGACCAGACGATGACATTCCAAAACAACACGGCAAACGGCGTTAAAAACGATATTTTCACAACAAACGGACTGACGGTTAACGCTGACGGAAACGTTAATATTTTGAGCGGCCTTGCAGGAAGCGGAATCCTCGAGAAAAACGGCGAGGGAACGCTGAATATCAGCGGAATAAACAATAATTTCACGGGAAATGCCGAAATTAACGAAGGAACGCTCATTTTCCACAAACAAACCGCGGATGACAGCTACATTGCGGGCGATACAACCGTTGATTCAGATGCAACACTGGTATTTAACCTTACCGCGGACGAATCAGTTGACGGAAATATCAACGGCGACGGCACTTTTATTAAAACAGGCACCGGAAATCTAACAATAAGCGGTAAAAATGACGGCTTTACCGGCGGATTTGAGCTCCAGCAGGGCAACGCAACATATACCCAAACAGACGGAGGCTCCTATTTCGGCGGAACAACAACCCTTTATGACAACACAAAATTAACCTATATAAACAGCTCGGATGATAATATTACAGGGCTAATCGGCTCATCTTCCGCCGAATTCATCAAACAAGGCGCCGGAACCCTCAACGCGACCGGCGACAACAGCGGTTTCTACGGAAAAGTATCGATTGAAGAGGGAATTTTGAACTATATTCAAACCGATACAAGTAAATACTTCGGCGGTGAAACTGCAATCGGCGAAAATACCCAATTTATTTACACTTCTAACAACGACGGAACAAATAACGTCGAAACCGTTTCTCAAATCAGCGGAAAAGGCGATTTTGTTAAAGAAGGCACCGGTGCAGTCAATATTACCGGCGATATGAGCGGTTTTGAGGGCAAAGTCGAAATTAATGACGGCAAACTCGTTTACAACAAAACTCTCAACAAAGAATCCTATGTAAAAGGCGAAACAATCATCAACGAAAACGGAGAACTGGAATTCAGACTGCGCAGAGATGAAACACTCACGGGAAAAATCACCGGAAACGGCACATTTACAAAAACAGAAGACTCGGTTTTGACAATCGGCTCTGACCTGAGCGGGTTTAACGGCACAGTGAACCTGAACGAGGGCACAATAGCTCTTGGCAAAGGAGCCCAATTCTTCTCCGCACAAAACTTCAACATGGCAGCTGACACGCTCCTCGACTTGAGAAACGCTGAAATGAACAATATCAACCTCGGAAACCTCAGCCTTGCCGCAGGAAGCTCAAATCTCGCGCTTGATGTGGATTTGAACAGCTCAACAGGCGACTTTATCAGCGCTTCTTCAGTAAACGGCGAGGGTTCACTCGTTATAAAATACTTGAATGTCATATCAGACTGCTTCTATCCCGGCACAACAATATCCGTAATCGACACAGCAAACGGATTGTCAGGGAAAGTTTCGCTCGACAGCACGCTTAACCGTGTAATGGGCCCGATTTATCAATATGCAGTAACTTACGACCCGAACACAGGCAACCTCTCATTCGCAGGCGGGCAGTTGCCGCTCGATTCAAGGTTCAATCCTGCGGTTCTTTATCCTCAGGTTGCCGCACAAATCGGCGGATATCTCACACAGCTCCAGTCTTATGACGATGCATTCGCAAATATGGACATGCTGATGCTGCTTCCGCGTGCCGAAAGAGAAGCTCTGCACCTCAGAAACAGATATGCGGCTGCTGACTCAAATGTCGTGTTCACACCGACCATGATTCCTGAGGAAAGAACCGGAACTTGGTTCAGACCGTTCTCCACATTTGAATCCGTACCGCTCAAAAACGGCCCGGCAGTTTCAAACGTTGCTTACGGCGGTATGATGGGCGCAGACAGTGAAATAAAACGGCTTAAATACGGTGTTGATGCGGTATTTAGCGCTTATGTCGGCTACAACGGCTCACATCAAGCTGCTCAGGGCAACAGTATATACCAAAACGGCGGTGTTCTCGGTGCAACAGCCGTGTTCTACAAGGGTAATTTCTTCAACGGATGGACAGCAAACATTGGTGCATCACAGGCCGAGCTCTCAACAATGTACGGAAAAGACGATTTTACAATGTTAACCGCAGGTATCGCGACAAAATCCGGTTACAACTGGGAACTCTTTAATAACAAATTCATTATTCAACCAAACTACCTGATGTCTTACACTTTTGTCAACACATATGACTACTATAACAGACAAGGCGTAAGAATAAGCTCAGACCCGCTCAACGCAATCCAAATCGCCCCCGGAATTAAGTTCATCGGCAACCTGAAAAACGGCTGGCAGCCTTATATTAACGTTCAAGTCGTTATAAATCTGCTTGAATCAACAAAATTCAAAGCAAACACTGTCAGCATGCCCGAAATGTCCGTAAAACCGTTTGTTGTCTATGGTGCCGGCGTACAAAAACGCTGGGGAGAAAGATTTACCGGCTTTATCCAGGCTATGTTTAGAAGCGGCGGCCGTAACGGCGTTGGATTCAACCTTGGTTTACGCTGGTCTATTTAATTTTAGCGCCTATTTGTGCCAAAAACTGCAATTAACGCTATTTCAGCCTTAATTGCGCAGATTTGTACAATTTTCAATGAATTTCATCCACACTAATTCAGCCCGACAGCGCATATATAAATAATTCAAGATTTACCTTAAACCCCGAGCGCCAAAAGTGCAGCACCAACCATGCCCGCGTTGTTTTTCATCTGTGCAAGCTTCAATTTCATCGGGGGAACAACAAGCTCTGCGTTGACTTTTGCCTCCAGCGCAGAAATATCAATAAATTCACCCATCCCGCCTGAAATAACAACGCATTCCGGGTCAAAAATGTCCACAAGGCTGACAAGCCCCGTGTAAATATGGTCCTGCCACAAATCAAAAACCTTTTTGGAAAAGGCGTCGCCGGCTTTTACCCCGTCAACGACGTCATAAGTCGTGAGCTCGTCGGGATTTTTTGAATTTAAAAGACTATTTGCAAATTCCGGAGATTTTTTTGCGAATTCACGCGCCGTAGTTTGCAGACCTGTGCCGGAACCGTAAGATTCCCAGCAGTCGTAGCGATGACATGTGCATTTTCGCTGCCTGTCAGCGGAAATTTTCATGCTTCCGACTTCTAAAGCCGCGCCCGACTTGCCTCTGACAAGTTTCCCCTCATTAATCACTCCTGCGCCGATTCCGGTGCCCAGCGTGATAATAAGCGAAAAATCACAGCCTTTTGCCGCTCCCAGCTTGTATTCTGCCCATGCAGCCGCGTTTGCGTCATTTTCAACAAAGACTTTTTTATCAGAAAGCAGTGAAAAATCCAGTTTGTTATACCCCTCGGGCAAATTCGGCGTCGAAGAACAAACACGCGTGTTTTCACGGTTAACTGCGCCTGCGCTGGCCATGGCAATTACGTCAACTTCCTTTTCAAACTCTTTAGCCAGCGATTTTAACTGCTCAAAAATCGCATCTGCCGTGCGCGGGGTCGGAATTTTCTTTATTTCGCTCAAAAATTCGCCGTTTTCGCCAATAATTGCATAAACAAGCTTTGTACCGCCGATATCTATACCCAGAGCCTTTTTCACTGTGCACCTCTTGATGTAAATTTTTTCGTAATCAGCTGCGGGCGGGTAATTGCGGAGCCGATAACGACCGCATGTGCGCCCAATTCGAACGCTTTGTCGACCTGCTCGGGCGTCCAAATTCTTCCCTCAAGAAAAACAGGGCAATCGAGCGATTTTACGAGCGATTCCAGCAGCTCAAAATCCGGTTTGTCCGAAACTTCCGGAGAAAACTGGGTATATCCGGAAAGCGTCGTTGAAATAATATCCGCACCCAAAAGCCGCGCCGCAACGCCTTCAGAGTGGGTCGAAACATCCGCCATTGCTATTTTTTTGTTCAATTTTACAAATTTTATTATCTGTTTAAGGTTGTTTTCGCCGCGCGGACGGGAAGTTCCGTCAAAAGCAACTATATCCGCACCGGCCTGTATCAAATCTTTTGCATCCTTGATTGTCGGCGTGATATAAACAATTTCGCGCCAGTTCGGCGGGATGACTTCGGGTTTTGTGATGCCGATGACGGGGAGTTTTGTGATTTTTTTTGCGTTTATCACGTCCCTGACGCCCGCAACCCGCAATCCGGCTGCTCCGCCTTTCAAAACCGACTGCATCATCGCGACCATGCATTCTTCTCTGTACAAGGGCTCTGACGGCATCGCCTGAACTGATACAATGACCTTGTTTTTTAGCTGTTTCAATATATCCATTCCAATATTATAGTCCATTTTTCGGTTTTGCTCAATAAAAAATTATTTACAAACCCCGAATTTCAGGCAATTCCGGTTTTTTGAATAATTTTTAAGCCAGCATTTCGACTTTTTAGAAAAATAAAAAAGAGCAGCCCGTAAGCCGGGTTCTGTTTTAGATAATCATCTGTCTGAATTCACGGTTGCCCGTAAATTTTAGCGATTTGTTAAAAGATGGCGGGCCGCCTTAGCCTTTAGTTCAATCTTGCATCCAATCGGGGTTTACCTGAGCGGTATTTCTCAATGCCGCCAGTGAGCTCTTACCTCACTATTGCACCCTTACCTGCGCTTGCGCACATAGGCGGTGTTTTTCTGTGGCACTATCCTCGCGGTCGCCCGCACCGGACGTTATCCGGCGATTTGCCCTCGGATGCCCGGACTTTCCTCACAAAAAGCAAGTTTGCGCGATTATCCGGCTGCTCTTGTTGACATTTTACTTGCAAAACCGCATATATGCAAATTAAAAATCCTCCATCGGGGTAATACCCTTATACCCAACTGTGTAATAGGCAGGCGGAGCTGTTTTTTTTATGATTTAACCATGTTGTGTAACATGGAGGCTGCGATGAAGCGGTTTTTCTTGGCGTTGTGCTTGTGTGCAGCCGGGCTGAGCGGATTTTGTGCGCACTGCTACCCCGAAAAGACTTATCAGGCGCACTGGTGCAGCATTCACAACGGAAAACAGGAGGTTATCCTCAACGACAAGGCCAGAGCGGACTGCGTGACCAAAACGCACGCAATTGAATTTGATTTTGCGTCAAAATGGGCCGAATCCATCGGCCAGGCGCTTTATTATGCGATTGCAACGGGTTTGAAGCCCGGAATTGTGCTGATTCTTGAAAATCCGCAAAAAGAACAAAAATATCTCGCCCGTGTGAACGCCGTGGCAAAAAAACACGGAATTACGGTCTGGACAATGAAGACATCGGATTTGTTCGTGAAAAACTCCTGCCCGCAGCGCTAAATATTGACGATTTTTGCAACAGAGCGGTTATTTCGCCGAATTCAAACGCTCATACTCGGATTTAACCCGCACTCCGTCGAACCGCTTAAATAAAGAATCAATTTCGTTTTCAAGAAATTTATAGTTTTCCGAAACAACCGTTTCAGTATCTCTCAAAACCGCGAAAGTATCGGTTGCGTTGGATGCATGCTTGTAAGTTCTTCTCGCAATCAGCTGCCCGTTAGCATTCAAGAGCTCTTCTGACGTCGGGATTATGCATTTATCGCTTTTATAGGTTATTTTGTCAGTCATTTTGTCAATTATTTTGCCGTCTTTGCCCGTAACGGTTCTGGTCGTGGATTTTGTTGACGGATTTAGAAAAACTGACTCAATATCAATTGTTTTATCGCCGTTAATGACTTTTTTTGTATATTTTTCCGGAGTGAGTTCCCAGAATGTTTTTACACCCTTTTCATCAACAAATTCGCCCGAACCGCAGCCTTTTTCGCCGTAATTTATAACCCTTGTTGTTTTTTTACCGTCGAAATTGTTCATTATTGTGGTTTTTGTGAGTTTTTCGCCGCTGTATTCATGCTTAACCTGGTCGATTATATTGCCGTTTGCATCTTTTTTCACATGCTCAAGCACGTTATTTTTAGCATTTCTGAGCGTTCTGGTTGTTGTTTTGTCGGCAAAGTTTCTGATTATGGTTTCAGAATTGCCGTTTTCAACAAATTTGCGAACCGTCGTTTCATAATCTTCAGCCGAGAATTTTTTCTGCCCTTTTTTGCCGACAGCGCGGTATTCAACCAATTTGCCGTTTTTGTCATAGCACATTGTCAGCCGCGAAGCGCCTTTTCCGTCTTTCAGCTCAACAAAGGTTCTTTTGTAAGCTTTGTCATATTTTTGAACAAGTTTGAGCCCTTTGCCGTAATCTTTTTCAAACGAAGCGGTTAAATCAGCGGGTTTGAACTTTTCAGAGAGGACTTTTGCGCCCCTGTCCGTGATTTCGGGCACATTTGTTGCAGCCTGAGCGCCTGTTTCCGGATTTACGGGTTTCGGCGCGGGGGAGGGCGTCGGGTTAGGTTTGGGCTCGTGCATATTTTTTGCATTTTTTTCGGCTAATCCCAAAAATTCCTTAATTTTTCCCCTGCCCAGGTAGCAGCCGAGGGCCGCAAGGGCGATTGTGCCTAAAATAAGCGGGGTTTTCATTGAATTTTTATCTTTTTGAACGTTTTCTTCCGGCTTTTTTTGCAGCATAATGCTATCCGAAGCCTGCCAAGGCTGTTGGGCTTGCGCAGGAAAAGTTTTTTGCGGCATATTATAGAATAAATTCGGCTGCTGCGAAGAAAAGCTGATATACGTCATAAAATCTACCTTTTTTAACCTTACATGTAAATAAAAACATGCGGGCGGGAAATTTTGACACAGTTTTTCTTTTCTATTCTATTCTATTAGAAAGGCTCTCACTGGTTGAGTTTCAGGTCAATATTTTTGTGTTTATATTTCTTAATATTTGAGCGGCAGGCTGAATTTACAGCCTAATAACAACCGGCTTCGGATGACGTTGGAGAAGAATTGCGGCTGATGACCCCTCACCCCGGCCCTCTCCCACAGGGCGAGGGGGAAAATAATTAAACTGAAATATAGGACGTAAATTGGGCTTGCAGCCAAATAATAATCAGCGTCTGCGATGTTGGAGAGAAATTGCAGTCCGGTTGACCCCTCACCCCGGCTCAGGGGGAAAGAAAGTAGGGTGGGAATAGCGCAGCGGTGCCCACCACAAGAGCTTTCGAGAAAAACGAGTAAAGTATGGGGCTCTACGGGTCGACCCTCACCCACCAGAAAACACCCCCAAAGGGCCTCACCCCAGCCCTCTCCCAAGGAGAGGGGGAATATTCCCTAATTCTTTTTCTGAATCTTTTCGCTGATGTAGTTTGCAACCGGCGTAAGAATAACAGGGCCGACGAATCTGTAAATCGTTGTGAAAATAACCAGCGGGCCCAGCAGGCGAATAGCTCCAAGGCGCTTATCCAGCAATTCTTGTTCCATTTGCGGGTTCACGCGTTTGTAAACGCCTTTGAATTTATCAAGCATTTTGTTAACTTTGCCGTCAATCAAATATGCGCCCGCAGTACAAGCAAGTGCCGTAATGCCCTGATTGATAATCATCGCGGGTTTTTGGTCTTTTTCGATTTTTTTGGAGGATGCTGTCTGCTGCATGTAAAATCCTGACAACAAAAGGCTTTCCGCCGCAATCAAATGCGGGAACCATTGCTCTTTCTTGCCCAGCCATTCAACAAAGTTTCTAAATCCTTTTTTATCGGCGATTTTTCCGACGCCTTTTGCAATTCCCTCGGTAACAACCGCCCCAGCGCCTTTAAATGAGGGATTTGCTTTAAAGTTTTTCGATTTATTTATGTTTTCCGAAGCAATTTTGCCCGCAGCCATTGCGGTTGCGACTCCGGCGAAATTCTGGAATGCTTTGTTCGATTCCACACCCTTAAAACTCATCATGGAGTATTCAATTTTTGCTTTTGTTTCGGGCGAAAGCTCCTGCTGCGTTTTTTTGAGCCCGAGTCCTTCAAGAATCGGCTTAATAATCGCAATTGTCAATGCCGCACGAATCGGCAGGAACACCGGCTGATGAAGTCTTGTTGCTGTTTCTTTGAAAACACGTTCTTTTGTGTATGCGCCGTCGGTTTTCATGTATTTTGCGGGATTTTTGATAACTTTTGTCACACCGCGTTTCAAAGGCTCTGCGACCGCAAGCGTCATGCCCAAACCTAAAACGCCCGTGGCGATAGAATGCGCAACCTGATAGTTGTTTTTCTTTTTCTCATTTTCATCCTTTGCAGGAATCATAAATATTGAAAGCGGACGCAGCACCGACGTCAAAAATAACGCGATAATTCCGTCTGCAACCAGTGTATTTGAAGAAATTATGTCCAAAAACTTGTTAAATGCGCCGTTTTTCGCGAGCCCCTCGGCGATTTTTACGCCAAATTGCGCTCCGCCTTTAAAACTCAAACGACCGCTCGGATTTTCTCCGGCGGTCGTTTTGTTCGCACTTCTATTCACATTTATTTTGTCACACTCTTGCACAGTCGTATTCAGGCCCATCCCATTGTGCACTCGCTCGTGTCCGCGCTCAGGTTCCTTTGACCTTAAACTTCCGGGGTGGGTGTCCCTGTATGCATAATTTAGTGTGTTTTTAATTATCATAGTTACCTTTTGGTCTATAAATATGTCGTGTATGCATGTTTTAATTCCGAAAATGGAATTATTTGCTAATTATACATAAAAAATTTTAAAAAGGTAACAAAAATTTTACAATTGCTTAACAATTTCATCCAAATTGCCTATTTTTTGAAGAGAAAGTTTTGTGCAGGGGCTCTTTTCGTATGATATTATTGCGAAAATCCCCAATACCGCCGGACAACAAGCCCATAAATCGCCATCATTCCTTTTACACGGGAATGAACGGCACAGCTGATCAAACAACGCCAAAGCAGGTCGAGAATTCAGCCCAACGGTCGCAAATTTTTCGGTGTAAAGCTCAAAACAACCCAAAAGGCAAACCCTCACCCCCTGTCCCGCCATCTGCGGGGCGGGCTCTCCCAAGGAGAGGGGGAAAGAAAGTAGGGTGGGAATAGCGAAGCGGTTCCCACCGCAAGATCTTCGCAAAACAATCAATCCCGACAGCCGCCCGTACAAATAACACAATAAACATGAAACGTGGCTGTGCCACTAAACAGGCACAAGAAGCATGCCGAAGCGGAATCGGACGGGACTTTGCCCCTTGCGGAGCCGGACTTTACTCCGGCGTAGCGTCCGTATTCCAAGACAGCCGAAACAAGTGGGCCGCCATATAAAAAAACGGTGGGAATCGCCGCATAGATTGGAAAATATGTTCAAAAACCCTAGTTTTAGCTTTTCCCACCCTACAAGGACGAATTTTTCCGCAAAAATGCAATGGTTGACCTGCTTTTCCTCTCCCTCTCCTTGGGAGAGCCTGCCATCGACAAAGGAGGCTCTTTCGCAATGGGCAAGGGAATAACTCCGTAAATTGGACTTTCAGCCCTACACAAAAATGAAAATTTACCCCGTTGCATGATTTTTCTATTACAAAACCCGGTGAAAATCATTCCCGGGTTTTAACAACGTGTTTTAAATAGTTTTTGCGGCAATTTTTGCTGCGTACAAGCAAAATCACCAAAAACAGCGCAAAAAATTAACTCAACTAAACAAAACTAATCTTTCAACGCCGCTTTTAGTCTGGCCATGGCCTTTGCGAGCGCAATTTGGGCACGGGCGTTGTCAATTTCAACATCATGAGAGCCAAGCCTTGCTTCTGCGCGGGCTTTAGCCTCTTTTGCCCGTGTAACATCAATATCCGAGCCTTTTTCAGCCAAATCCGTCAAAATAAGCGCCTGATTGTCCTTAAACTGGAAAATTCCGCCCATCGTGGTCATGGCTTCCGTTTTCCCGTCTTTTTCCACCCTTGTAACGCCGATATCAAGAGCGCTCATGAACGGAATATGCCCGGGCAAATCCCGAATTCGCCGTCAACGCCCTTTGAATAAACAGCGTCGACATCTTCGTTAAAGACTTCGTTTTCGTGAGTTATTATTTTTAAGTTTATTTTTTTAGACATTTTTGGGCTCCTGCCAAATTTTTTGCCCCTGCATCCTATGCTTTAATGCGCCCGGATGCCATAAGGCTTATGCGTTTTTCATTTCTTCGGCTTTTTTGACGGCTTCTTCGATGGTTCCGACCATGTAGAACGCCTGTTCCGGCAGGTCGTCATGTTTTCCGTCGAGAATTTCTTTGAAGCCCTTGATTGAATCTTCAAGTTTTACGTATTTGCCCGGAATACCCGAGAATTGCTCAGCTACAAAGAACGGCTGCGACAAAAATCTCTGGATTTTTCTTGCGCGGTTAACAGTTTCTTTGTCCTCTTCGGAAAGTTCGTCCATACCGAGAATTGCGATGATATCTTGCAAATCTTTGTATTTTTGAAGAACCTCAAGCACGCGTCTTGCGACACTGTAATGCTCTTCGCCGATAACCTGCGGATCAAGCACGCGGCTGTTTGACGCAAGCGGGTCAACTGCCGGATAAATACCCAAAGATGCAATCTGACGTGACAATACGGTCGATGCGTCGAGGTGAGAGAACGTTGTTGCCGGAGCAGGGTCGGTCAAGTCGTCTGCGGGCACGTAAATTGCCTGAACAGAGGTGATTGAACCGTCTTTTGTCGATGTGATACGTTCTTGCAGTTCGCCCATTTCTGTTGCAAGGGTCGGCTGATAGCCTACTGCTGACGGCATACGGCCCAAAAGCGCGGAAACCTCGGAACCGGCCTGTACAAAACGGAAAATGTTGTCAACGAACAACAAAACGTCTTGTTTTGAGAAGTCGCGGTAGTATTCGGCAGCCGTGAGTGCTGATAAACCGACTCTCATTCTGGCTCCCGGGGGTTCGTTCATCTGACCGTAAATCAGGGCTACTTTATCAAGTACGCCCGACTCTTTCATTTCGTTCCAAAGGTCGTTACCCTCACGGGTTCTTTCGCCTACACCGCCAAAAACAGAAACACCGGAGTGCTCTGATGCGATATTGTGGATAAGTTCCATAATCAAAACGGTTTTACCTACGCCGGCACCGCCGAAAAGACCGATTTTTCCGCCCTTTTGATAAGGCTGGAGCAGGTCGATTGCTTTAATACCCGTTTCCAAAATTTCAACGTTTGTATTTTGGTCAACCAGCTTAGGTGAGGGTCTGTGGATAGGGAGTTTTGTTTCCGTATGAATTTCGCCCATTTCGTCTACGGGTTCGCCGAGAACGTTAAGAATTCGGCCGAGAATTTCCTTGCCGACCGGGATAGAAATAGGATTTTTTGTGTTTACAACTTTCATACCCCTTTGCAGGCCGTCAGTTGATGACATTGCAACCGAGCGAACTTTATTTTCGCCCAACAATTGTTGAACTTCCGCCACGGTTTTGGTTCCGTCTTCCGTATAAATTTCCAACGCATCGTAGATTTCAGGGAGATTTCCAGCTTGAAACTCAACGTCGATTACCGGCCCGATAATTTGGGTTATTATGCCCTCGTTCTCTGTTAATACTGTCATATTTATCCACCTTTTATTTATGAATCTTAATTTAATTATACAAAAATAAAAATTTTTATACAAATTTTATTTTTTCATCAAATATTACAAATAAATCAGTAGCATGGTGAAAATTTTTCCGCACTTTTTGCATGCGGCATGGATTTGTTTTAATTAATCTCTCTCGCCTCTTGCGGGAAAGCCCGCGTCACGGGGTTTAGGGGGTATTAAGGGGCAAAATTTGCATATTTTCCCTCTCCGATGGGAGATAATTAAGTAATAATTTGCCGAAAAAGCGGCCCCAAAGGGTAAACCCTCGCTCCCCCTGTCCCGCCATCTGCTGGGCGGGCTCTCCCAAAGAGAGGGAGAAAAAAGTAGGGTGGGAATAGCGCAGCGGTTCCCACCGCAAGATTTTCGCAAAACAACCAAACCCGACGTGCCGCCCGTGCAAATAACACAACAAACGTGCAACGTGGCTGTGCCACTAAACAGACGCAAAAAGCGTGCCGAAATCGAAACAGGAAAGCCGCCATATTTAAAGTCTTGCGCGGGGCAATTTTGGATGTTTGAGGGGCTTATTTGGGTCATTTTCGTAAAAATACCGCTATTATTTTAATAAATAATGAAACCCCGTGCGCTCTAGCCCTGATATTCAATTCATTTACGCAAAAATACCGTTTAAAATCATAAAAAATTAAGGAGGAATATTATGCCGAATTTTTCCAGCAGCTGCAACGTCAAAAACTGCGACAGAAAGCTCACCGAAGAAGAAATTATAAGAGCAATCCGCTTTAACATTGCGGCTGAATATGAGGCAACCCAGCTTTACCAGCAGGTTGCGGAAGCTACGGACAACAAGCTTGTGAAAAAGGTTGTGCTGGATATTGCCGACGAAGAAAGGGTTCATGCGGGCGAACTTTTGAAACTTTTGGTTCATTTATGCCCCGATGAAGCAAAACACTATGCCGACGGCGCAAAAGAGGTCGAAGAAATGATGACCGAAGACGACAAAAAAGGAGAAAAATAATGAGTATAGTTGCAAAAACACAAGAAAACCTCAAAATGTGCAAATGTATGTCCTGCCCGTCATACACAACTTCTTGCAAAATCAAAGAAATGCCGCACAATGTCATAGAAGAATTAAAGGGCATTGAAAACACCGACAGCCTTGAAAATCTTTTCTGCGCATACACAAAAAGCCGCTGTATTGATGATAACAAGGGCTGCATGTGCTACGAATGCGAAGTTTATGACAAATACGACCTTGAAGAAGGCCATTATTGCCTTAGTGACGGCGGATTTTAATTTTATTTAACCCAATTTGATAAAAAGCAGGGCGCAACAGCGATTCCTGCTTTTTATTTTTGCGGAATTTATGCAAAATTTCCGTTTCACCCCTTGAATATATGGATTGAAATCGCGAGAGGCGGGTTTTTAGGGATAATTTACCGAGGAGCAGGTTGCTTGTTGGGCTAACATGCTGTCAGGCGGTGCCTGACCTACTTTTCCAAGTGATGTTGGTTGTTTTTTTGAAAAAAACCCTCCCAGTAGGGTGGGAAAAGCTAAAACAAGGGTTTTTGAGCATATTTTCCAATCTATGCGGCGATTCCCACCGTTTTTTTATATGGCGGCTCACTTGTTTCGGCTGTCTTGGAATACGGACGCTGCGCCGGAGTAACGTCCGGCTCCGCAAGGGGCAAAGCCCCGTCCGATTCCGCTTTGTCACGCTTTTTGTGCATGTTTAGTGGCGCAGCCACGTCGCACGTTTGTTGTGTTGTTTGCACGGGCGGCATGTCGGGTTTGATTGTTTTGCGAATATCTTGCGGTGGGAGCCGCTGTGCTTTTCCCACCCTATTTGCTATATTTTTCCTTACAGGCAAGCCCGCAGGCCACCCAAATTCGCCATCTGCGGCTGGCGTCCCGCAAGAGACGAGAAAAAAACATTTTAATAAACCCAAGCGGCAAAAAACTCCCGCCCAGCATAAAAATAGCAAATTTTTTCATTTTCATGTTTTTGGCTTTTTGTAAAGCAAAAAAGGAAGTAAAAATATGAGCATTCCCCCTAACAGTACCCAGCTTGTCAAAAAAGTTCCGGGCATTTCCGAAACCTATTTAAAAATGTATAAAAATTCACAGGTTTTGGTTAAAAAAGCACCCGAAAACGGCAAAACAGTTTCCCAGCTTACAACATATCCGGATGGCAGATATAAATTTATTCAATATAATGAAAAAGGAAAACCGTTTTTCGGCGTTGAAAACGACCCTGAAATAGGCGCAAGACATTATTACAAAATAGGAAAACGGGGCGTTAAAACAAAAGAAAAAACAGTATATAACGGTTTGAAAGGTCTTTTTAACTGCTATATCGACTTTTTCAATGAGGCCGGTCAGCGGATAAAGCAGGTTATAATCAAAAAATAACCGTAAAATTTAGTTTTGCGGCTTTTTGAAACTTTTAAACCGCGGATTTTGATAAAAATTGGAATTCTTTGATGAAATCGTCCAAAACCGCGCCGATTCTGTCCCCGTCAAGCTCCTTGAGCGAAAAATTTGCCCTGCTGCGCAAAATTTCGAGCCCGGTTTTGTGGGTCATGTCGATGTTTATCGTTGCATATCCCGGGTATGTGATGCGAAAATCACTCTCGCAGCCGGCATTTTTCAGCGAAAAGACGCTCTCGTTTTCGTCGATTTTTTGGTTTACGGTCGTTTCAAAGAGCTTTTCTTCTATTATTTTCTGCGTCCTGTAAAATACCGGAGAAACCTCGCTTTCGTATTTTTTCAGAAATTTTTGCTTGAAAGATTTGAAATTTTTGTAAGAATCGGGATTTTCTTCACTTTTTTCGGGCTTAATTTGCGAATAAATAATAAACGCATTCTCTTGCAGCAATGCAGCGCTTAACGCCTTGTTTGCGTTTTCTTCCATCTGCTCAAAAGAGCTGCTCTGATAAATTCCAGCGCTGATGGAAACGTCATCGGGCAGATTTCTCTCGATTTTTCTTAAGATTTTTACGGCCGTGCCCGCAGCCGTGTCGGGAAACCAGATATAAAGCTTAAAATCGCCGGAAAAACCTAAAATATCTGTTTTTCTGAGGCATTTTTTCGCGGTTTTTGCGAGAATTTCGGGCGTGAGTTTTGCGCGTGAACTTACGTCAGGCGCAGCTACGGCAAGGGTTCCCGCGGATTTTTTGCTTTCCTCTTTCAAAATTGTGTAAGTGTAGTTTTTTGTGTAAATTCCGGTTTTTTTGTCGAGAATATTCAGGTTTGAAAGGATTTGGGTTTTCTTTTTTGCGGCCTGAATGCTGCCTTTTTTCCTGAATGCCCACAAAACCCGTATTGTGAACTCGGCGTCCGTCGCCGCAAACGTCAAAAAATCGCTGATTCCGCTCTCAAAAGCATTGCAAAGAAGTTCTTCGTCTATTTTTTCAAAAATAAGTATGACAGAGCTGCTGTCAAGCCGGGGCGTTGATTTCACTTTTTTTAAAAAATCGAAAAATTCGCTTTGATTGAACCTAATGTCGTAAAAAATCACCTGCGGGCAATGGGTTTTTACGGTTTCGTAGCAGTTTTCGTACCCGATGTGGACGAATTTGTCCGCAGCACGCGAAAATAGCAGCTTTTCCCGGACGTAGGCTGCGGCTTTTTCGCTTTTTGAGATAAAAAATACGGAATTTTCGGGTTTCATATTTTTATTTTATCGCAAAAGTAAATTAGTGCGCGCTAAAAACGGGAATTTATCCAAATTTCACCAAAAACGGTTAAATTGCCGTCCGGAACTTGTTTTTTTTCTCATTTTTGACGCAAAAATCCCGCAAGCGGCGTGATTGCAGAAAACTTCACGGCTGGCGGATGATGAAATTCCGGAATTCCGTTTTGCTGTGCGGGTTTTAAAAAAAGCGGACATTTTTTGTCCGCCGGTGTAACTATGGATATATTCTTAAAATTATATTAAGAATTTTTCCATTCATAAAATATATTATATAGGTTATAACCCAGAATTACAACAGTAGACAATAAAATAGTTACAATTGAATGATGATAAAGAATAATTTGTCTACATTGATGGGTGCAAAACGGATTCGTATCGCAGAAGTGGCCAGATTGAGCGGGCTCGGTTATGATACGGTGTTTAATATCTATCATGACAAAAGCAAAGGCATAGAATTTGAAACTTTGGACAAGCTGTGCTGGGCGCTGGACTGCACGCCGAACGATATTTTTACATACACGCCGGATAAGTGAAATTTAAGGATAAAAAAGTAACAAAAAAGGCGCTTTTGGGCGCCTTCTTCTTATATATAAGGATTGCAGACTATTTTTTGACCAAATCCCTGTACGAATTTGCGAACAAATCCGCATAAGTCGTGTGCAGCAGCTCATGAGCCTTGTGCGAGCCGGGAGCCTGCAAAAATTCGGCGTAAAGCTTCTTGATTTCGCTGTTTTGGTGCGAACGCCGTATGGGAAGCTCCCTGTCCTCTTTATAAAGGCCTTCTGCGCGTTTTTCTTTGATTTTTGCGTCTTCGCAGCTCCTCGGCTGGCCTCCGCCGTTTACACATCCGCCCGGACAAGCCATTACTTCAAGCATTTGGAAATCAGCTGTGCCGTTTTTGATTGCCTGAATGGATTTTTCGGCCTCTTTCAGCGTGGAAACAACACGGACTTTGACTTTTGTGCCTTTTACGTCGAGTTCAACGTCTTTTGTGCGCGAATTTTTGTCAACGCCGCGCATTTCTTTGATATCGACGTTTTGGAGCTCCTCGCCGGTTACGAATTCATATGCTGTTCTCACAGCAGCTTCCGCAACCCCGCCCGAGGCGCCGAAAATCGTTCCTGCGCCCGAATATTCGCCGAACGGTGAATCCGGTTTCGACGGTTCAAGCGTTTTGAAGTCGATTCCTGCGGATTTTATCATTTTTCCGAGCTCTTTTGTCGTCATGACGACGTCTGTTTCGCCAAAAAGCTGATAACGCTTAGCCTCGACCTTTTTCGCCGTGCAGGGCATAATCGAAACCACAACCATGTTTTCTTTTGTAAATCCGTCAAAATATTTCGGAACAAGCTCTTTCAAAACCGGAGAAAGCATTCCCTGAGGCGATTTGCAGCTTGAAAGATGGTTCAGCATGTCAGGATGCTGGGTTTCCATGTATCTGACCCACGCGGGGCAGCAAGAAGTGAACAACGGCAGGTTTTCGCCCGATTTCAGCCGCTGAACGAACTCGTAAGCTTCTTCCATAATCGTCAAATCCGCTGAAAAGTTCGTATCGAACACCAAATCGAACCCGATTTCTCTCAACGCGGAATCAATCAGCCCGATTGTGTTTTCGCCGGGTTCAAGCCCGAACATTTCGCCCAGTGCAACCCTCACGGACGGCGCAATCTGCGCTACGACTTTCTTTTCAGGGTTTGTAACTAGCGACCAGACGTTGTTTACCTCGGATTTGATGGTCAAAGCGCCTGTGGGGCATACAGCCTGGCATTGGCCGCAAAAAACGCAGTCAACTTTTGAAAGCGGCATTCCCGCCATCGGCTGAACGACCGTATTTGAGCCCCTGTTTGCAAATCCAAGCACGGAATGGCCCTGAAATTCAGAACAAGCCCTTACGCAAGCCCCGCAAAGGATACATTTGTTCGGGTCGCGCACGAGAGCGGGGTTTGAGTCGTCAATCGGCAGGAAATTCTCTTTTTTCTTCTGCACGAACTTGGAAACGTCCTTAATTCCGTATTCTTCGGCATATTGCTGGAGTTCGCATTCGCCTGATTTTTCGCAAGTCGTGCATTCGCGGTCATGGTTCGCCAAAAGCAGCTCCAGAACCGTTTTTCTGATTCTGCGGGTTCGTTCGGTGTTTGTTTTGACCTTGATATTGGCCTCAGGCGGCATTGTGCAGGATGAATTTATCACAACGCGGCCGTTCGGGTATTCGACCTCAACAACGCACATTCTGCAAGCGCCGAATTGGGTCAAATCGGGTCTGTAACAAAAAGTCGGAACGGAAAATCCCGCTTTTTTGATAACTTCCAAAAGATTGGGCTCGTCTGTGAACTCAACCGTTTTTCCGTTTACTATAAGTGTTTTTTTATCGCTCATTATTTTAATCCTTATTAGTTTTTTCATTGCTCCCTCTTTTTGGGAGAGGGTTGGTGTGAGGGTTTGCCCTTACTGTTTGTTTTTTTATTTTGTCACCCTGAACTTGTTTCAGGGTCTCATTATCCTTGCGATTCCGAAACAAGTTCGGAATGACGGAGTGATTTATGACTGTTTAATCGCCTTAAACGGACAAGATTTCAGGCAGGCGCCGCATTTTATGCACTTTTCCTGATTAATCTTGAACGGTGAGCGGACTTCGCCCTCAATTGCGCCGACAGGGCAGTTTCTTGCGCATTTTGAACAGCCTTTGCACAGCTCGGGGTCGATGGTGATTGTTTTCATCGCCGAGCATACGCCTGCGGGGCATTTTTTGTCTTTTATGTGGGCAATGTACTCATCTCTGAAGTATTTTAAGGTCGAAAGTACCGGATTCGGCGCTGTTTTTCCGAGCCCGCACAAAGAGCCGTCTTTTACGGCCATGGCGAGTTCTTCAAGCGTATCCAAATCTTTCATTTCGCCTTTGCCTTTTACAATCCTTTCAAGGATTTTCAACATGTTTTTTGTGCCCTCGCGGCAGGGAACACACTTTCCGCAGGATTCATGCTGGGTGAAATTCATGAAAAACCTTGCAACTTCAACGATACAGGTGTCTTCGTTCATAACAACGAGCCCGCCTGAACCTACCATGGCGCCTGCTGCGATGAGGTTGTCGTAATCCATGGGCAAATCAAGGTGTTCTTCGGTCAAACAGCCGCCCGAGGGGCCTCCGATTTGAACGGCTTTGAATTTTTTGCCGTTTCTGATGCCGCCTCCGATGTCGAATACGATTTCGCGCAGCGTCGTGCCCATCGGAACCTCGATAAGCCCTGTGTTGTTAACTTCGCCCGTGAGAGCAAAGGTTTTTGTGCCTTTTGAGCGCTCCGTGCCCATTGAGCTGAACCAGCTTGCGCCTTTCAGGATGATGGGGGGAACGTTTGCGAGGGTTTCGACGTTGTTGATAAGCGTCGGGCGTCCGAAAAGCCCTTTGTTAGCCGGAAATGGCGGTTTTGGACGGGGCATGCCTCGTTCTCCCTCGATTGAGGCGATAAGCGCGGTTTCTTCACCGCAAACGAACGCTCCTGCGCCCTCTTTGATATGAATTTCAAAGTTGAAATCCGAGCCCATGATGTTTTTGCCGAGATAACCGGCTTCTTCCGCGTCTTTTATGGCTTTTCTGAGGCGTTTGATGGCCAGCGGGTATTCTGCGCGAACGTAGATGTAGGCTTCATCTGCGCCGATGGCAAAACCTGCGATTGCCATGCCCTCAAGGAGTTTGTGCGGGTCGCCTTCCATGACGCTTCTGTCC
Organism: Candidatus Gastranaerophilales bacterium; assembly: GCA_944322685.1. GTDB lineage: Bacteria > Cyanobacteriota > Vampirovibrionia > Gastranaerophilales > Gastranaerophilaceae > Spyradomonas. The sequence goes on from CALUPP010000038.1 coordinate 25,786, forward strand.
ATAAATGCGCCCGGGTCGCCCTCGTCGCCGTTGCAGACGACGTATGATTTTCCGCCGCGGTTTGCTGCGGTGAATTTCCATTTTGTACCCGTCGGAAAGCCCCCGCCTCCGCGTCCGCGCAAGCCGGAGTCTTCAATCTCTTTTATTACCCAATCCGGGTCGTTTTTCTCAAGAACTTTATGCAAAGCAGCATATCCGCCCACGGAAATTGCTTCTTCAAGCGATTCCGCGTCGATATTTCCGCAGTTTGCGAGCGAAGTTCTTGTTTGTTTTGCATAAAAGCCGATATCCTCGTTTTTGTAGACGTGTTCTTGCGTTTTCGGGTCAACGTAGAGCAGTCTTTCGACCGGTTTTCCGCCGATGATGTGGGATTCCACAATTTCTTCAACATCGTCGGGTTTTACTTTTACATAGCTTATGTTTAAGTCCGGAATTACCACCAGAACGCCTTTTTCGCAAAAACCGTGGCAGCCCGTGGGAACTGTGGTCATTTTTTCGTGATGGGGGAGCGTTCCGACGTTTACGCCGAGTTTTTTGAACCGTTCGATTACCTCAAGCGAGCCGTTTGCAACGCAGCCCGTTCCAGAGCATACGAGAACGCGCAATCCTTGTGCTTTTATGTGTTCGAGCGCTTTTTCGCGTTCTTTTTCTATGTTAATCAATGTTTTTGTCATTTACACGCCCTCACTCTCTTTTTTGTCTTCATGTGTAATCGTGTCGATAACGATTTTTATTGCATCCGAGGTCATTTGGGGGTAAACTTTTTCGTTTATCACAACAACCGGCGCAAGTCCGCATGCGCCAAGGCAGCTGACCGTTTCAAGAGAAAAAAGTCCGTCGGCGGTGGTTGATGCTCCTGCCGGAAGTTTCAAAGCGGCTTTTATTGCGTCCAGAACGGGCATTGAGCCTCTTACGTGGCAAGCTGTGCCGTCGCAGACTTTGATTTCGTATTTTCCTTTCGGTTCAAGGCTGAACTGCGCGTAGAAAGTGGCCACGCCATAAACTGTTGCGGGGGAAAGCCCCTCCATTTTTGTTCCGATGTAGGTCATTACATCCTGAGGCAGGTAGCGAAAAACTTCCTGCACTTTTTGCAAGATAGCGATGAGGTTTGACTTTTTGTAGCCGTAAGATTCCATAATGGAATCAACTTTTTCGTAGTCGAAACCCGTTTGAGCCGTTGAACTCATTATTTCTCCTTTTTTTACCATAAGTTACCATTTTTTAGTCTGTAATGTTGTTTGTCACAATTTTTAGACCATTAGTGAAAAATCTCACTATTTAAGATATTACATAAAATTTCTTGAAAAATCAATAAATTATATAGTGGAGGTTGTCAGAAAGTAGGGTGGAAATAGCGCAGCGGTTCCCACCGCAAGGGCTTTGTGCTTTATGATTGGCGGGAATCGCTGCAAAGATTAGAAAATATCTTCAAAAAACCTTGTTTAATGCTTTTCCCTCCCCACTACTTAGCTTCATCCGGCGGAGAGGAAGAAAAGCAAAATAGCGTCCATTCCCCCACCCCCCCCCAAGGGGCAGACCCTCACCCCGGCCCTCTCCCTAAGGAGAGAGAGTATAAATCTGAAATTATTAGCCTCGCCCCGCCCTCGTTTTGTGCTTAAAACACAACTAACGAGAAACGGGGCTGTGCCCCTAGCGAAAGCGAGCTGTGTCCGTAGGTTTTGCCGTAGGGTAAGGCTCCCTCTCCTTGGGGAGAGGGACGGGGTGAGGGGTGACCCGCAGGGCAAAGCCGTAACGCCGTTAATCGCGAGCTTTCAAGACAAACAACCGCTAAAATCATGAAAAAACCGAAACCCGCAGCCGCCCCGTGCAAACGGGACAACCATCATGAGATGGGGCTGTGCCCCTAGCGAAAGCGAGCTGAGGCTGGAGCGGTTCGCGCCGGCGAATCGCGTAACGCCGTTAATCGCGAGCTTTCAAGAAAAACAACCACTAGAATCGTGAAAAAACCGAAACCAGCTGCCGCCCAATATAAAAAATAAAAAATTTGTAAGAAATGAATTTTTGTGGTAGGGTTTCAGTGTGTAATTAATGGTTTTAATCACTTACT
>CALUPP010000039.1 GCA_944322685.1 Candidatus Gastranaerophilales bacterium
TGGTTCATAAAATTCAGGTCGGGAACAAAAGTATAACCGTCAACGGTGATGACAATGTCGCCGTTTTCGTTGTATTTTCGTTCGAAATTTTTCGCACCCTTGTACCCCGGGGCGAACATCAGCTCAAATTTGTCAACGGATTTGCAGTTTTTGCATATAAACATTTTATTTTTCGTCCTCATCCGCTATTTTTTTACCGGAAGCGCGTTTAACAAGCTTTTCTGCGGCGATTTTACCGGCATAATTTTTTGAATAAAGCTCTTTAAAAAGCATTGTGCAGCAGAGGCTTCTCAGGGGAAGCAAAAAAGCCGTAACCATGGCCGAAACGACCGAAAGCGTAACGGATTTTGAGACAGAAACGCTTTCCAGCGAAAAAGGCATATTGTGCGCCGAAAGCATTGCATTTAACTCGTCAAAAGGCAGCAGCGTAATAAATCTTTCGGCCGGATAACTGAAAAATCCAAGCAAATTTCCGGCCTCAACCCCCCAGCAAATCAATGACGGCACTAGCCAGTACGTAAAAACCCCGAGAGCTGCAAGCAAAAACAGAGTTTTCAAAAAATGATGCTTGACGAGCCTTACGCTCAAGGAAATTGCTCCGATTGGAGAAATATTTTCTTCCAGCGCAAACGCCTGAAATGTCAGGGACAAATAAACAAGGCCTATCGCCAAAATCACCCATAAAAGCGGGAAAAGACCTATAATATATATGATTGAAAGCAAAATTAAAAGCAAAATATATGAAAACGACCTGTTTTTGATGAGTCCGTCTGCGATGCTTGTGTCTTCGACTTTTTGGCCGGATTCAATTATAAAACTTGCCATTGAATTCAGCGCAGCCATCGCAACAAGATAATCCCAGAACGCCTTGCAGAATATGAAGAACCCGGGCAGCGTGATAACAAGAAGCAGCAGAAAAACGAACAAAATATTGTCAAAAATCTGCGCGGATTGGGTCAATTTCGGAATCAAAATCGTGTAAAGATAAGCCGCCGTGAAAATTATTCCGATTCCGACAACTTGTCCGAAAATCGGGAACGCCAGGTATTTCATAAATTTTTCAAAGTTGAGAAAATAATATTTTATTCCTCTGAAAAAAATTTCTATCATGCTAACAAAGGTTAAATCTTTTTTTGCCATCGCCAAATACTCGTCAAATTATGCCGTAATACAAAAGCAAAGCCGTTTTTGCGCTATTCGCGGGTATTTCAATGAAAAATCGAATTACAGCGCGATAATTTGCTCTGCTCGCCCGAAAGCTATGTTTATATTAACATGATGTGTATGGACAAGCAATTTTCTTCAATATTTGAATTGTTAAAAAGTATTCCGCATGAAGAATTCGGTAAAACCGTGGATTTGCACGTTCATTCGACATATTCTGACGGAAAACTTACGCCCGAGGAGCTTCTTGACGATGCGAAGAAAAAAGGGCTTAAATATTTTGCAATTTGCGACCACAATACGGTCGATGCGTACACACAAACGCCGATTTGGATGGAAAAAAGAATAATCCCCGCAATTGAGTTCGATTGCTGGTTTCATGGCGTTCTTGTGCATATTTTGGGCTATGGAATCGACGTAAAAAACGAAAATCTGCAAAAACTCTGCGCAAAAACCAAAAAAGAAACCGAAGCCGACATTATCAGGTTTTTTAACCGCAGGCGCCCGAAAGATGTGATAAAAGCCATTCATGATGCTGGCGGGGCGGCTGTTTTGGCGCATCCGGCATGTTATTGGTGCTTTAGCCTTGATTTTTTTGTAAAAAGCCTTGTAAAACTGGGTTTGGACGGGGTCGAGGCTTTTTATCCGTACAAAAGGCACCGCGGAATTATAAAATTCCATTTTGCGTCAACGGTTAAAAAAGTTGGTGAAAAATACGGGCTGATATTGACCGGCGGTTCTGATTCGCATGGCGAAATTAGTTTTTAAACAATTTTCCTACATTCTGTCGCGCCAGTCGTCACGCGGGTCGGGCGTGTCGTTGCTTTCGTAATCAGAATCGACCTCATACCAGATATAGTTGTCTAATCTTTTGGCCGCATTTTCCATACTTTCTTTTTGGAATTCCATATCGGCCAGTTTAGACTTATCCTCCGGTCTTTCTCCGTCTTTCAGGTGGATTTGGGTGTCAAAATGTTCTTTTGAGAACAATTCAGGCTTCAAATCATCACGGTTTTTCTGCGTAATGTACAATATCGTGGTTTTGTATTTGTCTGTTGCATTGTTTAGCAGATTATAAAGCCCTTTTTGTTCTTTTTCATAATTAAAAATGGTGGATTTGCTGAATATATAGTCAAGACCGTCTAATTCCAGTAAAGATCTTATGCCGGTTAGATCAAAGATTTTTTTATTATATTCAAGCAATGATTTTATTTCCTTTTCAAAATCCCAACCGTAATTTCCGGGGTAGATTGAACTGTAATTGATTCTTGTGTTGTCTTTCAGCCAGTCGCGCATTGAATCTGCAACCTTGTTTTCGCCGTCATTTACAATAAGTATGGCATTTGGCAGATTTTCAGCTTTTGTGCCGAACTGCTGTTCATTATTAATTTTTGAAATGAATTCAGTTTGCAGCTTATCTTTGCCTGCTTCAATTCCGATATCGCCGGTTTTGATTCTCTGAGCCGTTTTTGGGATTTCAGTTTCGAGTTTGCCCATTTTACGCTGAGCACTGTAAATATAATCTAGTAGTTTGTTGCGGGCTTGGTCTGAACGATCAAAGAAAAGTCCGCCATATTTCTTTTTGCAGGCCTGTTCAATTTGTTGTTTGGAGGCTTTTCTGAAAACTTCGCCCAGATACTCAAGACGTGTGTCTGAGGCCTCAAGAACGTCGAATTTTTCCTTGTCTACTTTCCATCCGTCGCCGAAAGAGGGCCTTTTTGAACTTAAAACGAAGCTGTCATGCCCTATTGTGCTTGTGGCTGTGCGGTTAACCCCTGTTGATTTTTTATAATTATAAGTATTGATTCCACCGATGCTTGAAACTTTCATTAAATTTTCCTTTCCCGCCTAGTAACCAATTAAAGAATGCTTTTAAGCTTATTTTCTTGCCAAAAAGCAGGGTTGTCAATAAAATCGGGAATATTTGCTTAATGTAATTTCATAAAATGTTGTTTGAGAAAAATTTTGGCCGTGCTATGATTGAATATGCTTGTTAAATAGAAATAGGGGACTTGGGATGTTTGAAAAATACAGAATAGGTGTGGATATTGGCGGAACTAACGTAAAAATCGCGCTCGTTGACAAAAACGGCGAAATTTCTTTTCCGAAAACCGTTCCCACGCGCGCCGAGATGGGTTATGAATACACAGTCGGCAACATTATTCAATCAATAAAGGAGCTTATAGAGGAAGCAAAAATCGAAAAAGGCGCACTTGAGGGCATCGGATTCGGTTTCCCCGGTCAAATCGACTGCGACAAGGGAATTGTAAGAATTTTGCCTAACATTCCGGGCTGGATAAACGTTCCTATTGCGGAAATTATGCAAAAAGAGTTCAATGTGCCGGTAAAAGTTGACAATGACGTGCGCTGTGCGGCGCTTGCCGAGCTGAATTACGGAGCAGGCGCGGGCTGCAAAAACCTGGTTTGCATAACTGTCGGAACCGGCATTGGTTCGGGCTTAATCATTAACGGAAAACTCGTTCGCGGCGCAAGCAACGCAGCCGGCGAAATCGGGCATATAAAACTCGCAATCCACGACGGCCCAATCTGCGGATGCGGCGATACGGGCTGTTTTGAGGCGTTTGCGTCGGGCCCTGCAATCGTTGCGCTCGCAAAAGAATACGTCAGAGGCGGAAAATCCACAAAATACAGGGAAATCGCCGGATCAACAAAAGAAATCACCCCCGCAATCGTTGCTCAGGCGGCAAAAGAGGGCGATGTTGTGGCTCAGAGGATTTTTTCAATAATCGGAGAATACCTCGGCGTCGGGCTTTCGAGCGTGGTCAACCTTTTGAACCCTGAAAAAATCGTTGTGGGCGGCGGCGTTGCGGATGCGGGAGAAATTCTTTTTGCACCGTTGAAAAAGGCCCTAAAAGAACGCTCAATGCCGATTCAGGGCGCTGCGGTTGAAGTTGTGCCCGCGCAGCTCGGAAATACTGCGGGAATAATCGGCGCAAGCCTTTTGATTGACAACTAATTCAAAACTGAATATTCAACAAGCAAATCATCTGCGGATTTTTTGACAGATTCAATCCGCAGATTTTTTGCATCTTTCATAAACTCAGTCTTTAGCCCGTAAAAACAGCTTATCGCCGAATTATCACCCAAAATTTTTGGTGCAATGAACTGGTAAATTTTATCGGCCATTCCTGTCCTTAAAACAGCTCCGTTCAAGCCTCCGCCGGCTTCCACGAGAATGCTTTTTACGCCTTTTTTGTACAATTCGCTAAAAAGGAACTTCAAATCGATTTTTCCGTCAACAATCGGGCATTTTATGAATTGAACGTGTGCGGGAAAGCCTTTTGGCTCGACATTTTCACCGATTGCGATAAAAATAGGCGTTTTGTCGTTTTTGAAAAATTTAAAATCGGGCGAAAGCCTCAATTTTGAATCAATAACGACTCGAACGGGATTTATTCCGTTTTTCAGGCGGCAGTTCATCGACGGATTGTCCGCGAGGACGGTATTTGAGCCTGTGAGGATTGCGTCGTATTTGTTTCGGAGTTTTTGGACGATTTTTCTTGATTTTTCGCAGGTTACCCACTTGGAATCGCCGTTTGCCGCTGCAATTTTGCCGTCAAAAGTCATTGCGGTTTTTATTGCGATGAAAGGGCGTTTTTCGAGCTGGTTTTTGAAGAAAATCTCGTTCAATTTTCTGCATTCATCCTCAAGAACTCCGCAAACCACCTCAATTCCTGCGTTTTTGAGCTTTTTTATCCCCTTTCCCGCAACAATCGGGTTCGGATCAAGCACTCCGGCGACAACTTTTTTGATTCCTTTAGAAATTATCAAATCCGCGCAAGGAGGCGTTTTCCCAAAATGCGAACAAGGCTCAAGACTGACAAAAATCGTTCCGCCGCTGGCTTTTTCGCCGGCCATTTTCAGTGCATTGACTTCTGCATGCGCTTCGCCGTATTTTTCGTGCCATCCGGCGCCTGCAATTTCTCCGTTTTTGTCCAAAACCACCGCGCCAACCAGCGGATTCGGCGAAACATGCCCCTCGCCCTTTTTTGCAAGGGAAATACATTTTCGCATAAATTTTTCGTAATTTTTCATCATTTTACTTTGTTAAAAAACTGCTCGGTGATGATTTGCGAGTATTTTCCGCCCTCAGCCGCGGAAAGCAGGATTTTTGAATGCTTTTCGTCATCCTCCGCTACGCCGATGATGCCCTCAATGTGCTTCATCGGGAGGTTTGTGACATCTGCGGTATATTTTACGTATGGAATCGTCTGCCCCATCGAGTGGAACTTGCCTTGCTTGGTTATTTCAAAGTTTTCGAGCCTTATGTACTGATATGCGAGTTTTTCGTTCAATCCGTCGAGTTTTTTTCTGACGCTGCCGTCCGCAAAATCTTTTTTCGTAAGAAGCGCGGATTTTGACGGGTCTAAAACCGCAAGTTTTTGCCCGGAGGCCTTATGTTCGGCGAGAACGCCCTTATAGCCAAGCAAATTCGCGGTTCTGTCGATTTCGTACTCATCGGGAATCTTTGAAAAATCCGCAACATCCATGCTTTTTGCGATAAGCTCCTCTTGCGACGGTTTTTCAAAAAAATGCAGGTTTTTTATGAATTCGACACCGCCAAGCGCCTTAAAACCAATGATTGCGAGCACAACTATTGCAACTTTTATTAAAAATTTCAAACAGCCCATTTTTTACCCCCGCAGGTCGAATTTTGAATAAATCTCGTCAATATTTCTCAAATAATAGCCCGAATCAAAGCAATTTTCAATTTCTTCTTTGCTCAAATGTTTCGTTATTTCAGAATCGTTCAAAAGATTAGCCTTGAAATTGCCGTCCGGCTTGTTAAATGCTGCCAGCGCGTTTTTTTGCACAAGAGAATACGCATTTTCGCGCGAAAGCCCTTTGTTTGTGAGCTCTAGCAGCACTCTTTGTGAAAAAACGATTCCGCCGAACAGATTTGCGTTTTTGAGCATGTTTTCTTTATGGATAACGAGCCCGGAAACCAGCCTGTTAAAGCGGTTCAGCATATAATCGGCCAGAATCGTCGAATCCGGAAAAATAATCCGCTCAACCGAGCTGTGCGAAATATCCCGTTCGTGCCAGAGCGCAATATTGTCAAAAGAAGCCTGCGCATTGGCTTTTACGACCCTTGCGAGCCCCGAAAGATTTTCGCCGGAAATCGGATTTTTCTTATGAGGCATTGCCGACGAGCCTTTTTGCCCCTTTTTGAAAGCTTCTTCGACCTCAAGCACCTCGGTTCTTTGCAGATGGCGTAATTCTACGGCGCATTGTTCAATCGCCGCCGCAATCAGCGCCAGATTCTGCATAAAGTTTGCGTGATAATCCCTCGCAATGACCTGCGTGGAGATTCTTGCGGGTTTTAGCCCGAGTTTTTTGCAGGCAAGCTCCTCAATTTTCGGAGAAATGTTGCTGTAAGTTCCCACCGGGCCCGAAATTTGGCCCACGGCGATTTCGTCGAGCGAAAATTCAAATCTCTTTTTTGCCCTTTCAAAAATATCCACCCAGTTAAGCATTTTCACGCCGAAAGTCATCGGTTCCGCATGAACTCCGTGCGAGCGGCCGATACAAACGGTGTTTTTGTGCTCAACAGCCTTTTCTTTGAGGGTTTTTATGACATTTTCGAGGTCTTTGAGGATGATTTTTCCCGCTTCTTGAATTTGGAGCGCAAAAGCCGTGTCGATAACGTCCGAACTCGTCATTCCCATGTGCATATATCGCGAAGCCTCGCCGATATTTTCGTTTACGTTGGTCAAAAACGCGATTACGTCGTGGTTTACCTCTTTTTCGATTTCGTGGATTCTTTTTACGTCGAATTTTGCGTTTTCTTTGATTTGTTTCATCGCAGAATCAGGAATTTCGCCAATTTCGTTGTAAGCCTCGCAAACTGCGATTTCCACGCGCAAATAATATGCGAATTTTGTTTCCAATTCCCACAAATTCTTCATTTCCGGCAAAGAATAACGCTCAATCATACGGCACCATGCTAATTTTCTTACAAATCAATCATAACACGATTAAATTATAACAAACAACTCCGCCGTTCGAAAACTGCACAATTTTCGTTTAAATTTCTTTGAAAAAAGTTGTAAAATCAACAAAAAAATTATAAAATGTTATCATGGCTATTGTTTATCTGTGCTTGGGCTCGAATATGGGTGACAGGTTCAATCTTGTCCAAAATGCGGTGAATCTTTTTTCACTCGCTGAAAACTGCGATATAATCCGCACATCTGCGCTCTACGAAACGGAGCCATGGGGGTACAAAGACCAAAATTGGTTCTTAAATTTGATAGTTGAGATGAAAACGTCGCTTTCGCCGGAAGAACTGCTCGCAAAATGCCAGGAAATTGAACGTTTTCTCGGCCGTGACCGCACGATTGAGGTGCGCTGGGGCGAAAGATTGATTGACGCTGACATAATTTTCTACGGAAAAGAGGTTATTAACACGGAAAAGCTAACGATTCCGCATAAATATATGCACAAAAGGGCATTCGTGCTCGTTCCGCTGCTTGAGTTGATTCCGGATTTTGTTCATCCGGTTTTGAATAGGACAATTTCTCAGATTTACGATGATTTAGAGGATGTTGAAGACGTGTTTTTGTACGGGACGAGGCCAAATGCCGCAATTTAACACCGCGATAATAGGCGGAGGGCCGGCGGGGGTGTTTGCCGCGATTTTTGCCTCAAAAAATCCGCAGAATTTCATAACAATCTATGAAAAAAACGATATTTTAAAAACTCTGCTCCCGACTGGCGGCGGAAGATGCAATCTTGCGCATGCGGAGTTCGGAATTAGGGAGCTGGCGGCTAATTTTCCGCGGGGCGAAAAATTTTTGTATTCTGTTTTTTCAAAATTTTCAACCTCGGATACCCTGGAATTTTTTCAAAATATCGGCATAAAAACCTATACGCAGGAGGATATGCGGATTTTCCCAAAAAGCAATTCCGCATCACAGGTGCGGGATGCGCTGGCTGAAGTCATAAAATCGGCGCCAAATATAAAAATTGTCCGTCAGAAAGCGAAAAATATTCAGATTGATAACGGGAAATTTCTCGTTTTCACGGAAAACGGCTCCCAAAAATACGATGCACTGGTCATTGCGACAGGCGGAAAAGGCTTGGGTCACAAATTTGCACAAAAACTCGGCCATACCGTCACCCCTCTGAAACCGGCGCTTACGGGGTTAAAAATAAAAGAAAAAATCTTCACGGAGCTGGCCGGCGTGAGCCTGAAAAATGTTTCCGCTTCGGTTCCGTCGGAAAATATCAAGAAAATTACCGGAGATCTTCTTTTTACGCACAATGGTATTTCCGGCCCGCTTGCGTTTAAGATTTCTTCATTCTGCGCTTATGCTGATTACGGCGAAAACGCCCCTCTGGCGGTAAAATTGAATATTGTCGGTGAAAATTTTGAAGATTTTGACAAATATCTTGCTGAAAAGCTGAAAAATGAAGCGCGAAAAGATATTTCCAATGTTGTGTGCGAATTTGCTCCGAAAAGATTTTGTGATTTGTTATTGCGTACTGCAAATATTGACGGAAGCCAAAAATCGGGCCAAATTTCCAAATGCGGCCGCCAAAAACTCGCAAAAATGCTTACCGGCCTTGAGTTTCATGCAATTTCCCCGCTAAAGGGCGGCGAAATCGTGACCGCAGGCGGAATTTCTCTCAAAGAAATAAATCCGGCAACCATGGAGTCAAGAATTGTGAAAAATCTCTATTTTTGCGGTGAAATTTTAGATATTGACGGTTTATGCGGCGGTTTTAACCTCCAAAACTGCTGGTCAACCGGTTTTGTTGCCGGAAATTCGCTGTTTTCTTGATTTTTTTAAATTTCGGCATAAAAATTTGCTCCGGCAGAAATTCCGCCCAAAAATTCAAAAAAGCCGGACAAAATTGCCCGGCTTTTCAGTTATTTTAAACAAAAAACTAAATTGCACCGATTCTGTGAACTCTGATAAAGTTCGTTCTGCCCGTGATGAGGTGCGGAATTGAACCGATGAGGATAATTCTTTCATCCTTTTTGTAGCTTGTTTTTTCAAGAAGAAGTTTGTCGATTTTTTTCAGCAAATCATCGTTCAAAACAACATCCCAGTCTTTCAAATAAGGATAAATATCCCAGCAGAGGTTCAATTTTCTGCAAGTTTTTTCGCAGTCAGAAATTGCGATAATCGGCACATCCGGACGCAATTTTGCGAGCAATCTCGGCGTGTAGCCCGAGTGAGTGAACGCAAGAATCGCTTTTGCGCCCAAATCCTGCGCCATTGTAACAGCAGAATGCGCGATAGCCTGCGGCGTGGGCTCAAATTCCGGATTCATTTCCAATTCAAGGTTCGTGCAGATAAAATCGCTCTGCTCAACGTCATGAGCAATCATTGACATTGTTTTTACCGCCTCAACCGGGTATTTTCCGGCGGCTGTTTCGCCCGAAAGCATTACCGCATCAGCTCCGTCAAGAATTGCATTCGCAACGTCGCTTGCTTCCGCACGGGTCGGGATGGGTTCTTCAATCATTGATTCCAGCATCTGAGTCGCAACGATGCAGGGCTTTCTGTAATCAAGGCAAAGGTCAATAATCTGCTTTTGGACCATCGGAACCTTTTCCGGAGAAAGCTCGATGCCCAAATCGCCCCTTGCGACCATGATTGCGTTTGCTGTTTCAATGATTTCTTTGATATTTGCAACAGCTTCGGGCTTTTCGATTTTTGCAATGATAGGAATATCCGCTCCGAAGTGGCTCAAATACTTTCTTGCAAGCAAAATGTCGTCCTTGTCGCGTACGAATGAGAGCGCGAGGTAATCTGCGTCGTTATCAACAGCAAATTTGATAAAATCAACGTCGCGTTCGGTGATTGCGGAAAGGCTTTTTGTTGCACCGGGGATATTCAAGCCCTTTCTGGGTTTGAGAAGTTCACCGTGGACAACTTTTGCCCGAACCTTGTCGCCGACAACCTCAATGACCTCAACTTCAATTTTTCCGTCATCCATAAGGATTTTTTCGCCCGGTTTTACGTCCTGAGCTACGCCTTTGTAGTCAACGGGTATGATATCTTTGTCGGTTTGTTCAAGACCGTACTGAAAAGTCAATTCCTGGCCTTCTTTTATCGGAATCGCCTCGGTAAGGTTGCCAACTCTGATTTTCGGTCCTTGAAGGTCGACAAGAATAGCCGTAAATGCTTTAAGTCTTTTAGAAACCGCTTTGATTTTGTCGATTGTTTGTTTGTGTTCTTCGGCTGTGTTGTGCGAAGTGTTGATTCTGAATACGTTTGCTCCTGCAAGTATCAGTTCTTCAATGATTTTTTCATCACGGCTGACAGGTCCCAGTGTGGCAACGATTTTTGTCTTGTTTTTGTTCATACTAATCATGATGTTTGTCCTTATTAATGTTTAGCTTTTATTTTACAAATATTTTTTTGTTTCGGCGTGTCAAAAATTCGAAAAAACCTGAAAAAACGGGGGCCAAAACAAGCCCCCATTTGATAAAAAGTTAGTTACCTTTTGTAAAAGCGTAAGTAGCTTCCATCTCGTCGATTGAAGCATAAACGCTGTGGCATCCGCAGTCAACGTGGACGATTTCACCGGTAACACCCGATGAAAGGTCAGAAACGAGGTAAAGTCCTGTTTTGCCTACGTCTTCAAGAGAAACATTTCTCTTGAGCGGAGCTTTGAGGATTGCGGCTTTGAGCATTTTGTCAAAACCGGAGATTCCTTTTGCTGCAAGCGTTTTAACCGCACCGGCAGAAAGGCAGTTTACTCTGACGCCCTGTTTTCCGAGGTCTTCTGCGAGGTATCTTGCTGAAGATTCAAGCGCTGCTTTGGCTACGCCCATTACGTTGTAGTTTGCAACGACTTTTTCTGAGCCAAGATATGTCAATGCGAGCATTGCGCCGCCCTCATTGAACAACGGACGGGCATTTCTTGCGAGTGTAATCAAAGAATATGCGCTTACGCCGAGCGCAAGGTTCCAGCCGTCTTTTGATGTGTTGATGAATTCGCCCTGGAGGTCTTCTTTGTTTGCAAAAGCTACCGCGTGGATTACGAAATCAAGTTTTCCGTATGTTTTTGCGTATTCGTCGAATACTTTTTTAACCTGTTCTTCATTGGTTACGTCGCATTCGGCAATCATTTTTGAACCCATTTCTTCTGCGAGCGGTCTTACGCGTGATTCCATTGCTTCATTTGCATAAGTGAACGCAATTTCCGCGCCTGCTTCATGAATCTGTTTTGCAATTGCGTAAGCAATTCCTCGTGTGTTAGAAACGCCGAAAATAATACCCTTTTTGCCTTCCATTAAATTCATAAAAAATTCTCCTTATGTTCCAAGCTCATTTTATTATCAACATAACACCATGTCCAGTTTTTTAATATTGGGTGTGAGTCGGTTTCGGCTTTGTCACGCTTATAGCGAGCAGGTCAGCCTTTGCCTGACGGCAAAATTTTTTCGGAATTTTTCAAAGGAACAGAAATAAATTGAATTTTTAGAACCTTAAAAGCGGCGAAGCCCGTTCAGGTTCTAAAAATTCAATTTATTTCTGTTCTCGGGGAGATTTGGAAAAAATTGCTGATTGGAGGCGGTGTCGGCACTGTTTTTTCATTTTTGCCGGAGAGAACCTAAATAATTGCATTTTAAAACTTCAAAAGCGGCGGAAGCACGTTCAGGTTTTAAAAAATTCAATTCATTTTTACTTCGCATCTGCATTTTCTCCGATATCATCGGGCAAATACCGCAAAAGATACGACAAAACAAACGGAATCGCCGAAATAATCAGCAATGTCGTCGTAATACCGATTTTTTCTGCAACAAAGCCTATGGCAGGAAGCATTACGCCAACAATTCCCCAGCTAAAACCCCCGATAAACCCGGAAATCATGCTCTTGTATTGCGGCATTGTCCGCTGGGCAAGCACCATATTCACCGACATCGACAGCATTGTCGTAAATCCGATTGCGACAAACAGGGCAAATGACAACAAAGGCGCGGTTTTTAGCGAATAAAGGAACAAAATCGCCAGCAAAAACGGCACGCACAAGGAAACATAAAAAATCTTTTTATATCCGACAATTTTCTCGAATTTTGAGCTCAAATACGTCCCAATAGCGCCCGCTGTAAGGAAAACAAACATGACTGTTCCGATTTGAATGGCCGAATAACCCATGTCTTTCCACAAAAACGGCAAAAGTACCGAAAATCCTGAAGTTACAAGCGATTTTAGCGCGGAAACCATTATTAACAGGCGCACAATAGGATTTTTTAAAATGTCAAAAAGCGAAGTCCTGAAAGAGGCGCGATTCTGCACAAATTCCTCTTTTTTAACCCTCGGAACGCACAAAAATACCAGAAAAGCGTAAATTATCCCCGCAATCGCCGCAAAAGGCAGCTTGTTCAAGCCCCAAACCGAGGTTATTCCCGACGAAACCACCGGCCCGAGTGAATATCCGATTGTTCCTGAGGCAATAAAAAGGCTCATGTCCCTTGTTGTCTGTTCTCCGCTGTATTTTGCGACCAGACCGGTTGCCTGCGGGTGATAAAATCCGACGCCCACGCCGCCTATCACAAGGCAAAGAGTCAATTGCGTAAAATTCCTTGCAATTCCGGTCATAGAAAGGAAAATCGACGCCATCAGCATTCCCCAGAAAATAAAAAACCTTTTTCGCCATTTATCCGCAATAAATCCGAAAACCGGCTGCATCATTGAAGAAAAAAGCTGTGAAATGCTCAGCGCGCAGGTCGCAATCCCGAGCGTAATCCCGATTTTTGCAACAATAAATGGCAAAATCGGGTTAATAAACCCGGAATAGCAATCCGCCATCCCATGCCCCAGCGCGAGCCATGCGACTGCTTTTTTGTTTTCTTTTTTCGGGTTATTTTGTTCCATTTTAGTGTTTTAGATGCCTGATTCCCGTGGTAATCATGACCATATCATATTTGTCGGCTGTTTCAATAACCTCTTTGTCGCGAATGCTTCCGCCCGGCTGGATTAACCCTGAGATTCGGTTCTGGGCGGCGAACTGGATATTGTCGATTGCCGGTAAAAATCCGTCAGATGCGATTACGGCGTCTTTTGCGTTGTCGCAGGCCTTATCCAGCGCAATTTCGACCGCATCTATTCTGCTCGTCTGTCCGCCGCAGATTGCAACGGTTTTGAAGTCTTTTGCGATTACAATTCCGTTGGATTTCACGTATTTTGCGACTTTCCACGCAAAAACCATGTTCTCGACCATATCAGCGTCCGGTTTTTTCTTTGTTACGACTTTAAAACTGTCTTTTTCAAGCTCTTTTTCGTCCGGCTGCTGAATTATCGTTCCAAAGGGCGTAATCCGGATTTCTTCGTTTGAAAGCGCTTTGAAAAGCCGTAGAGGCGTGTTTAATTTTATTAATTTGAGTTTTTCGTCCTTTTTCAGAATTTGCATCGCCTCATCCGTAAAATCCGGTGCAGCAATGACTTTATGACGCATTTTGACCGCCTGGCGGGCGATTGATTCGGTGATTGTCTGCGAAAATGCGGTTGTTCCGTCCAAAGCGCTCACTGGGTCGGAATCGAGCGCTTTTAAATACGCTTCGTCGATTTTTTTGCCGAGCGCAGCGCCGCAGGGCATTCCGTGCTTTACAACCGCGCAGGCCGCGACGTCATAAAACTCGCTCACAACTCCTACGGCCGTATTTATGTCGATAATGTTGTTATAAGTAAGATTTTCGCCTTTTAAAAGGTCAAAATCCATCAT
The DNA here is from genome assembly GCA_944322685.1 of Candidatus Gastranaerophilales bacterium. GTDB lineage: Bacteria > Cyanobacteriota > Vampirovibrionia > Gastranaerophilales > Gastranaerophilaceae > Spyradomonas. Next base: position 13,873 of record CALUPP010000039.1, read on the forward strand.
TTTCCCGTAGCGGTAAAGCGCTGCGCTCTGGTGCGGGTTTTCGCCGTATTTTAAATCCTGCAATTTTTCAAATCGCATATCCAGAATGTTTTCGTCAAAATTTTCCATAAAAAATCCTTATCTGTACATTTTTACCGCGTCTTGCACCTGTTCGAGGACTTTTTGAGCCTCGATTCGTGCTTTTTCGGAGCCTTTTGCGATGATTTCTCTGACTTCGTCTATATGGTTTTCATAATATTTACGTCTTTCGCGCAAAGGACGCAAATAATCGTTCACCGCGCATGCGAGCTGTCTTTTGCATTCAACACAGCCGCGTTTTCCGGCGCAGCATTCGGCTTTTACGGTTTCAATTGTTTCTTTGTCCCCAAAAGCCTCCCAATATGAGAACGCAACCTCGCATTTGTCCGGATGTCCGGGGTCATCTTTGCGGGCGCGGCTTCTGTCGGTGATTGCCTGCATGATTTTTTTCGCGGTTGTTTCCTCGTCGTCTGAGATTTTTATGTCGTTGTGGAACGATTTGCCCATTTTTTGCCCGTCAAGCCCTTTTAAAAGCGGGATTTGAGTCAATTTTGGCTGCGCTTCTTTGAAAAGGTCAACTTTGTAGATATTGTTGAATCTGCGCGCAATATCGCGTGCAATCTCAATATGTGCAACCTGATCAATGCCCACGGGCACGTAATCCACGTTAAACATCATAATATCAGCCGCCATCAGCACCGGATACCCGAGAAAACCGTAGCTTACGTCGGGTTTGTTGTTAGATTCGTCGGTTTTGACCATTTTTACGAGGTCTTTGAGGGTCGGATCGCGCTCTACCCAGTTGTTCGGGGTAATCATGCTCAGATAAACATGGAGCTGGGCGATTTGCGGAACCTGCGATTGCACGTAAATCACGCATTTTTCAGGGTCAATTCCCGCCGCGAGCCAATCTAGCACCACATCCAGGCAGTTTTGCTGCAAATCATCGGTTTTATCGAATTTTGTGGTCAGCGCGTGCCAGTCCGCAACAAAGAAAAAGCATTCATAGTCATTTTGGAGCTTTACCCAGTTCGTCAAAACTCCGAAATAGTGTCCTAAATGAAGTTTTCCGGTCGGACGCATTCCCGACATAATTCGTTTTCCCTGTTCCATTTGAGTACCTTTCTTTTTTGCGGTTGTAAAATGATTATATAATAAAAAGCTGCAAATTATTCAAAATCTTATTTCCAATATCTTTAGCCGGAGTGCAGAAAGCAGCGGATCGGTTCCTAGCGCAAGGATTTCGCGTAAGATGAATGGTGGGAACCGCCCGCCAAGATTGAAAAATGTGTTCCAAACCTCCTGTTTTGGCTATTCCCACCCTACGTGGATTGAATATTTATATTTAATAAACATTTTTGTGATAAAATTGCCTCATAGATAGTATTAAATAGTAAGGAAGTTACGATGCAGATATCATTGGAATGGCTTAATGAATATGTTGATTTGAGCGGAATTGAACCCGAAAGAATCGCCCACGAACTGACAATGAGCGGGCTGGAGGTCGAAGAAATTACAAAAACCGGCCCTCAGTTCACAAATATCATCACGGCGCAGATAAAAAAAATCGATCAGCACCCAAATGCAGACAAACTTCACCTGGTTGAGGTTGATTTGGGCGATGCGGTAAAAACGGTCGTATGCGGAGCGCAAAATATCGAGGCGGGTCAGATAATTCCTTATGCATCGGTCGGCTCAAAGGTTTTGAACCGAAAAACGGGCGAGCAGTTTGAACTTACCCCCGCGGTTATCCGCGGCGTGGAATCTCAGGGCATGCTCTGCTCGCAGGATGAGCTCGGACTTGAGGGTTTGCAGGAAGAAGACGGAATTTTGATTCTCAATCGCCTGAAATCCGGCATAAAATTGGGCGAAAAGCTCGAAGATGTCCTGAATATTAAAGAAGATATCATTTTTAACGTCGCACCTACGGCAAACCGCGGTGATGAAATGTCGATAATCGGCGTTGCGCGTGAACTTTCGGCTATTTTTAATAAAAAATTGAATTTTTCACCGCTCCAGGCGGCTCAGGAGTTCTCAAACGGCGGTTTTGAGGTCGAAATCCTTGATAAAGATGTTTGTAAATATTACAGCGCGGGAATTTTGAAAAATGTAGAGATAAAACCGTCGCCGGACTGGATGCAGCGCCGTTTGACCTCGTGCGGCATCCGCGCAATCAACAATGTCGTTGATATTACAAATTATGTGCTGCTTGAATACGGACAGCCGCTCCACGCCTTTGATATGGACAAATTGAACGGCTATCTGTGCGTCAGACGCGCAAAACCTGGCGAAAAAATCGTTACGCTCGACGAAATCGAAAGAGAAACAACCAACGACACGGTTCTAATCGCCACAAAAGAGCATGGCGTGTGCGTCGGAGGGGTTTTTGGCGGTGCAAACAGCGAAGTTGACAACAATACGAAGAATATCGTGCTTGAGGCCGCATATTTTCCGCCTGCATCGAACCGCCGCTCCGCAAGAAGCATCGGCTACCGCTCCGAAGCGAGCGCAAGATACGAGCGCGGCGTTGATATTGAGGCTACAAAGCCCGCTCTGTTAAGGGCAATGCAGCTGATGGTCGAGCTTGCGGGTGCAAAAGTCGAAGGAATCGTTGAAACCGGCGAAAATAAGCTCCCTGAGATTGATATTACGCTAAGATTCGGTCAGATAAAAAGAATTCTCGGTGCGGAAATCCCTGCGGAAAGATGCATCGAAATCCTCGAACGGCTTGGGTTTGAGCTTCTTGGTAAAAACGAAATTGCGGCTAAATTTAAAGTTCCGTCGTTCAGAATGGTCGATGTTACCCGCGAAATCGACCTGATTGAGGAAATTTCAAGGATTGACGGCTACGACAAAATCGCACCGACCCTGCCCAAAAACACACAATCCCCCGAAATCCGCCCTGAGCTTACACTTTTGAAACAAATTAACAACATGTTCCTCGGGAGCGGTTTTGACGAGGCGATTACGTCGTCTTTTGTCGGAGCACCGCTTTACAAGGAGTTTTTCGTTGATTATGACGATGAAAAATCAGTAAAAGTGCTGAATCCGCAAAGCGAAGAACATACAATGCTCCGCCAGACGCTGATTTCGAGCATTTTGGCTACTGTAAAATACAATTTTTCAAACGGTCAAAAAAATCTCTGGATGTACGAAATCGGCAAGGTTTATTTCAAAGAAAACGAGGCAACCGAAAAAGATTCGGGCGTTGTTGAAAAAAGAATGATATCAGGCGTCATGACCGGATGTGTGAACAACGAAAAATGGATTAAAAAGCCGGAAGTCGACTTTTTCACAGTAAAAGGCGTCGTTCAGAACCTGATTTCGCTTATGGGGCTTGAAAACCGCATCAGATTTGAAGAATGCAAGGATAAAAAATTCCTGCATCCCGGAAAAAGCGCAAAAGTCGTTTTGCTCGGCAAAAAACCAGAAACTGTGGGCTTTTTCGGCGAAGTCCATCCGATTTTGAAAGATAAACAGAAATTTTTGCAAAATGTCTACCTTTTAGAGCTGGATTTGGAAACTTTGCTTGCTGCCGTGCATGTGAGTGTGCCAAGATTCAAAAAACTGCCGCAATTCCCCGAAGTTCAAAGGGATTTGGCGTTTGTTGTTCCTGAAAATGTCAGCCACGACGAAATTTCAAGAATTATCAAAAAAGCTGTACAAAGCAGCCTTTTCAACGGCGATGAGCTTTTCGACGTTTATCAGGGCGAGCACATAAAAGACGGATTTAAGAGCATGGCGTACAGAATCCGCCTCCAGGACAAAGATGCCACGCTCACGGACGAAACTGTCGAAGCGGAAATGAAAAAAATCCGTGAAAATCTCCAAAAATTCGTTAAGGATTTGAGTTTCAGAGAGTAGTTTTATTTTCTCTGACAAAACGCTATAATATTTAAAAGGGTTCGCCAGAGATTTGTGTCATTTCGAATTTATTTCGGAATCGCAAGGGCAATGCGGCCCTGAAACAAGTTCAGGGTGACATGTTTGGAAAATTATTATGAATAATGAAACTTTAGTAAATGAACTGACCGGAAAAAATGAAAATTTGGCGCAAAGTGCGGCGGATAAAATTGTAAATGAAGCCAATACGGACGCTTTTGCCATTCTTGCGGAAAAAAGCGATTATCTTTTCCATTTTGTGAAAGAAAATGTAAACAGGCGGCTGCGAAATGCCGTGAATCGTGAAAATTACCGCGGTTTGATTCATTTTATGAGCACTTATTGCGCGGATTTTGAGGATTTTATCGCCGGTTCGCTGGCAAAGTTCGCTGATGAAAATTTGACGGACGAAATCCTTGAGCTGCTTGAATCGGGCAATTATTCCCAAAAAACCTATGCAGCAAAGTACTTTTCGCTCATTCCTGATACGGCTGCGAGCGAAATGCTTGCGGAATACGCTTTCGACGAGAATGAATCGCTCGCTTTCAACGCTGCTGAGGCGCTCGGGGCGATGGAATGCGAGCTTGCGTACAATATGGCGCTTGAAATGCTTAAATCGGACGATGATTTTGTTGTTTTAAAGGCGGTTAAGTTCCTTGTCGCATACGGAAAAGCGGATTGTGTGCCCGAGCTTCTTTCTGCAATGAAAAAAAGCTCGATGTCCGAAAATATTGCGGGTGAAATCCCATTTCTTGTTCCTTTGAAAACCCTTTTGAACGGTGAAAATCGTACAGATGCGCTGTTTTGCCTTAGTAAAATCTTGACCGGACTCGGCGAAATATTGCCGCTCAACCAGATTTTCAGCTTTGAGTTGTTTGATATCCTTAAAAACCTTGTTTCTACCAATAAAAAGGAAAAAAATGCCCTGGTTTCGGTAGTTTTGCTAAAAGCGCTGTTAAAATTTGAAACAATCTGCGAAAACGACGAATATACCTATGATGAGGACAAAAATACCAAGTCGGAATTGCGCCAGATTTTGTCGCTATTGAAAGAAGAAAGCGAGGATTTCTGGGAGGAGCAGAAAGAGCTGATTTTAGAGGAGCTTTCTGAGGAAAAAGAACGCGCGATTTCCGCTGCGCACCTTATTTCCGAGTTGAAAATCGATTATGCGGC
>CALUPP010000040.1 GCA_944322685.1 Candidatus Gastranaerophilales bacterium
CAACAAAATGAACAGGTCAATATGAGCGGGAAAAAGGTTCTTGTGGCATATTATTCTTACTCGGGCAACACAAAAGCCGTTGCGCAAAAGATTCAGAATGTTACGGGCGGAGATTTGTTTGAAATAACGCCCCAAAAGGCTTACCCGAAAGATTACGGCACCGTAGTTGAGCAGGCGCGTACGGAAAAAAATAACGACACAAGGCCCGAGCTTGTTGAAAACGGAAATATCGCGGAATATGACGTAATTTTTCTCGGTACACCGGTCTGGTGGTACACAATGGCGCCGCCTGTAAAAACTTTTTTGACTAAAAATGATTTTGACGGGAAAATAATAGTACCGTTCTGCACACACGGAGGCGGAGGCGAATCTGCCACATACACAGATATGCAAAAACTCGCCCCGAACGCAAAAGTTGTACAAGGTTTCAGCTCATACGAACGCACTGCGTCCAAAAATGACGTGAAAAAATGGATAAATAACCTGAATTTATAAAGGAGAGAATATGAAACGCAGAGAATTTATCATAAACTCGGCACTGGCATTGGGCGGAACAGCGCTTTTGTCCGGATGCGGAAAAAAAGAGATTAAAAAGTCGGAAAATCAGGTCGTAAAAAGAAAATTCGACAATCTGGAAATTCCGCTGATTTCGCTGGGCTGCATGAGGCTGCCAATGCGCGACGGGAAAATAGATATGGTCGAACTCGACAAAATGGTCGCCTACGCAATGGAACACGGCGCAAATTACTTCGACACGGCATACATGTACGTAGAAGGCAAGTCAGAAAACGCTATCGGCGAGGTTTTAAAGCAATACAAGCGCGACAGCTTCTTTTTGACGGATAAAAACCCGGCTTACCTTGTTAACTCGCCGTCAGACGTGTACAAAATATTTAAAGAACAGCTTAAAAAGTGCCAGGTTGAATATTTTGACAACTACATGGTGCACAATATCAACAAAAATACAATCGGAAACTACCGAAACAACGACATGTACGGCGAACTTTTGAAGCTTAAAAAAGACGGACTCATAAAACACCTCGGTTTTTCGTTCCACGGCGATCCGGCGATGCTCAGAGAAGTCATAAAAGAGCACAAATGGGATTTTTGCCAGCTTCAGATGAACTATCTCGACTGGGAGGTCGTAAATGCGGACGAATTGTACCAAATCGCGGACGACGCGGGGGTTCCGGTTATTGTTATGGAACCGCTAAGGGGCGGCGTGCTTTGCAATCTTCCGGACAAAGCCGCTCAAAAGCTAAAACAGGAATGCCCCGACGAAACGCAGGCATCTTTCGGGCTGAAATGGGTCGCAAGCAAACCGCGCGTGTTCACTATCCTCAGCGGAATGAGCAATTTGCAGCAGCTTAAAGAAAATGTCGACACTTTTGTAAATTACAAGCCTTTCGGCGAAAAAGAAGAAAAAGTCGGCCACGAAATCGCACAAATCATCCAATCACAAGGCGCAATAAGCTGCACAGCCTGCAAATACTGCATGGAAGTCTGCCCGAGAGGCATAAATATCCCGGGAATTTTCGGACTTTACAACATGTACAAAGGAAGCACGGCGCCCAACGCCGGATTTATGTTCGTTTACAACTACAACGCGCTGGAAGAGTCAACAAGAGCGGATAAATGCATAAAATGCGGACTTTGCAACAAAAACTGCCCGCAAAACCTCGATATTCCGAAACTTCTTGACGAAGTCAAAAAAGCCCACGCAGAAGCAGAAAAGGCGATGAGCTGATGAAAAATATTTATAAAATAAGGCTCACGGCTGCCCTTTTAATTTTTGCAATGGCAATTTTGGGGATTTTCGGATTGTTTTATCCCGTAAAAATCTTTGATTTGCAGTTTTTACCGGTTTTTCAGCGGGTGATAATTGACTTTTCAATAATCGGGCTCGTAATTTTGCTTTTTCTTGCCGGTTTAACGCTGGTTTGCGGCCGGATTTACTGCTCGCTCATCTGCCCTTTCGGGATTTTGCAGGAAATCGCAGGAATTTTGAAAGGAAAAATCAAAAAGAACAAATTTGCCCCCGGAAAAAACTTCCCGCTGAAATATTTTGTCGCAGCAATCGTCTGGGGCGTTCTTCTCGGCGGAAGCGCGGCTGCAATTAGATTTATCGAGCCATACACGCTTTTTGGCTCGGCAATGTCCGGCGCGGTTCTCGGGATTTGCGCAATTGTGGTCGTTCTTGCGGCGGTTTTGTGGAAAAACAGGATTTTTTGCACAAATTTTTGCCCGGTGGGCACGGTTTTGGGGCTTTTGGCGAAAATTTCCTTTAACAAAATCTATATGAACCCTGAATGCGTTTCTTGCGGAATGTGCGAAAAAAACTGCCCCGCAGGCGCAATCAACGCCAAAGAAAAAGCCGTAGACAACGAAATATGCATAAAATGCCTGAAATGCACGGCCATTTGCCCGAAAGGCGCAATGAAATACGGCCACAAACCCGCAGAAAAAGTGAAATTCAACGCAAAACGCCGCGAAATAATCATCGCAGCATCAGCTCTTGCGGTTTTCGGCGCGATGATTAAGGCCGGAATCGAGCTCAAGGACAAAATTGCCGAAAAAATCAAGGACGTAATCCTCCCGCCGGGCGCAGGCGACAAAGAACGCTTTCTCAACAGCTGCCTGAATTGCAATCTGTGCGTTGAAAACTGCCCGAACAAGATTATTCAAAAGGCAAGCTCCGAATACGGGGCGGTTCAGCTGGATTATTCAAAAAATCCATGCAAATTTGACTGCAAAAAATGCTCCGAAGTATGCCCATCGGGCGCAATCAGGCGCATCAGCCTTGAAGAAAAGCAAAAAACAAGAATCGCAATGGCAATGATAAACGAAGAAAAGTGCTCAAAATGCGGTCTTTGCGTTTCTGCGTGCCCGGCGCATGCTATAATCAAACCTGACGGGAAAACACCGATTCTCAATGCGCAAAAATGCATCGGCTGCGGCGCCTGCAAGCATGCCTGCCATTTTGGCGCGATAGAAATCTTCCCGATAAGAGAACAAAGAACGTTATAGACAAAAAGGAGAAAATATGTCATTAGGTTTTACGGAAATATTACTGATTTTGGTAGTTATTTTGCTGCTTTTCGGCGGAAAACGCATCCCCGAAATCGCAAGAGCGCTCGGACGTGCTTCTTACGAATATAAAAAGGCAAAAAACATACTTCAGGATGAAGCAAAAGGAATAAAAGAAGCAATCGAAGATTCTGCGGAAAAACCCGAAGAATACCAGCCCAAAGACGTTTAAAAAACAATGACGGAAAGCAAAAACGAGAGTTTAATAGCCCATCTTGAGGCGCTGAGAGAAACGCTGCTCAAATGCATAATCTCTCTTTGCGTCGGAATCCCGTTTACGCTTTATCTTGCGCCGCATGTGCTCAATTGGCTGACAAAAACCATCGCAGGAAGCAGCAATATGACTTTCAATTTCTTCTCGCCGATGGAGGTATTCCTTATCCAGCTAAAAACCGCGCTGGTGCTGGATGTAATCGTTTGTTTTCCTTACATGGCGAAAAAAATATGGGATTTTTTGCTTCCGGCGCTTTATGAGCATGAACAAAAGTTCATAAAAAACGTTGTTTTTGCCTCGACGATTCTCTTTGCGGCCGGAGCGGCGTTTTGCGTGCTCGTAATCATGCCGATGGTCGTAAAATTCGGGCTGAGCTTTGCTTCAACCAACATAAACCCTATGTTCGGGCTTTCCAACATAATAAATCTCACTTTGGCGATGGCAATAGCGTTCGGAGTGATGTTTCAGACGCCGCTTGTGACGATTGCGCTCGTAAAATCCGGAATTATCACCTACGAATCACTTTGCAATCTGCGTCCGTACATAATCGTCATAATTTTAATACTCGCAGCAATTTTCACCCCTCCTGACGTCGTAAGCCAGCTTATGCTGGGGATTCCGACGTATTTGTTGTTTGAATTGGGGCTTTTGATTGCAAAAATAAACAAACCGGGAAAGGAGAAAGATGAAAGTTCTGATTAATCCTTACCGGCCGGCATTTTCTTCGACAAGAATGCGCAGCTATGACGCTGACGGCAACGTTGTAAACTGCAATTACACAAATTTAAACAGAGAAGACCTGGATTGGGCAAAATTTGCCGGATTTTTGGCTTCAAGGTACAAAAACGAAAAAAATGTAAAAATCAATCTTTTCGGCTGCTCGGACGGCTCGGACGCCTACACGCTCGTGTTGAATTTAAGACGCGAACTGGGCCCGGAAGCGCAAAAATTCTTGCCCATTGAGGCTTCCGACCTTTCTTTTGAGATGATTAAAGAAGCAAATGAGGGAAAAATCTATCTTCATTCAAAAGATTTGGATTATTTGCGAAAAATAGGCGCTGATGGCGATTTTGAGCGGGATTACGGCGAAAAAACAAAAATTATGCGCGGAATCGAATTTTTTCCTTACAAAGTCAGCCCCAAACTGCGAAAATGCGTTGATTTTTCGGTAAAAGACATTCGAAAAGCCTCATCTGAAGACGATTTTTCAAACCAGGTCGTAATTTTCAGAAACGGCTGGACTTTTAACACGCTCAACGACCAGGACAAAATCGCAAAAAACCTTTTCAAAAACAGCAGCGAAAAAACTCTGGTCGTTATCGGGCAGTCGGATTTGTTTAAAAGCGGGGCGTCGGATGCCCTGCAAAGAAACGGATTCAGCGGGATAAAATCGGAAATTTTTACGGCAAAAGAAACAAATTACCCCTCAAAATCAATAGGCCAGCCCCTGACAAAGCCTGTTTACCCCGAATTTATACTTTTTGAAAACAGGAGGCCGCATGAGCAGCGTATCTATTGCTACTAACCTGCTAAAAACGCTCGAAACCAGCTCATCGGCCGGAATGTTCGCCAGAGATACCGGCGGGTGCCTTATTTCGCGCCTCAGCCTTTCCAGAAGCAGGGACGAATCACGCGAAATCAGCTTTGCAGAGCTGTCCGAGTCGGCAATATTTTATTTTTCGGCTCCGGCAGCCGCAAAACTCAGCTCCGCAACGTTCGCAGCGCAGAATAAAATCACAAAATCCCAGCTTTCCACGCCGTTTAGCGAATTAAAAAATATAAAAAGCCCAAACACCCTAAAATCAATAAAACTGGGCAAATTCGGGCAAATTGCGTCCACTTTCAGCCTCATTTTGCCGCTGGTTTTCGGAATTGCACCGCTAAGAAACGCAATGACCCTTTCTGAAAGCGGAAAGCAAGAATTCACTACCGTTGTCGGGCTGGAAAATAAAAATGAACAAAAACAACGCCAACAAGCCCGAAAAAAGGCCTTAAAACTGCTAAAAACGCTGGGTTTTAGCGCTATTGCGGGCCTGGGCGCGACAGCAGCCATCCTTGGGGCGGCAAAAAACAAAAATCTCTACAAAAAAATGGAGCCTGCCCTCGACAAAGTGCTGAAACACCTGGATTTTACAAAAAACTGCGACCTGGAGCTCGCTCATTACGGATTTTTGATTTATCCGGTGAGCATCGCAAGCTATTTTTACGCAAGCCGCGATAAATACGAAAAACTGGAAAATGCGCGCCGTTTTTCGATTACGGTGCCGTTGTTGTTTTTCGGAGAAAAGTTAATCCAAAACCCGATTCATAAGAAGTTCGACAAAATTTTCAAAACCAACGTGTTTGAAAATGGTAAAATAAAATCGTACAAAGAAATTCTTTCTCTACCCCAAAAACAGCAGAAAAACATGCTAAAATCCAAAAATTGGGCATACGGTTTGACTTTTGCAACAAATACGATGGCAATCGCCGCGGCTGTGGCACTTTTGAACAGAATCGCCACAAAACAAAAGTTTTTGCGCGACAATTCCGGAAAAATTGAGAAAACAGAGTGAAAAAATGAGCGAAAAATACATTGACATAGATTTTGCAAAACTTGATATCGAACGCCAGAAGCGCCGGGGCTGCACCGAGGCCGTTTTTTGCGAATGCAAGACAAACGAGCAGCTTGTGAAAATCTTTTCCGAATTCAAAGCCCACGGACAAAACGTAATCGGCACCAGAGCCTCAAAAGAGCAGGCGGAATCCTTGAAAAACGCATTTCCTGAAATAAATTACAACGAAAAAGCGCGCGTTGTGACGCTTGTTCAAAAAAATACCGAAAAAATCGGCGAAATCGCGGTTTGCACGGGCGGAACAGGCGATATTCCGGTCGCGGAGGAAGCGGCCGCGGTCGCAGAGTTCTACGGAAGCAGCGTAAAACGCTATTATGACATAGGCGTCGCGGGAATTCACAGACTTTTCGACAAAATCGACGAAATCCGAAAAGCCAACGTCATAATTGCCGTCGCGGGAATGGAAGGCGCGCTCGGGGGCATAATTACGGGGCTCGTGGACGTTCCGGTCATTGCCGTGCCGACTTCAGTTGGCTACGGAAGCTCATTTCAGGGGCTTTCGGCGCTTTTGACCATGTTGAACACCTGCGCTGAGGGAATGACGGTCGTAAATATCGACAACGGCTTCAACGCGGGGTACAGCGCAAGCCAGATTAACAGAAAAATAGCAGGAGTAAAGAAATGAACCTATATTTTGAATGCAAATCCGGGATTTCGGGCGATATGTCGGTTGCTGCGCTGCTGGATTTGGGCGCATCACGTGAAAAGCTCGAAAAAGCACTCGCATCAATGAAATTGGACAACGAATTCAAATACGTTATCTCAAAAAAGCCCGTAAACGCAATTATGGCAACGGATTTTGACGTTATTTTGCCCGAACATCACCACCACGACGCCCATCATCACCATCATGAGCACAGAAACCTTGATGATGTGAACAAAATCATTGAAAAGGCCGAAATTACCGAAAATGCGAAGAATTTGGCAAAAAAAATCTTCAAAATCGTCGCCGAAGCCGAAGCAAAAGTCCACGGAAAAGAAATCAAAGACGTTCATTTTCACGAGGTCGGCGCGATTGATTCAATCGCTGATATTGTGAGTTTTGCGGTTTTATTCGACGATTTGGGCCCTGAAAAGGTTTATTTTTCGACTTTAACGGACGGTCAGGGCTTTGTTGAGTGCCAGCACGGGAAAATTCCCGTACCGGTGCCGGCTGTATGCGAAATTGCCGCAAAATACGCTTTGCCACTAAAAATCACGGAAAATAACGGCGAAATGGTTACCCCGACGGGTGCTGCAATTGCTGCTGCGCTTTATACGGGCGAAAAACTGCCGGAAAGCTTCGTTATTGAAAAAATCGGATACGGTGCGGGCAAAAGGCCCTACGAAAATCCGGTTTTGAGAGTTATGTCACTGAAAGAAAAAGGAGAATAAATTATGCATTTAGGAAATGGAATTATTTGCCCGGTCACGGGCGTCCCGATGCTCGCAATCGCAGGCGTAACAGCGTTTTACGCGTTCAAAAAAGCGAGAAAAGACTTTCCAAAAGACAAAATCATGCCCGCTGTGATGCTCACTGCGCTTGTTTTTGCGCTGCAAATGATAAATTTTGCGATTCCTGCGACAGGCTCAAGCGGACATGTGGTCGGAGCGGTGCTTTTGGCGGCATTGTTGGGGCCTTATGCGGCATTTCTTGCGATTTGCTCAATTTTGACGGTGCAGGCGGTATTTTTCGCTGACGGCGGGCTTCTTGCGCTCGGATGCAACATTTTTAACATGGGATTTTTGGCTTGTTTTGTAGCTTATCCGCTGCTTTACAAAACTTTTGCGGACAAAAACAAACCCGTCCTCGGCGCGGTTCTTGCTTCCGTAGGCGCGTTGCAGCTGGGCGCTGCGGCCGTTGTTATTGAGGGCGCGTTGTCAGGTTCGATTGCGCTTTCAGGACTTTTGCATTTTTCAGGCCTTATGCAGGCAATCCATCTTCCTATCGGGCTTGCAGAGGGCGTTTTGACGGCTGCGATTGTTGTTCTTGCGCAAAAAATCGACATGAAAAAGCTTTCTTACGGTTTTGGCGGAACTTCGCTGGTTCTTGCGGGCTTCATCGCACAATATGCTTCTTCAAAGCCCGACGGACTTGAATGGTCGCTTTTGAACATCTCAGATTCCGTAATGATGCAGACTGAGGGCGTTTTTTACGCAGTTTCCGAAGCTTTTCAGGCAAAATCCGCCATTCTCGCTTCGATTTCCCCCGCTGCGGGCAATTTAATCGGGCTTTTTGCCGTAGGAGCGCTCATGTACCTCGGCTGCCTTTTGCTTAGCCGCAAAACGGTAAACGAAAATGCACTTTAAATTCGAAAAACTGAAAAAATATCTTACCGAACTGAACGAGCAGGGCTTATGCCTTGCTTTTTCAGGCGGAATCGACAGTTTGCTTTTGCTTTATTTGTGCAAAGAGCAGGATATCCTTGCTCTGACGTTCAATTCGGGGTTTCAAACCGCTGATGAAATCCGGCTTACGCAGGATTTGTGCAAAAAACACAATATCCGCCAAAAAATCATAAAAATTGACATTTTTCAAAACCCAGTAATTTTGAAAAACCCCAAAGACCGCTGCTATCACTGCAAAAAGATGCTTTTTGAGGCGGCATTTAAAATTGCCAAAGAAAACGGCAGAAAAAACATCATTGACGGAACGAATTTTGACGATTTGGGCGTTTACCGCCCCGGGAGAAAAGCGCTCGCGGAGCTCGGCGTGATTTCGCCGTTCGCAGAATTCAAAATCACAAAGCGCGAAATCAGAGAATACGCAAAAACCTGCGGAATCGAGCTTTTTAACAAACCCTCCTCGCCCTGTCTGGCTACGAGGTTTCCATACGTAACGCAGCTAACGCCCGAAAAACTCAAAATCGTTGAAAAAGGCGAAGAAATTCTGAAATCGCACGGTTTTGAATGCTGCCGGCTGCGTTTGCACGAAAATATCGCGAGAATTGAAATTTCTCAGGAAAAATTCAACGAATTTTTAAACAAAAAAGACGAAATTGTTACAAAATTGAAAAATTTAGAAATCTCTTATATTACGCTGGATTTAGAGGGGTTAAGAAGCGGCAGCATGGATGTTTTTTGAAATTTTTGCAGATAAATGCGAATTTTTGCAATATTTTCCATGATATAATCGCTTTGTTGCCATAAAAAGGAGTATTTGTCCATGAAAATTGCACCTGTTATGTTTAACACGGTCAAACCCGCTTACAATCTAGGTTTTAAATCCAATCCGAACATTTTAACACGGACTTTTGACGAGTTTGAATCTGAATTTGACGAAAAAATCGTTCCGTTTATGAACGACAGCCGCACTTTGTACATCGAAACCGGAAAAATCGGCTACAACGCGCAGCAAGTTGTGAATTTTGTAAAATTCAAAGAAAATCAGCTTTTTCAATACAAATTAAACATTCAAGACGCCCCAAAGGAAAAACTTCTCCCCGGCGCAAAACTGGCCCTCGACGCAATGGAGCAATACGAACAAAATAAACGCACATTTGCAAGTATAGAAAAAATGTCGAATTTGCCGATTTATAACAAAACCAGGCTAAAATCCAAAATCGCAAAAGCAAAATCGGACGAATTCCTGGAAAACAACGAATTCGAAAAGATAAAGCCCATAACTGATTACATAAGAAGCCAAGAAAACAATTTTGAAAACAAACTCAGCAGCATTAACCTCAAAAACAGCGGAAAAATTTACCAAAAATATACAGATACAAATGAATGCCTGCTATCGGCACAATATTTTATGCTCATAACACCCTACAACGACGCAATGAAGCTGAAACTTCAGCGAGATGAGTTCCAAAAAACATTAAAAAGCCCAAAAATCAATATTAATACTGGGCTTGACAGGCTGGGCAGAATGCAAAAATCAGCTGATAAAATAATCAACCAAAAAGAATTCTTCTACAACGGCCGTGAAAATATGCAAAAGTTTGTTGACACAAATAGAAACCGACAACTGCCCTCTATTCAAGAATTCAACGATGTTTATGAAAATTTGAAGCAAAAATGCAACAGCACGGCGCAAGATTTTATTAAAGACGCCAATAATTTTTATCTTGAAAACGTTAAAAATATAAATTTTGACCCTGAAAAGGCGAAAAATACCCTAAAGAGGCAAAAGGCGGTGAATGACGAACTTTTTGCCATAATAGACGAAGCAAAAACCGCATATTTGGCCGAACATAACAAAGATTTTTACAAAAGCTGAAGCATAATTAAAAAAATCAGCACAAATCGGGTTCTTGACAAAAAGTTAGGTTTGCCTTACATTTATTTAAAGAAAAATTTAGGTGAAAAATGATTATAAGCCCGATTAGCAGCGTAAAATTCACAAATTCCGCAAAAAGTGAAAAATCTTTACCGCCCAAAAACAATCCTGCTTTTGGTTTGGCGGATATGCCGACAAATGAGCAATACAACGAGCTGCGAGTTTTTTATCACCATATTTATGAATACAAAAAAGGCCTGAGAAGCCTCATTTTGACAACAGAAAAGGCCCAAAACCGCGCAGTAATCGAATCAAAGCTAAAAAGAGAAAAAATTCCCTACGAAATCAAAAATGTGAACGAAAAAGTCATAAATGTGTTCTTCGGCAACAAAGACTGCATAAAAGTCGTGTCCACTTTTGACAAACCGCTGAACAAACTCACGCCCGAACAGGATTTTATGCTCGGAATTATGCTCGGATACGACAAAATTCTTCAATGCAGGAGATATTTTGTCATGAGAGATAAAAAATTTTCGAATAATAAATAAGAATTTTGCAATTTACAAATTTTTTTTACAAAAAAAGGCAATTTTTTCCTCAAAAAATACTTTATTAAAGTATGGATAATGTTTAAGAGAGGATGAACAAACACAATGAGCAGAGGATTGAGTTTAGATGGAAACATTTACACAGCAGCAGCTGATTCGACTTATGTAAGCAAACCATACATGGAATCACGAATATCAGTACGAAAAACAAACGAAAACAAAGCAATAAAATCTCTTAAAAGCAGAATTGAAGACATTGAACAAAAAGCATACCAAAGACAAAAGGAAACGATAACTCAAATCATCAAAGAACACCCCAGAGCGAGAAAAAATGTCAACGCGGACGAAATGGCAGACATGATAATCAAAGCAGGACGTGAAACAGGGGTAGATCCGATTGTCATTGCGCATATCGCAGGCCAGGAAACCGGCTATGAGCAAAATGTTCCGACAAACAACGGCAGCGGCATTATGCAGCTTGTAACAATAACAATAAAAGACATGTACCAACGTCCGAATTATTACGGCGGGAACATAAAAAGCATATTGGACAAATACAAAACACCAGAAAAACTAATGGAAGCCGCAAGAAAAGACCCGCAGCTGAACCTTATACTCGGAGCTTACTGTTTTAAAGCGAAAAATAAGCTGGCAAAGGGCGATCTTAAAAAAGCGCTGGAATATTACAACAGCACCTCGCTGAAATATACATATTCAAACACAATTTACGCAAGAGTCCAAAAAGCAAGAGAATCCCAAACGCAGCATTTCGAAAATATCGCATAAAAAAGTCCCTCCCGAAAAAGGAGGGATTTTTTTAGAATTTTTCACCGGATATTCTTAAAAAGTGCTCATAAAGTCATTTCGAACTCATCTTGAGGCGCTTCTAATCATCACTGACGAATTTTTGCGCATTCAGCAAGAAAATATGGAAGTTAAACCGGCTATTTTGGCGATTTTCAGCGTAAAATGTTATAAAATCGCGTAAAAGAGGTTTTTTAAACTTTCAACGCCCTCAAAGCGTTCAGAACGGCAATCAGGGTAACGCCGACATCCGCAAACACAGCACCCCACATACTCATGAGACCGAATGCCCCCAAAATCAGGAACAAAGCCTTTATGCCAATGGCAAAAACGATATTTTGCTTAACGATTTTCATTGTTTTTTGCGCAATTTTTATTGCAAGAGCAACTTTTGAGGGCTTATCATCCATAATGACCGCATCAGCCGCCTCAATCGCAGCATCTGAGCCCAAACCGCCCATTGCGATGCCCACATCGGCTCTTGTGAGCACGGGCGCGTCATTTATTCCGTCGCCGGCGAAAATTACTGACTTTCCGCGCGCTTTTTCAGAAATCAGCCGCTCAAGCTTCTCCACCTTGTCAATGGGCATTAATTCCGCAAAAAATCCGTCCAAACGGAGCTCATTCGCCCAATATTGAGCGGTTTTTGAGTTGTCACCCGTCAACATGTATGTTTTTGCAAAGATATTTTTCAAAGATTTTATCGCATCGGCCGCATCCTCTTTGATTTCATCCGAAATAACGATGCAGCCTGCATATTTTCCGTTTTTGGCAACGTAAACAACGGTTCCGGCGCTTTCATTTTTTGAATAATCAACAGAAAACTGCTCCATCAGCAACCCGTTGCCGCAAAGAATCTCATCGCAGCCGACAACCGCCCTTATTCCGCGTCCGGCGAGCTCTTCTTCGTTTTTTATCAGCGCCGAATCAATTTCTTTTCCCCAAGCGGCCTTTAAAGAGGCAGCAATCGGGTGATTTGAATAATTTTCAGCAAAAACTGAGCATTCAAGGACTTCTTCTTTCGAAAATCCGTTCTCCGGAACGATTTCCGTTACTTTAAAAGTTCCTTTTGTGAGCGTTCCCGTCTTGTCAAAGACAACAGCATCCGGTTTTGCAAGCAATTCAAGAAAACTGCTTCCCTTTATCAAAATTCCGGCCCGAGAAGCCCCGCCAATGCCGGCGAAAAAGCTCAACGGCACAGAAATCACAAGCGCACACGGGCAGGAGATTACCA
>CALUPP010000041.1 GCA_944322685.1 Candidatus Gastranaerophilales bacterium
CGTCATAAGGCGGATGAAGCACCAAAAACTGCGCTTTTTCACGGCCCATGACGTCCAAACGCGCCTGAATCATATCAGAAATCTCAGAAGAAGCGCTGTCGCCGCAAATCAGGTTCACATCCGTAACAAGCTGTTTCGGGGTGAATTTTTCGCTCACATAATCCACCATTTCCTGCTTGAGCTCAACGCCGATGCAGCGTCTGCCCATATTCAGCGCCTCAATGCCCGATGTGCCCGACCCGAAGAACAAATCCAGCACAATATCGTTCTTTTTAGTGAATCTTTCATACAGCTGCTGCGCAATCTGGGGGATGTAGTTCCCGTGATAGTCATACGAGTGCCCGTTTTCCTTAATTCTGTTGGGAAACTCCCACAGCGTGTCGGTTTTTATGTGCCCGTATTCTTTCCAACGGTTCAAATCAATATCGTTATACGGTTTTGTGAAAACTTTTGATTTTTCTACAACCTTTAAGTCAGGCTGCGAAATTTTCTCTTTTTTCTTTAAATTACGTGAATTAACTGCCAAAATATCATCCCCAATACTATAATTTATAAAATAAGTATAAATATTCGTTAAGAAATATGAACCGTTTAAATAGAGGATTTTTGAATTAGGATTTTCGGTGTTATAATAATATAGACAGATGTCTATAAATTGACATTTTTATAATCCTGAACCCTTTTCAGAGACCACAGGCCTTGTCGAATATGGATAAAGTTCCGCATGACAAAATGTTAATAGCAGGGTCAAAAATAATAATTATTGAATATAACCGATGAATACTGTAAAATCTTATTATTAAATGAATGGAGAAAAACTGATGGCAGTTAAAGAAAAAGAAGCAGCACCTAATGTTTCGGAAGAAAGAAATAAGGCATTAAAATTAGCAATAGAAAAAATCGAAAAAGACTTCGGAAAAGGCTCAATTATGAAGCTCGGCGACAAAACCGCGGTTTCTGTTGAGGCAATTCCGACAGGAGCGCTGGCACTGGACTTGGCATTGGGGATTGGCGGGGTGCCCAGAGGCAGAGTTATTGAGGTTTACGGGCCCGAAGCCAGCGGTAAAACCACGCTCGCGCAGCATATCGTCGCAGAATGCCAGAAAAGAGGCGGAATTGCGGCGTTTATTGACGCAGAACACGCTCTTGACCCAGAATATGCACGAAATCTCGGCGTAAATGTCGATGAATTGCTGATTTCACAGCCCGACACCGGCGAACAGGCGCTTGAAATCGCAGAAGAACTGGTCCGCTCATCGGCTGTCGATATCGTGGTTATTGACTCGGTTGCGGCGCTTGTTCCGAAAGCAGAAATCGAAGGCGCGATGGAAGACCAGCAAATGGGCTTGCAGGCACGTCTGATGAGCAAAGCGCTGAGAAAATTGACCGGTATTGTCGGAAAAACCAACACAACAGTCATTTTTATCAATCAGCTCCGCCAAAAAATCGGCGTTATGTACGGAAACCCCGAAACAACCACCGGCGGAAACGCGCTGAAATACTATTCCAGCGTACGTTTGGACATCAGAAGATGCGACACAATCAAAAAAGACGACAAAGACATCGGAAACCGCGTAAGAGTCAAAGTTGTTAAAAATAAAGTCGCTCCTCCGTTCAAAACCTGTGAATTTGACATTATTTTCGGCAAAGGAATATGCAAAATCGGCTGTATTCTTGATGTTGCCGTGAATATGGACATTGTAAAAAAAGCGGGCGCCTGGTTCAGCTACAACGAAGAAAAACTTGGGCAGGGACGCGAAAAAGCAAAAGAATATTTTGAGCTTCATCCCGATGTTCTCGCTGAAGTCGAGGCAAAAGTCCGGGAAAAACTCGCTCAAAACGACTAGAAAAGGATTAATTTTTCTGAAAATAGCTAAAAAGCCGCCCCAAAAGCGGCTTTTTAATTTTTTTGAAATTTCTAGCAAAAAATTTTTTCACGTGTTTTAAAAAAGTATGATTTCCCTAAATTATGCATCCAATACTTACCCCAAATCACCCCGAAAACACCCGAATTTCCGAGGATACGACGCAAGAAAGCTTGAAGCCGTTGTTATGAACATAAACAAGCCAGAGCTGGTTTCGGACATGGTCAAAATCGGCGAAAAAAGCGGATTTAGGGTATTTTGTGCAAAATTTAAGGAACAAACCCAATCCCTGATGGGCAAAGGCTGGGACAGCTCTTTTTCTGTCTGGGGACAGGATATGGCGACAATTACTCCGCAGAAAAATGTAGTAAGCAGGCAAGAAAACTTTGAATTTGCCAGTTTTTTAGAAAAAAAATTCAACCTTACCTCAAAAACAAGCTACAATTACAAGGCCGGAGGCAATTTTTTCTACATAAACAAGGACGGACGCGAGGAGCTGCTAATGGGCGCCGACAGCGCGGCTGAAACTCCGATAAATGTGCTTAAAAAGATTTACGGAGTCGATAAAATTCACCTCATTCCGCAAATGGACTTCCATTTAGACCTTTTTGTGCGGCCGCTTGACAAAAAGAAAATTCTTGTTGCGGATGATTCACTTACGCTAAAATGCCTTAAAGAAATGGAGGACAAGACAAAACAGCTCCGCGAAGAAGCAAAAAACAAACGAAATATAAGGCTTTATTTGAAATTAACCGGCGTATATCACCGGCTGAAATGGCAGCTGAAAAGTTTTTCACAAGAAGTCAGCAGCAATAACAATCCGCAGGCTAAAAAAATCATCAGCATTCTGCAAAAAGAGGGATTTGAGCCAATTCCCGTGCCGGGGCGGATTTATCTCACAACATATCGAAACGGGCCTAAGGATTTAACGCATGAATTGAACTATATGAACGCAGTCGTGAACAAAAAAGAGGACGGCACGCTTGTTTATATTACAAATAAATCTCAGCTAAACAGCCAGCTGGGCATAAACGACAAAATTGCCGCACTTATCGGTACGGATTGTGAAAAAATGTTCACAGATTCTATAAAAAAATATGTCGAGCCGAAAAATGTTCATTTTGTGGACGTGGGCGCGCTTTTATGCGACGGAGGCGGCGGAATCCACTGTCTTGTGTCCGAAGTACCCAAATTTAGTTAAAAAATTGTAACAGTATCATAATAATAAGCCATTTTGATATAGAAAATATAACATAATGATGTATAATAGAATTCAGACATCATCTAACACAGACTATTAAGTAAGGAGAAGCTATGGCAAGAATTTTGGTTTCAATGCCCGATGAATTTCTGAGCAAAATCGATGCGGTTGCCGATGAAGAACAAAGAACAAGAAGCGAATTGGTAAGAGAAGCTCTCAGAAGCTATATCAAACGCACAAAACTCCCAAACCCGCAAAAAGCAGTAACTAACGCTAAGATTTTAGAAGAAATATTGGATTAGGGCGGTAAAA
This sequence comes from Candidatus Gastranaerophilales bacterium, assembly GCA_944322685.1. GTDB lineage: Bacteria > Cyanobacteriota > Vampirovibrionia > Gastranaerophilales > Gastranaerophilaceae > Spyradomonas. The sequence continues at coordinate 3,379 of CALUPP010000041.1, forward strand.
TCCGGCTTTTGGCCGAGAATTTTTATCAACAAGGTATGAAAATGGAAATATTAGCGATAATTCCCGCACGAGGCGGTTCTAAGGGAATACCCGGGAAAAATATAAAACCGCTTGCCGGAAAACCACTAATTGCATATACAATTGAAGCATCCTTAAAATCCAAATATATCACCAGAACCGTTGTGTCGACCGAAGACAGCCGCATAAAACGTGTTGCGGAGGAATTTGGTGCACAAGTCGTTGACAGACCCATGGAACTTGCGCAAGATGAGACAAAAACTGCGCCGGTTTTGCTGCAAGTGCTGAACGAACTTGAAAAAGAGGGCTACAAGCCGGATATCACGGTGCTTTTGCAATGCACATGCCCGCTGCGCGATGAAAAGCAGATAGATGAGGCGTTTGAGCTGTTTTTTGCATCGGATTGCGATTCGGTTTTTGCCGCACGCCCGATGGGGGTTACGCATGCGCTCTGGCGCAAAAATCTTGACGGAAATTATGAGGCGCTTTACGATTACAGGCACCGCCCGCGCAGGCAGGACACGGATTTGCACCTGCCTATGTACTGCGAAACCGGCGCAACTTACATTATCAGGACGGATGTGCTCAAAGAGATTAAAGATTTTATCGGCAAAAAGCCCGAATTGTACCTAAACGGCGCAGTGGGCGACATTGACGCGTTGAGCGACTTTGAATATGCGGAGTGTGCGCTGAAAAAATGACAAAAAAGATTCTATACACAAAATTTGAGACCGCAGGCGATGTTTTGAGCTCTGTAATCAATAATTCCGGCTTGCAAGCGGGCATAAAAAAAACAATGCTCGCAAAATTCTGGGGCAAAGTCGTCGGGAAGAAGTTTGAAGCGCTTTCAAAGCCCGAATCACTGAATTCTCAGGGCGTTTTGACGGTTGCATGTGCAAATTCTTACGTAACGAGCGAACTTTTGATGTTTAAACCCGATATTTTGAAAAAACTTGCACCTTATGCAAAATCGCTGGATGTTGTGGTCAGCGACATAAATTTTTCCCACAAAATCTGGGCTCC
>CALUPP010000042.1 GCA_944322685.1 Candidatus Gastranaerophilales bacterium
CGCAATGTTGGTGAAAATTACATATAATTCCCAAAAACCGCATGTTTAACATTTTTTGTGTTTTGAGTATAATTTTATCACTATGCTAAAACAATATATTACTGAAATCACGGAAAATGCGGTAAAATCTGCAATAAAAAACGGAAAACTCGGGCAAATGACAGCTGAGGACAAATTCACCCTGAATGCTGAAACGCCCAAAAATGAAGAATTCGGCGATTTTGCGGTAAATGTGTCCTCATTTGCCCGCTTTGCGAAGCTTTCTCCGGCGGTTATCGCCCAGAATGTTGCTGCCGAAATTAAAGAAAATGATTTGGAAACCAATACTGTTGCCGGTTTTATCAATTTTAAGCTCGGAAAAAGCTTTCTCAATGCGTCTGTTGCGGAAATTTTGAATAATAAAAAAGATTTTGGCTCAAATGATTCCGGGCATGGCGAAAAAGTTCTTCTTGAGTACGTTTCGGCAAATCCGACCGGCCCTTTTCACATCGGCCACGGGAGATGGGCCGCAATGGGCAGTGCGCTCGCAAATCTTTTGAAATTTGCGGGATATGACGTTACCCAGGAGTTTTATATTAATGATGCGGGAAATCAGATTAAAAATCTCGGAAAATCCCTGCATATAAGAGTTTTGCAAGAACTTGGCGAGAAAATTGACTTCCCGGCTGACGAAATCGAAAGAAAAAGCTATTATCCCGGCGATTATTTGATTCCAGTGGCAAAAGCGTTCGTAAATGAGGAGCCTGAGTACGCAAAATCCTTGTCCAAGGCGCTTTCTGTCGAACAGCTTCAACATCTTTCGGATTTTGCAAGAAAAAGAATGCTGGAGCTTCAAAAAGAGCTGTTAAATAAGTTCAATACGCACTTTGACGTGTTTTATTCGGAGCTTGAGCTGCATAAATCCGGAAAAGTCGACGCTTGTATTCAAAAATTGAAAGAAAAAGGGCTTCTTTACGAAAAAGAGGACGCTATTTGGTTCAAATCCTCCGAATTTGGCGATGATCAGGACAGAGTTATCAAAAAATCGGACGGCTCAAATACTTATCTGACCGCTGATATTGCCTATCATTATGATAAGTTCGAAAGGGGCTTTGAGCGCCTGATAAACATCTGGGGCGCTGATCATCACGGTTATGTTGCCCGAATGAAAGCTTCGATTGAGGCTTTGGGGCATGATCCGAACAAACTCGAGGTTCTGCTCGGTCAGCTTGTTAATCTTGTGATTAACGGTGAACAAACCCGCATGGGAAAGCGTAAAAATATGGTTACGCTTGAAGATTTGGTCGATGAGGTCGGCGTGGATGCGACAAGATACTGGATGATTATCCGCGATATCAACACTACGCTCGATTTTGACATTGAACTAGCAAAATCCAACACGGACGAGAACCCGGTTTTCTACGTTCAATACGCACATGCGCGCGCCTGCTCGATTTTTAGAAATGCAACCTCAGAAAGAATCGATATTGAAACAAAAGCCTCAAAACCGGCCTTGTTTAAGCAGGATGAGCTTGAAACCGAGCTTATGAATGCAAATTTGGATGCTTTATGGGCGGTTGATGATGAAAAATCGATTTCTGCGGCTAAAAAATTAATCTTGAAGCTTGAGGAGTTCAAATCCCTCATCCTCGCCGCCGCAAACCACCGTGCTCCGTACATGCTTTGCAAGTATTTGCAGGAGCTTTCGGGCGCTTTTCATCAGTTTTACACGTTTTCACGTGTTTTGTCGGATGACAGGGAACTGACCCTTGCGCGTTTGGCCCTTGTAAAAGCGGTTTCAACGGTAATTGAAAATGCTCTGGGCATTTTGGGCGTAAGTGCTCCCGAAAGGATGTAAAACCCGTTCTCGGGCTTTATTCGCAGCCTTTGAGCGCCATCAAAACCTCCTCTGCGTGGCCGTTTACGTTCACGTCTTTCCAGATTGAGTCAATTTTGCCCTCTTTGTCGATTAAAAACGTTGAGCGTATGAACTCTTTGTCCTCGATATTCGTTGCTTCGCAGATTCCGTATGCTTTTATGATTCTTGCTTCGGGGTCTGATAAAAGCGGGATTTTAATGTCGTATTTTTCCATAAATTCCTTGTGTGAAGCCGAATCATCGGGGCTGATTCCCGCAATTTCAACCACATCAGCCAAATTTTTAAAATGTTCGCTGAAATCCTGCGCCTCAAGCGTGCATTTTGAGCCGAAATCGCCGGGATAAAAGAAAAGTACGACCGGTTTGCCCAGATAGTTCGAGAGCTTGAACTCAAATTCTTCTCCGTCTTTGTTTATGCCTTTGAGCGAAAAATCCGCTGCTTTTTCTTTTAGTTCCATTATTTATCTCCTTTTTGCGGATTATAAATAAGAAAAACGCCAATTTTATCCCTCAAATGGGCAATAAATCACCGTACAACACAAAAAAGCGGCACAAAACGGCCGCTTTTTGTTTAAATCTTCCCCATTAGTCAGTATTGCCTCAAAAGCCTTTAGTCTAGTTTTTAAATCCCTATTAGTTCGTCATTTTTGACGTTAATCCAGCAGTGCTTCAAGAATTGCTGCATTTTTAGCTGCGAGTGTGTTTTCTCTGACTTTGTTGCGGTGAATGTATGTTCTGAGTGCTTCTCTGATAAGTTCACTTCTCGAACGATTTTCGTTTCCAGCTACTGTGTCGATTTCTTCTAAAAATTTTTCGGGCATTGAAATAAGTACTCTTGACATTTGTTCCTCCTGTGGTTGGCTGTGTTTTCTCTTTTTTCTCTTAATATCTCTCGTACTTATATAAAAAATTTTTAGAGATAAAAATTGCTACTTTTTTATATAAAAAGTATATTTTTGTTTACAAAAGTTAATATATTGTCGAAAAATGAAGCTATTGCGGGCTTCCCGTCGCCTTTTTTATCGCTTCGTATGCGATTTGCGTCAATTTGTCGATTTCTTCGTTCGTAATCACGTAAGGCGGGATAAAATAAATCACATTGCCAATCGGCCGCAAAATCGCCCCGAGTTTCAGCGCCTCAAGGTAAACTCTGTGCCCCATTCGCTCCGCAAACGTGTAAGGTTCTTTGGTTTCTTTGTTTTTTACGAGCTCTATTGCCCCAATCATCCCAAAATGTCTGACATCTCCGGCATGTTCAAGGTTTTTGAATTTTTCCATTGATTTTTTGAAATATGCGCATTTTGGGGGCAAATTTTCAATGATTTTTTCTTCTTCGAGAATTTTCAGGTTCTCAATCGCAACTGCGCAGGCCAAAGGGTTGCCCGTAAAGCTGTGCCCGTGGTAAAAAGCCTTTGCCGTTGAGTAGTCATCGTAAAAAGCATTGTAAATTTTGTCGTTTGTAATCGTTGCCGCGAGAGGAATGTAGCCTGCGGTAATCCCTTTTGCCACGCAGAAAATATCCGGCTCAATATTTGCATGCTCAAACGCAAAATATTTCCCCGTGCGTCCAAAACCCATTGCGACCTCGTCATCAATCAGCAAAATGTCATATTTGTCGCACAGCGCGCGCAGTTTTGTCAAATATTCGGGCGGATACACGCGCATTCCCGCAGCGCCTTGAATAATCGGCTCAACAATCATGCCGGCGATTTCTTTGTGATGTTTTTCGAATGTTTTTTCAACAAATTCAATGCAATCAATCGCGCATTCGCCCTTTTTGCAGTCTTTTGGGCACCTGTAACAAAACGGCGCCGGAACTTCGATTGTTTCAAAGACAAGCGGCTTGAAAATCTTCTTGTAAAGAGAAATTCCGCCCACAGAAACCGAACCGAGCGTATCGCCGTGGTAGGAATCGGTCATCGCAACGAATTTCTTCTTTTCAGGGCGTCCTGACTGGTACCAGTATTGATAAGCCATTTTTAGTGCAACTTCGACCGCGGTGGAGCCGTTGTCGGAATAGAAAACTTTTGAAAAAGACCCGCCTGCGAGCTTTATCAGCCGTTCTGCAAGCTCAATAGCCGGCTTGTGCGTGAATCCGGCAAGCAAAATGTGCTCTATTTTTTGCGATTGCTCAAAAAGCGCCCTGTTCAAGCGTTCATTTGAGTGGCCGAGCGTATTTACCCACCATGAGGCGACCGCATCAATGTATTTGTTGCCCTTGTCGTCCCAGACGTAGATTCCTTTGCCTTTTTCAATCAAAATCGGCTCGGAATTTTCATACTCTTTCATCTGGGTGTCCGGGTGCCAGACGTATTTCAGGTCTTTTTCAATCCAGTTTTCGTGTGCAGCCATTTATATCACGAACTTTCCGTCTTTGTAAATCAAAACGTCATCCGCGTAGATTTCGGAGCCGTTTTTCATGTTTTTGATTAAATCCCAGTGCAAGCCGGACTGATTTTTTCCGCCAGCTTCGGGGTAAGAAGCTCCGAGCGCCATGTGGATGGCTCCGCCGATTTTTTCGTCGAAAAGAATGTTGCCGGTTATCTCTTGAATCATGCTGTTTGTGCCGATTGCGATTTCTCCGACGAATCTTGCGCCTTCGTCCTGATTAATCATGTCGAGGAAGTATTCTTCGCCCTTTTCTGCGCTTGCTTCAACGACTTTTCCGCTTTCAAGGCGTAATCTGACCTTGTGGGCTTCGTTTCCGCGGTAAATTTGAGGAAAATCGAAGTAAATTGTTCCGTTTGCGCTGTTCTCAACCGGTGAAGTGTAGATTTCTCCGTCCGGGAAGTTGCATTGACCCGAGCAGTTCAGCCATTTTCTGCCGGTTGTGTCAAAAGTTATATCGGTTTCCTCGCCGATGATGTGCAATTTTGTTGTTTTGTTGAGGTAATCCGCCAATCTTTGCTGTTCTTTGTCGATTTGCTGCCATTTTTCGACCGGATTGTCCAGATTCAGGTAGCAGGCGTTGATTAAGAACTCTGTATATTCGTCGAGCGACATTTTTGCTTCCTGAGCGAGCGCATTCGTCGGAAAATCGGCAATAACCCATTTCAAAGAGCCTTCTGCCGAGCGTTTGAGCATTTTGTTTGACAGTTCACGGGTTGCTGCTGAGCGTTTGCCCATTTTTTTAGAATCCGCTTTGGCCATTGATTTTGTATTGGTCGGCGCGCCTATGGAAATCAAAACATCCGCCTTTTCGTATTCAATTTCGGTCATCGGGTCGATGTATTCAAGCTGTTCGTCGCTTGCGTATTTAATGAATGTTTCAGCGAGCCCCTCCATTGCAGTTTTTACGACAGGATGCGCGCCTTTTAGGAGGACTTGTTTGTAAATCTCTTTTACAAGCGGCTGTGCTTCGTGGCTTGTTGCGCGGATGATTACCAGATTGCCTTTTTTGACTTTTGTTGAGTAGTCGACCAGCACGCTTGCGTATTTTTCCCATAATTTATTCATAATTTCTCTCCTTAACTGTCTCCGTAAGTTTTTCGCTGCCTAAGCCCGGATTTGTCACCCTGAACTTGTTTCAGAGCCGCAGGATTGGTGAAATTTTAACTTTACCCTTGCGATTCTGAACCGAGTTCGGAATGACGGTGGTTTTTGTCACCCTGAACTTGTTTCAGGGCCGCAATATTTATGCAAATCCGCATTAAGTTCAAAATGACATTACTATTATATTCTGAAAACAAAAAAACCGGATAAAAATCCGGCTTTTGAATAAAATCTTTTCCCTAATTCCAACGAAAACTAGTTATTGTAATAGTCCTCTGTTTCAACTGTTACATAAACCGGTGCTGCTTCGTAAAAACCCATAAGGAATGCATGTACGAACTCTGTAATTCTTTCTAGCATTTATACTTTCCTTTCACACAATAAACTTTTCAACCTTCACATATATATAAACACATTTTCTCAGAAAAAATTGCTACTTTGTAATAATAATTAACAATTAATCTTCAATCGCTGTCATGCTCCAATGTTCATATATACTGCAAAGACGTTTTTTAAACAGGTTTGTTCCCCAAGCGGGATTGGTATGTTATATTTTAACAGCTATTTTGGAAAAAATCAATACGTGTACAAAGTGCACTTAATATTTTTTTAACTTTAATGCTGACGGTGAATTTTGTCACCCTGAACTTGTTTCATGGCCGCAGGATTGGAGATTTTTAACTTTATTCTTGCGATTCCGAACCAAGTTCGGAATGACGGTGAATTTTGTCACCCTGAACTTGTTTCAGGGCCGCAGGATTTGTGAAATTTCAACTTTACATTTGCGATTCTGAAACGAGTTCGAAGTGAGGGCATATCAGGCAGCTGCAAAGTACAAAATCCTTGTCATCCCGGCGTAACCGGTCAAAATAAGACTTGTTGCTTCCAACCAAAAAATTAATTAATCATTAATTTTTCTGATTTTTAAAAAAAACTCCTTAAAATGAAAATATAAAGAAGTGAAAAGAGGTTAAAATATGATTGATTTTAACAGATTGACCGATTATACGCAAAATATAATGGCAAAAGCGCAGGAACTTATGTCTGAGTTTCAAAATACGCAAATGGAGCCGGTTCATATCGTTCTTGCGATGATGGAAGAAAAAGACGGCATCGCTCAGGACTATACAAACGCGCTCGGAATGCATAAACCCGCATTTCAGGACGCAGTAATGTCTATGGTGAACAATCTGCCCAAAGTCAGCTCGCCTGTGAACAGCCAGCAGCTTTATCTTTCAACAGAAACAATAAAAATGTTTGATTTAGCCAAAGAAGAAGCCGACAAGCTCAAGGATTCTTACATAAGCATTGAACATGTGCTAATGGCGGTGAATGAGCTTGACAATTCACCGATTTCCGAGCTTTTTAGACGGTTTGGCATTACAAATGACAAAATTCTCAACGAAATGAAGAAAATCAGGGGGCAAAATAAAGTGGATACAAAAGATGCAGAAAATAACTTTAAAGCACTCGAAAAATATTCAACAAACCTCACCGACCTCGCAAAACGCGGAAAACTCGACCCGGTTATCGGCCGTGACGAGGAGGTTAGACGAATAATTCAGGTTTTGAACAGAAGAACCAAAAATAACCCTGTTTTGATAGGCGAACCGGGCGTCGGTAAAACTGCAATTGTCGAAGGGCTTGCGCAGCGTATCATCAGGGGCGATGTGCCGGAAAGCCTTAAAAATACCCAGCTGATTGCGCTTGATTTGGGCGCTCTGGTTGCGGGCGCGAAGTTCAGAGGCGAGTTTGAAGAGCGCTTGAAAGCGGTTTTGAAAGAAGTCGAGGCCTCTGCGGGTGAAATTATCCTGTTTATCGATGAATTGCATACGGTCGTCGGCGCCGGTGCAACTGAAGGTTCAATGGACGCCGGAAACCTCTTAAAGCCAATGTTGGCAAGGGGCGTTTTAAGAACCGTGGGCGCTACGACCATCAACGAATACAGAAAATATATCGAAAAAGACGCGGCTTTGGAACGCCGATTCCAGCCTGTAATGGTTGAAGAACCAAGCGTTGAAGATACAATCAGTATTTTGCGCGGTTTGAAAGAGCGTTATGAGGTTCACCATGGAATCAGAATCAAAGATTCGGCTCTAATTGCCGCTGCAAAGCTTTCTGACCGCTATATTACGGACAGATTCCTGCCGGATAAGGCTATTGACCTTATTGATGAGGCGGCTTCGTCTATCAGGATTGAGATTGACTCTATGCCTGAGGAAATCGATTCTATGGTGCGCCAGAAAATGCAGCTGGAAATTGAGCGCCAGGCAATCAAAAAAGAAGACCAAACCGATGATAATATCAAAAAAATCGACTATCTGAACAGCCAGATTAACGATTTGGATGAAAAAATAACAAAATTGAAAACCCAGTGGGAGCTTGAAAAGAGTTCAATAACCTCGGAAGCTCAAATCAAGGAAGAAATCGAAAAGGTTAAACGCCAAATCGACGAGGCGGAGCGTGAAACCGACCTTGAACGCGCTGCTGAGCTGAAATACGGAAAACTCATTGAATTGCAGAAAAAACTCGAGCTTGTTCAGTCGGGCGCCCAAAAACCTAAGACGAAAAATCAGCTTCTTAAAGAAGAAGTTGACGAGGACGACATCGCAGAAGTTGTCAGCAAATGGACTGGCATCGCTGTTTCAAAACTCGTTGAAAGCGAGATGATGAAGCTTCTTCGTATGGAGGACGAAATCCACAAACGCGTTATCGGGCAGGATGATGCGGTTGTTGTTGTCGCAGATGCAATCAGGCGAGCTCGTTCGGGCTTAAAAGACCCGCGCCGGCCGATTGGTTCGTTTATTTTCCTCGGGCCTACGGGCGTCGGCAAGACTGAGCTGGCAAAAGCACTTGCAGAGTTCATGTTTAACGATGAGGACGCGCTGATTCGTATTGATATGTCCGAATATATGGAAAAACACTCGGTTGCAAGGCTTGTCGGAGCGCCTCCGGGCTACGTCGGGTACGACGAAGGCGGTCAGCTCACCGAACGCGTGCGCAGAAAACCGTATTCTGTCATACTTTTCGACGAAATCGAAAAGGCGCACCCAGATGTGTTCAACATAATGCTGCAAATCCTTGATGACGGCCGATTGACCGATTCAAAAGGGCGCACTGTTGACTTCAAAAACACGCTTATTATCATGACAAGCAACATCGGAAGCAATATTATCCTTGAAAACACGGTAAATGCAATGCTTTCCGCAACGGAATTCGACAAAACCAAAGAACAGGTTATGGAGCTGATGAAAGCCCATTTCAAACCCGAATTTCTCAACAGAATCGACGAAATCGTGTTCTTCAAAGCTCTGACGCTTGCACAGATGGGCGATATCATTGATATTTACTTTGCAAATCTTCAAAAACTCTTTGATGAAAAGGATATCAAGCTAGAACTCACGCCGGATGCCAAAGAATTGCTCGCGACAAAGGGCTATAACCCGATATACGGCGCACGTCCCTTGAAAAGGACAATCCGCCAGCTCGTGGAAAACCCGTTGGCGAAAGACCTCCTTGCTCAGAAGTTCAAAGCTGGCGATACCATTAAAATTGAAGCAAAAGATGATGAAATTGTGTTTGAATAATACAATTTGCGGCTCATAGCCGGGAAAACCGGCATAAATACCAAAAAGGCGGTTAATCCCGCCTTTTATTTTGATTTTTATTATTTTTTTACGTTGCGTACGCGGTTTTTTGCGGACGGATTACTTTTTACTGATTGTTTGGGCCAGTTCTGCAATGTTTTCCATCAATTCTATAACCCGCTTATCGGGGTTGGACAGATGGCTGATTACTTCGTCCATTGCTGCGCTGTTTTTGTCTTGAATTGCTTTCTTTACTGTTTCTGCAATGTTCTCAGTTGAAATATTTTGCTTCATTTTGCTTAAAATGTCCTGAGTTGCCTTTGTGTTTACGGATGTGTCTGCTTTTTTGCCCTGAATTGCTTTCTTTACTGCTGCTGCAACGTTCTCAGTTGAAATATTTTGCTTCATTTTGCTTAAAATGTCCTGAGTTGCCTTTGTATTTACGAATGTGTCTGCTTTTTGTACAAATTCTGTACTGTGCTGCGCGATTTTCGGGGCTGCGCTTTTCGCTGCTTTTCCGCATCCGGCCAAAGTAAGTGCTGATAAACCAATTGTGGGTACTAATGTTTTAAAATTCATAACAAACTCCTTTTCTATTTTTCTTTCGTACTTTCTTTTTGTTTTGTTATGTTTTTATAAAACATATCAACTTTCAATATTGATATTTGTTTTTTTTTTTTTTTTACAAATGTTTACAATAGCGCCGATTTTGCATATTAAAAATAATCAGCAAAGCCTTTTGTTTGTCCGGTTTTAGGCGTTTTTCTTCCTGCTGAACGTTTAGCCAAATTTTAAATACTGAAATTTGAGCAGTGTATGTAAATTTACCGCAATTTTATCCGAAAAATGGTAAAAATAAGTTATATTTCTTCTTATGCCTCGTTGTTCAGCGATTTGTGGTGATGGTGCTTGTCGCCGTTTCTGTAACCGATTCCGGCGCGATATCCCGAAATAAAATACAAGAACGGCAATGCCGGTTCTATCCATTTCAGCCCGGAAAGCACCCCTGCGGTTGCAATATCGTCCGCATGCAGCGCGATATCAAGCATTTCGGGTTTTCTTTCGTCATAGAGCTTTTTGTCTTGCTTTTTCTGGCCGAACATTGGGTCAATTATCTTTTTGCTGAGGTAATTTGCGATAAAACTTCCGCCGATAATGCCTGTTGTGACTATTCCCGCAAGGATTACGCCCATTTTTTTAACCGGTGAAAGCGGTTTTATGATTTTTGCGGTCTGCAATTTCTCAGCACCGTATAAAGCCGCTCCCGCGCCGACATTGCAGAGAAATATGTTCGCAAAATACTGATAAAACCCCTCTTTTACCTTGTTCGCAACCGATTTTTTGCTGGAAGTGCCGGTTATTTTGTCCGCAGCAACTCCGCCCGCGATTCCGCCAGCAACAGGCACCAATCCAAGCAATGAAAGCCGTTTTATCTCGCCGAAAATCTCGTGCGAATCAACATTTTCCGGTTTTGGCAAAATAACATCAAAAAGTTTTTCTTTTTCCTTTGAATTCGGGAGCTTTTTCATTAATGTATCGATTTCTTTGACTTTTAGCTTGTCGTTTTTCGATTTTTCAAGAATTTCAAGCAATTTTTTGTCTTTCAGCCCGGTATTGCTGATGAATTCTTCAACCGCAGCCTTTTGTTCCCCGAGAATTTCCTTTAGCGGCTTATTTTCCATTAATCCGTTGAAAATCTGCTTCCCGCCTATTTTTAATCCTCTCGCACCAATCAAAGAAGCCGCAATCGTCGTCCCAATCACTATAAACGACTTTAGAGCGCGTTTTTTGTCCGGATGTTTACCCTTGCTGTGCTTATATGTGTCATAGGCACCGAAAGCTGCCCCTCCGCCGATAAGCAGTGCAGGCATTTTCTTCTGGAGGCTGTTGAGAACGACCGGCTGATCCACATATTTTGCGATGGTTGAAATATTCATTGCGCTCCCTCTATTAATGTTAGGCAAAACTAACATTAAATCAAAAATAAAGCAATGTCAAGAACTTTCTTAGTATAAATTTTTAATGGAATCTTGAAAATCCTTGTTTTCGGCGGAATATTTTTGTATAAATTCTGAAAATTTCGTCATTCTGGTGAACATTTCTTCGGACATGATATGTTCCATCTTGCAGGCGTTCAAAGCGGCCTCCTCCGGGGGCAAAAGCAGCAGTTTTGCAAAAAAGTCGGCCATAATTTCATGTCTTTTAAAAATTTCTTTCGCCATGAGCTCGCCGCGTTCTGTCAGCGTGATTGAGGAATACGGGGCGTAATTTATCAGCTTTTTCGCCGTCAGGCTGTTCAATGCGCCGGTTACGGAGGCTTTTTTTACGTTCAAAATCCGCGAAATATCGGTTACTTTGGCAAAACCGTTCTTCTGAACTTCGTTATAGATGGTTTCAAGGTAATCTTCAAGGCTTGATGATAGTTTTTCCATTTTTTAACCTTTTTTAAACGATTTCTTTGCAGGCAAACTGGAGAAAGCTTGCGATTAGGTTTTCATTCCAGACTTTTATGTGCGGAGGAACGACGAGAACCGCCGGAGTGAAGTTCCAGATGTATTTTATGTCCGAATCAATCAAAAAATCCGCAACATCCTGCGCATATTGCCTCGGAACAGTCAAGATTGCGATATCGACATTGAGCCTTTGAGCCAGGTTCGGCAGTTTTGATATGTGAAAAATTTGTTTGTTATTGACTTGCATGTCGATTTTGTGCGGGTCGTTGTCAAAAAGCGCCAAAATATTCAGCCCGTAGCTGTTGAAGTTGTCATATTTTGCCAGTGCAAGCCCCAAATGGCCGGCTCCGACGATAAAAGCGTCTTTTGCCTTTGTAAATCCGAGTGTTTTTTCAATTGAGTCTTTTAATTCTTTTACAATATAGCCGACGCGGCATTTTCCTGCGTTGTTCAGCAGTTTGAAGTCTTTTCGCACCTGAGAGTCGTCGATTCCGAGTCTTTGGGCGATTTGGGGGCTCGAAATGTATTCCTGGCCCTGTTCTATGTATTCTGCAAGTATGCTGTGGTATAGTGTCAGTCTGTTTGATACTTTTTCGGGTATGTTTTTGCTCATATTTGCCTCAGTATTTCCCAATTTTACTACAAATCAAGAAAAAAATCACGATTTTTATTATTTTAAAATTCTTTTGCATAGCTTTGCAAAAATGAGGTTTTATAGATAATTTTTTACTAAAAGAGCCTAAATTTGCCAGGCAGAATTTTAATCGGCGCAACAATAAGCTATGCAGCAGGTTCAGAACGGCAATTTAGGTCATTTTAGCGGAATTTCCCCATAAATTTCCCGTGAAAAATCATATTTTTCGTGAAATCTTTTTGTTTTATAATAAAAACCATGATTAGATATGCAGCACCGATTTTATTGTTGTTAATTTCAAATATATTCATGACTTTTGCCTGGTACGGGCATCTAAAGTTCAAATCAGCGCCGATATTGATAGTTATTCTGGTGAGCTGGGGCATTGCTTTTTTTGAATATTGCTTTCAGGTGCCGGCTAACAGAATCGGGCATTCGGTTTACAGCGCCGCGCAGCTGAAAACAATCCAGGAAATCGTTACCCTGCTCGTTTTCAGCGGATTTTCCGTGTTGTATTTGAAAGAACAGTTTAAATGGAACTATTTAATCGGGTTTGTGTTTATTGTTTTGGCTGCTGTTTTTATTTTTCATAAATAATCATGCCGCAGCGTCATTTTTGAACAGTTTTCGCTGCGTGCGGACGTTGCAGCTTGCTTTTTTGATGATTTTGAAAAAGCAGGCAAAATACCCCGCGGCGAGAATTGTGGATGCCGTTACCCAGGCAATCGGCCCCGCGTAAAAAATGCCGAAATAGCTGAATTTTACGGCCAGATACATAGCTGCGAACGAGCGGATGACCAATTCTGCGACGCTTGCTGTCAAAGGAAGCATAGCTTCGCCCATTCCCTGGAGCGCGTTTCTGAAAATGAATATTTGTCCCAAAAAGAAGTAAAATAATGTGCTTATCCACAAGTATTCCCGTGCAATTGCGATAATTTTTGTTTCGCTCTGCCCGAGGAATATTCCGACAATGTCGCTTCCCCAAAAATGGATGATTATGGCCATAACAATGCTCAAACTTATATTTATAAGCGAACTTTGCCTTACCCCGGTGCGGATTCGCGAGTAGTTGTTCGCACCAAAATTCTGCGCAGTATATGCGGCAAGAGCGACGCCGAATGAAACCATCGGGAGAGTTGCAATCTGTTCAATTCTCAACGCTGCTGTGAATGCTGCAATTACGTCGGCGCCAAATGTGTTGCAAACACTTTGTATTATCAATATTCCCGCGCCTAATATGGAAAATTGAAGCGCCATGGGTATTCCTACTTTTAAATGCTCAATCGCAAACGGTATGCATTCTTTGTTAATTGTGAATTTCCAATCCTCTTTTTTTAAATGAAGTATCGGAAAACGTTTTTTTACGTATATTACGCACAATATTACCGAAACGGCCTGAGAAAGTACAATTGCTACGGCTGAACCCGCTACGCCCCAGTGAAATTCAAGAATAAACACCAGCGCAAGCACAACATTCAGCAAAGATGCAAATATCAGAAAATACAGCGGTGTTTTGCTGTCGCCGAGCGCCCTGACTACGCTTGCAAGTATGTTGTAAGCATTGGCTATAATAAGCCCTCCGACAACAATTTGAATGTACCAGAACGCATCCTTGTATATTTCATCTGGAACGTTCATCCAGCCGAGAATTTGTTTCATATACGCTGCAAGCAGCGCGGAAAATACAATTGTGAACACGCTGCTTAAAACTGTCGAGACAGTGACCGATCTTCGCACACCTATGGGGTCTTTTGCGCCGAATCTTTGCCCGGTAATCACCGCAAAACCATTCGTCAGCCCGACAACAACGAACATCAGAAAAAAGAACACGGGTGATGTCGCACCGACTGCTGCAAGAGCGTTCATTCCGAGCGTTCTGCCTACTATTACTATGTCGGCTATGTTGTAAAGTTGTTGAAAAATGTTTCCTATCAAAAGAGGGACTGAAAAAAGCAATATTAGCTTTAGCGGGTTCCCTTTTGTCATGTCGTTTATCATAATTTTTATTGTATAATACACATATTTGAAATAAAAATACCAAATTAAGTAGCAAATTATTTTATTTCCGGATTTTATATGAACATAATGAAAATTTATACACCTTTTTTGCAAAATAAACAGGGATATTATACGGGTTTTAATAATAATCCGAATAAAGTTCAAAATTTGTCCTTTCGGGGCGAATTAACCTCTGATGCGGTGCAGCTGAGCTCTCCGTATCAAAGAGCGCTTGGTAAGCTTCAAAAAATAACAAAAGATGAATATGATTCTCTCTCGGCTTCGGAAAAAACGGCTTTAAGAATCAAAATCAGCAAGCTCCCCAACAAAGAGCAGCTAAAAAAAGATATTAAAATGCATCAATTTGCCGCTGAATCACTGAGACAGGCTTTTGATATGGAATTCGGCAAAGATAAATACGTCGTTGTGCCCATAGGCCGGTCGCTTTCTTCGATTTCGCGCCTTTTGGCCTTGAAAATAGGTGAAGAAAATGTGAAAAATATTCCGATGTCCTCTATGCATCAGTATTATATCGAGGGTCTGAATTTTTCTGCGTATTTGTCCAATATTGAGCGCTTTAAGAGTCAAAGAGGCTTTAAAGAAGTCAAAAATTATTTGGAATCTATTGGATTGAGCAGAAATGTTGTGAAAAATTCAGGTAAAACTTATATTATTACAGACTATGCCTGCTCCGGCATGTCATTGGAGGGCGCATATACGGTTTTGAGCTCGGATGCATTATGCGGTAATGAAAAGAAAAACGTTATTTTTGCTACACTAAATGATGTGGCTTCTCTTACCGGTAAAAAAGCTGAAATCAAAAATCTGGAAGATGATATGCTTGCCAGCAATTATAAAAAGTACTCTTTTGTGGGTAAAACAAGACAGGACTTTATCGGATATGCAAAAGCAGCTAATCAAAGGATTCTCCGGCAAAATAATTCCAAATCTGCTGAGTCCGAAAAACTTTTTGGTTTTGCTTTGATGGACGATGAGTTTAACCGCCGGAAAAAGCCATATAAAAAACTTGTTTTTATGCCCAAACCGCCGCAAATATCTGGTCAGAAACAACATATCTGGTTAAATGCTTATGAACAGCTCCAATCTGACCTGAAATCTGATGTTTTGCAAATTTATAACCTCCGGACGCGGATGCAGGCTCCTCGAGATTCATTTTACAACTCAAATCAAAAAATATGGCAAGATGCGGCAAAATCAGTTAAAAAATTGAAAGAAAAAGCGGATAAAGTTTTTTCTGAAAAATTTCCGTTAGAATTTAGGTACTATAAAAACAGAAAAGAGTTTGAAAATGTTCATTTTCAAAATTCCGATTATCATAGCCAGGTTATTTGCCGTGAAGTGCCGGATTTTGGAGCAAATTCAAAATTGTATAGGTTTTTTGACGAAACTTATAACAATCTCAATTTATTAATGTATGAAATGACAATTTCAAATGCCGATATTGATTGTATGAATGATTTTTGCCGGAAATTGGCCGAGTATGAAGTGGATATGAACCTCGAGAGAATAGCCCATGGCACGATGAATACACAGAAATTCTACTATAAGCGTTTTCGTCCTGAATTGTATGGCTTATTCGATAAAATATCTGCGAAATATACTCCCGAGTATTGCGATAAGCTTGCAGATGACGCAAAAAACGCTTATAAAGAACGCACTGTCCATTTGAAAGCTGTTGAGCAAATGTTCACTGATGAATTGAGTAAAATTTTAGACAGATATAAGGGCACAAGGTATCCGCAGCGGCTTGAAAAGCTGATACAACACCAGGAATCGTCACTTTCTGAGCTGGAACACAATGCTTGGGGATTTTAGCTGCGAGATTTCTTTTTTTGCGGAAAATCTTTCAATTCAGGAATCTCTCCGCCCGCAACAGCCCAAAAATAAAGGCTTGCTGTGCTGCCGTAAGGGGTGAAGCGCTTTTTGTATTTTTCTGCAAGATGTTTTGTGATTTCTTTGTGGCGATAAACCATTCTGAGCCCCTTTTTTATGCCAAAATCATCGCAGCTGAATATATTCGGGCGCCCCAGACAAAAGAGCAAAATCATTTCCGCTGTCCAAACGCCGATTCCTTTTAGAGAAACAAGCTGTGCGATTGCTTCTTCGTCAGATTTTTTGCGTATTTTGTCCAAATCAAATTCGCCGTTTTTCACTTTCCTCGCAAAATCGCTTATATATTCAGCTTTTCTGAAAGAAATGCCGAAAGATTGCAGTTTTTCAACTCCTGTGTTGAATACTGCATTAGGCGTGATTTCGCCCAGCCCGCTTTTTATTCTTCCCCATACGGTTTCAAGCGCTTTTGATGAAATTTGCTGACCCACTATGTTATGAATGACTGTGGAGAACAAATCCGGGTTAATTTCACGTTCAATCGGGCCGATTTTTTCAATAATTCCCGCTAAAACTTTATCTTTGCTTTTTAAATATTCAATTTCCTTTTCGCCGTACTCAAAATACATTTTTGCCTTAAAAAACTATCATTTTGTCTGTGTGAAGTAATTATATTAAATTTTATGCAAATTTTTTAGCTTTTGCAAATGCAGATTTTCACCAATGATTAAAGTGAAGCCGGTCTTCAATATTAATCGCTTTTTGTACTGGCAATTTTGCATCTTTGCTCGGATAACCCAACGCAATATAACAAGGCATTGTATAGTTATCAGGATGCTTAAGCGTTTCCTTAATATATTTGAGTTCTTCCTCCATAGGGATTCTTGTGACCCCTAAAATTTGTTCCGAAGCTGCTGCTAAGAGTATATTCTCGATACAGCACCATATTGAAGCAAATTCATTTAAAGAGCTCAAACAGCTCGGTTTCATTAGGGGTTCTCTTAACTTAAAAAATGGTAAAATCAGGCAGCCTGAGTTGTAAAGCATGGAAAATTGTTTGGGCATTGCAATATGGTACATTCCTCTTTGATCTGAATCTGTCATTCCAAAGCCATCCAGCATTTTTTCGCATTCGTCATAACTTGTCATGTCTTCTAAGTTTAGTATTCGTGAGCGCTCTTTTTTGTCATTAAAAATTACGAATTCCCACTCTCTAAGATGGTTGTTAGTAGGGGCTTTCAGGCCGGCAGCAAGAATTCTTTTTATAATTTCCATAGCAATAGGCCTGTCTTCAAAATCCCGTACTGTTCTGCGTTTTTCTATTGCCTCATAAAATT
>CALUPP010000043.1 GCA_944322685.1 Candidatus Gastranaerophilales bacterium
ACAAAAAAATAGCATAGACTGGGTTCGAACCAGTGACCTCCCGGGTATGAGCCGAGCGCTCTGACCAACTGAGCTACTATGCCATCTGTGATTATTCAATTGCTGAATTCAATTATTAAATAAACAATAAAAAATTACAATATTTTTGTAAAAAAATTTGCTATAATTTTGTTTGTGAATTTGAAAAAAGAGGAGAAAATGCTGAAAAAGGTAATAATTGCGGCGTTTTTTATGTTTTTATCGGTCACGGGTATAAATGCGCAGACACTTGAGGGAAAAATTACCTATACGGTCGATACAGCGAGAATTGCGGCCTTTGAGGGCGTTGCCAAAAGAATCGATATGACCGATTTTGAAAAATACCAGCAGGATTTGAATAGAAAAGAAAATCTTGCGGCGCTTGAAAGCGGAGAAGTCTTTAAAGACCGCTGCGTGCAATATTTCAAGGGCATGCCGATGAAAGCGTATGCTGTCA
Organism: Candidatus Gastranaerophilales bacterium; assembly: GCA_944322685.1. Classification (GTDB taxonomy): domain Bacteria; phylum Cyanobacteriota; class Vampirovibrionia; order Gastranaerophilales; family Gastranaerophilaceae; genus Spyradomonas. The sequence goes on from CALUPP010000043.1 coordinate 476, forward strand.
GCTATTATGATAATCCAAAATATACATATTATTATCCAAAATTTGTCAATCAGCTCGCATTTCTTGATATCGACGAAAATGACGGCAGAATGACTGAAAAATTCCCTTTTAGAACCTTGCGCTACGATTTTCGCGGAAAATTAATCGCCGTGGGCATCTACGTATCGGCGGAAGAACGGTTTTTGTACAAAGAAAACGGTAAACTAATAAGCCACTGGATAGGGAATTACGGCTATAATGCAAGGGGCCGTAAAATCGGTGAAATTGAAGATATAGAGTATTAATGACGCACAATTTTCTTCTTTTTCAGCGCTTGTATTTTGAACAAATCAAGTTTTTGTAAAAAGCATGTTGAAAAATTCTTACATGCAAGAAAACGGCGCAATATGCACCGTTTTGCGAGGTAAAATTGAAAAATATGTCTTAACAACCGCAGCCGCAGTTTTGGTCGTCGTCATCTGCGTGTTTTTCAATGTGTTTTGCGACAAAAAACGCAGCAATGGCCGGCACCAGCGTGAATTGGACAATTAAAATCTTCCAAATGCCCATAACAATCATTAAAACACCCGCATATTCATCAGCATCAAGCCCGTAAAGGTTTTCGGCAAACGCAGACTGCCAGCCGAATGTAAATGCGTTGCAAATGCAGGCAATAATAATCAAAACTAAGCTGATCAAAAAACTTTTTAAGAAAAAGTGCATCATGTGTTTGGCTTTGTGTTTTCCGTGACTCATAATTTAACTCCTTGAGCGAACTCTTTGATTGTACGCTCAAAAATTACCATGAATTACGGGTTCGAAAAATAGCTTTCGGGCTAGCCGGATTAGATAATTTTGTCTTTTAACGCTTTTATTGCGGCCTGAGTCCGGTCTTGAACGGATAACTTTTGCAGAATGTTGCAAACATGGGCTTTTGTTGTGTTTACGCTGACATCGAGCTTTTTGGCGATTTCATGGTTGTTCATTCCCTCGACAATCAATGAAAGAACCTGTTTTTCGCGCAATGTGAGGTTCGTTTCGGCGTTCGGCTGGTCTTTTTCGACGGCTGCACCCGAGGAAGCGGCCTCAAGAACAATTTTTGCGACCTTTGCGTCGAACCAAGCATCGCCGTTGAGCACGGATTTTACGATTTCAATGAGCTTTTCGGGGGCAATATCCTTTGAACAGTATGCATTTGCGCCTGCTTTTAACGAATCCAGAACTTCTTCTTTTTTTTCATGCGAGGTTAGTATGATTATTTTTATTCCCGCATTTTTTTGCTTAATTTTTGCGGTTGCTTCAATTCCGTTAAAATCCGGAAGCCCCAAATCCATCAGCACAACATCAATGTCGTTGTTTTTTACGCATTCAACCGCCAAAGCCGCATTTTCCGCCTCGAAAACCTCAAAATCCGGCAGTTCAAAAGCGGATTTGAGCGCAAAACGGGTAAGTGCATGGTCTTCGACGATAAGCAGTTTGTTCATATTACAATCCTGATGAAATTTCCCTCAGCGCTTCCGTGAAAGAGGGATTTAGGTTGTGTGATTTTGTAAAATCATTGTCCGCGCCGGTCAAATCGCCCTCTTGTTTTTTGATTAAGCCGGAAATGTAGTAGTATTTGTAGTTATTTTTATCAAGATACTTCACCGGCTGAAGATATTCGCGTGCGTAGCCCGACTGGCGGTTTTTTATTGCGTTGTAGGACAAATCCAGCCATGCATCGGTGTTCATCGGGTTGATTGTGAGGGCTTTTTTCAGGTAGTTCGTTGCGTAAACCTCATCAATTTTTGCCATTGTGTAATACACATAGTCGGATTCGGGGTTAACTTTAAGCGCTTTTTGCACAAATTCGCTGGATTTTGTCGGAACCCCGGTTGCTTTGTAGCAAAGAGCCGCATTTATGAGTGTATTTTCATTTTTTTTGTCTTTTTTTGCTGCTTTCAAGAAATAATCAAGCGCTGTTTTGTGGTTGTTTTGCGCAAGATAAACATTTCCGATTCCGATAAGAGCATCAGTATTGTTTTTCTTTATTTTGAAAGATTTTTGATACATATCCATCGCTTTGACCGCATCTTTCTGCGCAAAATAGATATCGCCGAGCGTGTTATATGAACGGTAGTCTTTTTTGTTGGAAAAAACGTTCTGATTAAGCTCTTTTATTGCTCTTTGTGTGTCGGAGCTTTTGAGAAAATAGTTTGCGAGATAGAATTTTGATTTATTTTTGTCTTTTGTCGCTCTTGCGAGGATAAAGTATTTCAGAGCTTCAATATCCTGGTTGTAATTCATTACATTAACGTTTTGTGCAAGAATGCTGTCGACGGTTTTGATAGCGTCGTTGTATTTGTTGTTTTCGCATTGAATCTGGGCTTTTAATTTCAGGTAATTTGCGTTGTTATCGCTCATAGAAAGCGCTTTGTTAATTGAATTCATTGCTTTTCCGTATTCTTTGAGATTCAGGTAGGCCTGAGCAAGAATATAGTTTGCATAATCCGATTTTTTAAGCAGCGCTGAGTTTTTGCTCAGCTCACGCACAACTTCAAAAGCCAAATTGTTGAAATAAATCTCCGTGTAGCACTGTGCGAGGTAGATTTCCTCGTCATAAGAAAGCGCCATGGTCGGGAAAAAGACCTTTTTAATCATTTCAATCTGCGTTTTGTAAAGCTCGACGTTCCCGATGTTGTTTATCGCTTCTTGTGCGAGTGAAAACAGCCCGAGATTTGACAGTTTGTATGCAAAACCGAGATAAACAAAGTCATCGCTTCTGTTTGTATTCAAAACAGACTTGTAATCTTTGTAGGCTGCGGTGATGTTGCCTTGCGAAAATTTTTGGTTGGCCATTTCGTATTGTTTTGTGGCATTCATCGCCCCGGAACCGGCTTTGAATGCATCAGACGGCTGTGAAAACGTGATTATTTTGAACAAATCGTTCGCAAAATCGCTGTTTTTGATTTGTTTCATGTTATCTTTTGTAAAAGCGTAAGAGCCGGCTTTTTGCTGGTTTACGGCCTGTGTTTCAGCTGTTTGCGCGACTGCGGCCGTGCAGCTCAAAGATAACAAAATAGCCAGAGTTTTAATTAAGTTTTTATGCATAATAATCTAATTTCCTGCTTTGCAATTGTAATAGTGATTGAACATTTCAAAGAATTTTTTTTCTTCGGGGGTAAAATTTTCGGGTTCTTTATTAGTAATTAAATCATAAAGATAGCCGACAGTATATTTTGCGAGCGTTAATTCGTCCTCGGGCTGCAATTTCCAGTCCACTTCGCTCAAAAATACCTGAACAAGCCTGTCGAGCCTTATTCTAAAGAAAGATTCAACGATTTTTGGGTCAAAATGCTTGCCCGAGCCGTTTTTGATGATTGATAAGGCGTCTTTAATCGGCATTTTGTCACGGTAGTGGCGTTTTGACGTGATTGCGTCGAAAACGTCGCTCACAGCGAGGATTCTGCCGCCCAGACAGATGTTTTCGCCCGCAAGCTTCCTGAAATAGCCGGTTCCGTCGTATTTTTCATGGTGGCTTGAGGCGATTTCCGCGACTTCTTTGAATTCTTCCGAAAGATAAACCTTGTTCAAGATGTCATACGTGATTTTTACGTGTTCTTGGATGTGTTTGTATTCTTCATCGGTGAGTTTGCCCTCTTTTTGGAGCACTGCGTCGCGAATACCGATTTTTCCTATGTCATGGAGGATTGCGCCGTGGATTATGTTGTCTTTTTGGGCTTTATCGAGGTTCAAATCGTCGCAGATAAGCTCAGAATACATTTTTACGCGGCTTGAATGGCCGGCGGTGATTTTATCTCTCGCGTCGATGGAGGCTGCGAGCGTGTCTATAAAGCTTTTGAACAGTTGTTTCTGGGTTTCAATCATTTTCAGCTGCGAATCAAAAAGCCGTGCATTTTCGATTGCGATTCCCGCGCTTGTGCCTATTGCGATGAGCATTTCTTCGTCTTCGCGGGTAAATGTGCCGTTGATTTTGTTCAAAACCTGAAAAACGCCCAGAATTTCGTGTTTCATGTTCCTCATGGGCATGCAAAGGATTGTTTCCGTTTTGTAGCCGGTTTTTGAGTCGATTTCCGGGTTGAATCGTGAATCCTGATATGCGTCTTTGATGTTTACGATTTCGCCTGTACGTGCTACGAATCCTGCTAGGCCTTTATTTGCATCAAATCTAATTTCTTTGCTCTCCAAACCCAGTGCAACCTTTGACCAGAGCTGATTTTGGGCCTTATCGAGGATAAAAACAGAGCATCTGTCAGCGTTGAGCACCTTTTTTATTTCCTGAGCAATTCTTTCAAGCAGCAAATCGAGGCTTGTTTCCGCAGCGAGCGTTCTTGCGACGTTTAAAAGCGCGGTTACTGGTTTTTGGGGTTCATAAGCAAGTGAATGCGGATCTGTGTTCTCGTTTTGGACGTTTTCAATCAGGGCTTTGATTTTTCCGTCCCAAAAACCGTCCTCAATCGAAATTGTCATTGCCCGGCGGAGGTTTGCGAGCGCTTCCGAGTAATTTTTTTCTCCGGCAAAAAGGCTTGCGCGGCAGTAGAAGTTTATTTTTTGTGCGGTTAAATCTCTTGCGTTTTCGG
>CALUPP010000044.1 GCA_944322685.1 Candidatus Gastranaerophilales bacterium
GTTCTTCGGGTCCTCCCAGCTCTCGCAGTTCATGGACCAGACCAACCCCATCGCCGAGCTCACGCACAAGCGCAAGCTCGCAGTTCATGGACCAGACCAACCCCATCGCCGAGCTCACGCACAAGCGCAAGCTCTCCGCGCTCGGCCCCGGCGGACGCAACCGCGACCGCGCCACCTTTGAAGTGCGCGACGTTCACCACTCGCACTACGGGCGTATGTGTCCCATCGAGACCCCCGAAGGTCAGAACATCGGGCTTATCTCCTCGCTTGCGACCTTCGCGAAGGTCAATGAGTTCGGCTGCATCATGGCGCCCCACCGCAAGAGCTTTCGCGAAAAACAAGCAAAGTTGGACCTTACGGGTCATCCCTCACCCACCAAAAAACACCCCAAGGGGCAAACCCTCACCCCAGCCTTCTCCCAAGGAGAGGGGGGGAAACAAAATAGCCCCGGGACCTCTCTCATTGGAGAGGGAGAAAGCCTAAAATTTACCCCTCATTTCCTTTCCTGCCATTGTCGGAGCGGGTTTTTTGCAGGGGACGGGGGAAATATTTTGCAGGCCGGCATGCTTTTTTCAAAATCCTCCCGATAGTGTAGGGTTTAGACCACGAATATTCACCGTAAGGTTGATTTTTAAATGTTAATATTTTGTAACAATATATCTGAGCCCATCTAATGGTACGAGCGACACTTAAAGAGAGAATGGCATGAATTTAAACGAAGAATGTTTGCTGAAATATCTGCAAAATCCGGAAGAACTTTTTAATCTTACAGACGTTTTGAACGAATTTAACATTCTTTTGGAAAAACCTGAAAAAGCAGACGGGATAAAGGCGGTATCGGCATGATTAAAATCGACGAAACCCTGAAAAATAAAATTATTCAAAAATATCTGCTCTATTCGGTCTATATTGTCGTTACGATTGCTCTTTTGATAATCGCGCTCGGGCAGCCGCATATAAGAAATTTTTTCATCAATATTGAGAACCAGACTTTTGACGTAAGGCAAAATCTCATCTCAAAATACAAAAAAGTGAACAAAAATATCGCGATAATCTCGGTTGATGAGGCGAGCTATGAATATATTCTTGACAAATACGGCGAATGGCCCTTAAATCGCGGAATTTATGCGGATATGGTCGAATATTTGCAAACGCAAAACCCTGCGGTTGTTGCTTTTGACCTTATGTTTGTAAAATCGCTGAAAAGTGCGGAAAATGACGATTCGAAGCTTGCAAAAAGCATTTCAAAATACGATAATGTCCTGACCTCAATAAATTTTGACAACCAAGAGCCCGCATTGCGAAAACCGGTTGATTTGCCGGATTATTTAAAGGCAAATGTCAAAAATGAAAGCGATATCGACTTTTTGCCCGAAACTTTTACGAATTGCCGGGCGATTTTGAGCGAAATTATTGATTCTACGCCGAATATCGGCCATATAAACCTCATCCGCGAAGATGACGGCATCGCCCGCAGCATTCCGCCTTTTGCGGTTTATAAAGGGGACTATTATCCGCATCTTGCGCTCAAGGCTGCGCTTAAATATCTGCAAAAAAACGAAAATTATTCAACAAATGACTTTGTAATCACAAAAAACGGCGAAATCCGGCTGAAAAACCGCACAATCCCCGTGATGAAAAACGGTTCGGTTATTCTTAACTGGTACGGGCCCAGCGGGCTGAATAATGCGAAATCATTTGAATACATTCCGTTCTGGAAAGTCGAAAAAACCATGTACAACGTGGAAAACCTGATTCCGAAAGACTTTTTCAAAAACAAAATTGTCTATATCGGAACCAGCGCAACCTCGCTTTTTGATTTAAAGAGCGTTCCGACCGACAAAATCTTCCCCGGCGTGGAAATTCATACGACTTTTATCAATAATCTGCTCGACAACGATTTTATTAAACGGACTCCGTTCCATGTTGACATTATTGTGTCGCTTTTATTGGGGCTTGCGGTCGGACTGGTTACTTTGCGGACAAAATCAACGGTTATTTCTTCGCTTTTCACGATTTTGACTGCGGTTGTTTATGTTATTTTTGCGACGCTGCTCATGTTTTATTTTAATTACTGGATTGCGGTGATAATGCCGGTTTTATCCATGGCTGTTGTGTTTACGGCCGTTTATATCGCAAAATACATCCTAAAATCACGCGATTTTGAATATCAGTACGCTCTTGCGACCACGGACGGGCTTACGGAGCTTTACAATCACAGATATTTTCAGGAACAAATGATTCACAACGTCGAAACCGCAAAACGCTACAATTCTGAGTTTTCATTGATAATTATTGACATCGACTTTTTCAAAAAATTCAACGATAACTACGGGCACCAGTCCGGCGACGCTGTTTTGAAGCAGGTTGCGCAGATTTTGAAGAAAAATGTCCGCGCAACTGACATAGCTTGCAGATACGGCGGTGAAGAAATGGCGCTGATTTTGACTAACACCGGCAGCAAAGACGCCCACATCACCGCGCAGAAAATTTGCGACACGGTTGCGCAGAAAGTTTTCAAGCTGGCAAATGACGTCGAAACGCACGTTACAATCAGCCTTGGGGTTTCGACTTATCCTCTGAACGGGCAAACTCCGCAGGATTTGATTAAATATGCGGATGAATGCCTTTACAAAGCCAAGGAAAACGGCCGAAATCAGGTCGGAAGCCACGATTAGCAGCGTTTTTGGGGCTTAGTCCCAGTTTTTTGCAGAATTTGCTTAATGCAGGTTGGGCTTTTGGCCTAACAGCAGCAAATTTGCCGGTGCGGTGACCAAAAATGCCCGTTTCAGCCCAATGATAACCCTCATCCGCTTTTCCGCTATTGTGGGGTGAGGGAGGATAATAAAGTAATAAATTGTCCAAAAAACACCCCAAGGGTAAGCCCCCACCCCGGCCCTCCCCCAGCGGAGAGGGAGGTTTTCAGCTCAACAGCAGGGAATTTGCTGAAAAACCGCCCCAAAGGGCCAACCCTCACCCCGGCCCTCTCCCAAGGAGAGGGGGAATAATTAGAAAGTAGGGTGGGAAAAGCGCAGCGGTTCCCACCGCAAGATTTTGGCGAGCTTTCAAGAAAAACAACTGCTATAATCATGAAAAATCCGAAACCGGCTCCTGCCCCGTGAAAAAACGCAACAATCATGAAACGGGACTGTGTTCCTAGCGAAAGCGAGCTGAGGCTGGAGGGTTTGCCGCAGGGCAAAGCCGTAACGCCGTTAACCGCGAGCTTTCAAGAAAAACAACTGCTATAATCGTGAAAAAACTGATACCGGCTCCTGCCCCGTGAAAAAAACGCAACAATCGTGAAACGGGGCTGTGCCCCTAGCGAAAGCGAGCTGAGGCTGGAGGGTTTGCCGCAGGGCCAACCCTCACCCCGGCCCTCTCCCATCGGAGAGGGGGAATAATTAGAAAGTAGTGTGTTAAAAGCGCAGCGGTTCCCACCGCAAGATTTTGGCGATTTTTCAAGAAAAGCAACTGCTATAATCGTGAAAAAACCGAAACCGGCTTCCGCCCCGTGAAAAAAACACAACAATCATGAAACGGGGCTGTGCCCCTAAACAACCGCAAAAATCGTGAAAAAACCGATACCAGCTCCCGCCCCGTGAAAAAAACACAACAATCGTGAAACGGGACTGTGTCCCTAAGCAACCGCTATAATCGTGAAAAAACCGAAACCGGCTTCCGCCCAATCTATAAAAAATCGTAGGCGCGTCTGATTTCTTGGATATCTTGCCACATGAGCCATTTTGGGCTGCCTTTTTCGCGGGAATCGTTGCGCAAAAGATAGGACGGATGGAAAATCGGCATCATTTTTGAGCCGTATGGCCCGTCAAACCACTGTCCTCGCACCCTGGTAATCCCTTTTGCACCTTCAATAAACGACTGAACAGCAACTCCGCCGCAAAGGAGGATGATTTTCGGGCGGAGCGTGCCGACTTGCATGTCCAAATATTCACGGCAGGCGGCTTTTTCCTCCGGAAGCGGATTTCTGTTGTCCGGCGGGCGGCATTTGAGGGTGTTGCAGATGTAAACGTCTTTTTGGCGAGAAAGCCCAACAGAGGCAAAGATTTTGTCCAAAAGCTGCCCCGCTTTGCCGACAAAAGGCTCGCCTTTTTGATCTTCCCAGTATCCGGGGGCTTCGCCGATGAGCATGAGCTTGCTGTTTGGAACGCCTCCCGAGAAAACCAGCTTTGTTCTGGTGTTGCCGAGCGGGCATTTGTGACAGTTTTCGCATTTTGCCCTAACTTTTTCAAGAATTTCATAACCCTGCTGAGTTTCAACCATAAAACCGCTCCTTATTTGTCATGATTTTACAACAAAATTAAGGGATTATCGTAAAATAACGCAATATTAACAAAATATTTTGAAAAATTACGCCTCATCATGGTTTTGTGCTAAAATTTAATGATATAAAATCACTTTGGAAGAAAATATGAAAATTAGGGCAAAAAATCTAGTGAAAATTTATAACGACAGAACGGTCGTTAACGATATCAGCTTTGAGGTCAACAAAGGCGAGGTAGTCGGGCTTCTCGGGCCGAACGGAGCGGGAAAAACAACAACATTTTACATGGTCGTCGGCCTGGTCAAACCCAATGGCGGTCAGGTTTTTCTCGGGGATACGGAATTGACAAATGTGCCGATGAATATCCGCGCAAAAGCCGGAATCGGCTATCTTCCGCAGGAAGCGTCGATTTTCAGGAAGCTTTCCGTTGAAGATAACATAAAACTCGTGCTGCAAATGAACGACAAGCTGGATGAGGAGCAAAAAGCCGCAAAACTTGAGGATTTGCTCACGGAATTCGGCATGCAAAAGCGCAGAAAGTCTTCTGCGGTATCGCTTTCGGGCGGAGAAAGACGCCGTGTTGAACTTGCGAGGGCGCTTGCGGCAAGTCCTGATTTTATTTTGCTGGATGAGCCTTTTACGGGGATTGACCCGATTGCTATCGGCGAAATCAAAGACAATATCCGAAAACTTTCCGAAGAAAAAGGCCTCGGGGTGCTGATTACCGACCACAACCCCAAAGCTACGCTTTCTATCACGGACAGAGCCTATGTAATTTTTGACGGAAAGATTAAAATTCAGGGTCGCAGCGTGGAAGTCGCAAATGACCCTGTTGCTAAAAAGTTTTACCTTGGAAAGGACTTTACGCTGTAATGTCAATAAAAATCTTCGACAAATATCTATTTCGTCAGGTTTTTGCGGCTACTCTTGTCTGTATTTTCCTTTTTATCGTAATCTGGATTGCGCCGGAGACGCTTTTAAAGGTTATAAAATATACAATTCAAGGTTCAATCACGCCCAAGGAGGCAATTCAGCTGCTGATTTACGAAGTGCCGAAAATCATTGTAAAAGCGCTTCCAGTGGGGCTTTTGCTCGGTTCTTTGTATTCTTTTGACAAATTGAGCAAGGATTTTGAGCTCACGGTGCTCAGAGGCATCGGAATGTCGTTCAACCGGATTATTATGCCGGTTGTTGCGCTGAGCGTGGTGCTTACGGTGATTTGTTTTTCAATGCACAACACGCTTATCCCTTACAGCGAGGCTAAAAGCGCGAAAATCAAGCATTTGAACTACGAAACCCACTTTGTTTACAACGTAAAAGCCAATAAGGACAAGCTTGAGAAGATAATTATCGTTCCGTCTTATCACAATCACCAGATTTCCAGCCCGCTTGTGCTGAATTTCAACGCGAATCAATACACAGACACGAGCGTTTTGAACAGCATTTTGCTTGCGGATTACGGGGTTTACAAGGACGGCACCTGGACATTGAAAAATGTGAAAAAATACCAGCTTACCGAGGCGGGTGTTTTCAAAAGTATCTCAAGGCATGCTGATATGAACGTTTTGAGCGGTGAAAACGGCGAAACCGCGTTCAAACTGATGAATTATTCCGTAAAACGCGACCGTGAGCTCAACAACGCCCAAATTACCGAATATATCAGGCTTTTGAAAAGAGAAAACCTGATGGATGAGCACCGTGCGATGCTCAACAAATACCTGCAAAGGTATTTTCATTCAATGATTTGCATACTTTTTGCGGTTTTGGGTTGTATTCTCGGGTTCAGCCAGCCGAGGGAGCAGAGATTGGTCGGGTTTACTATTGGTATTGCGGTTGTATTCGGGTATTATATTACGGTTCCTTTCTTTGACATGTGCGCCGAGAAAGGGCTTTTGAGCCCGTGGATTACGTCGTCTATCCAGCCGCTGGCGATTCTTGTCGCAATCTTTATATTCAAAAAAATGAAGGATTTATGATGAAAATACAAATAAAATTGTTTGCAGTCTTATTTTTGGTTGCGGGCTGCCTGATTTTTAGCGCGTTTGGGGAGCCTCAGGTCGAAATCACGAACGATAACGGCGTTTATGTCGTAAAAATCCCTCAGGAAAATATAAAATGTGTCCAACCGCATGTGGTGAAGCTTTTGCAGTTCAATAAGACGGTTTTTGCGCAGACCGGGGCGGATTTGGTTATAAATGCGGGATATTTTGACCCTAATAATAAAAATACCTCGTCGTACGTAGTTATCGACAAAAAAACCGTGCTCGATCCTACCACAAATCAGCGTTTGATGAATAATACCGCACTAAAACCCCATTTGGAGCAGGTTCTTGACCGTACGGAGTTTAGGGTGCTCGACTGCAAGGGAAAACAAAAATATGATATAAGAAAGCATTCGCTTCCCCCGTTCGGGCTGAAAAGGACTTCTTGCAAAATCGTTCATGCAATTCAGGCCGGGCCGGAGCTATATCCAAATTTGAGGCTTGAAGATGAGTATTTTGTGGAAAAATCTGCGGACGGAAAGCTTTTGCGCGATTCGATTTCTGCATACAAAAAATGCGCCCGCACCGCAATCGGCATAAAAGACAATGATATTTACATAATAATCGCCACTGTGCAGCACCGGATGACCTTACCCGAGCTGGCGCAGTACTGCAAGAAGCTGAAATTGACAAAAGCTATGAATTTTGACGGCGGCGGTTCGACTTCGCTGAATTTTAAGGGCAATTTTTCGACCCAAAACAAGCCTCTTGAAATAATCTCCGACAAAGACGCCTCGGCAAGGAAGCTTAAGTCGTTTTTAGTTTTTTATTTACAATAAAATGCAGCAAATTGGGCTAAAAACCGCGGTAAATTTTCGGACATCATGCATTTTTGCACAGGATTTTGTGTTTTTTATTAAGAAATCTAAACAAAGCGTAAAATGAAAGTTTTCTTAAGCAAAATTTTCATTTTTTTAGATAATTATGAAATTTTTAAAACCTTTTTAGTAAAAAATAAATGAATATTTATAAAAAAATAAAAAATTTAGTCTGATTTTCTGTTTTCAATTTTCCCGTAACCGGCTCGGTGTTTGAAAAATTGCCCTATATGGTATTTAATGGAATAATCTGAATCGGGAATGTTCTCCTGAAAAGTTTATGTAAAAATGCCGGAACTAAGGAAAATTGCTTATGAAAAAAATCAAAACAGCCGATTATCTTGTAAAGGAACTAAAAAAACTGGGAATAACCGATTTTTTCGGGCTTCCGGGGGATTATAACTTCAATATCCTCGACGCAATCGTCAAAAACCCCGAAACAAACTGGATAGGCTGTACTAACGAGCTGAATGCGGGCTATGCAGCCGACGGATATGCCAGAATCAACGGATACGGGGCGCTTGTCACGACATACGGCGTGGGCGAATTGAGCGCGGTGAACGCGATTGCGGGAAGTTTTTCCGAAAACGTGCCTGTTGTTAAAATAGTCGGCGTCCCCGCAACGAAATTTATCAAAAACAACACGCTTCTGCACCACAACTTCCAAAATCCCGATTATTTTGCGTTTGAGCGCGTATATTCGAATGTCACGGCTGCGACGGCTTTTCTTCATTTTGAAAACGCCAAAGAAGAAATTGACAGAGTGCTTTCGATCATGATTAGGGAGCAAAAACCGGTCTATATTGCGCTGCCTGTGGACGTTTGCGGGGCGTTGATTGACGATGAATCGGCCATAATCACGCCAAAAAGCGATGAAAACTCGCTCAATGAGGCTGTTGACCATATTTTTCGGCTTCTCAACGGCGCAAAAAGCCCGATAATTCTTGCTGACGGGCTCGTTGAAAGATTCAAGGCCCAAAACGAATTTACGGACTTCTTAAAAGCCTCAAACTACCCAGTAACAACGCTTTTGATGGGTAAGGGTCTCGTAAATGAAGAATATGAAAGGTTTCTCGGCACATATCAGGGCGAATTTATGAACAAGGGGGCGTATAATGCCCTGAAAACGGCTGATATCGTGTTTTGTGCGGGTACGGTGATGAGTGATTTGAACACAATGCGCTTTAGCGTGCCTGTGAATGCGGAAAATTCGATAAATATTCAAGGAACCTTTACAATTGTCGAAAATGTCCGCTATGACAACGTTCTGATGAAAGATGTTTTTGAAAAACTTGCGCAAAACGTACAAAAAATCGACACACCTATGCCCGAAACCGTTAAATTTTATGATTCTTGGGCGGGTTCTTCCGATGAAAAGCTCGCTGCAAAGAATCTTTACCCGCTTTTTCAGGAGTTTTTGGAGCCGAACGACCGAATTTTTGCCGAAACCGGGATAATTGCCTACGCAATGGCGCAATTGAAGCTTCCCGAGGGAGTAAAGCTTAACAATCAGATTCTCTGGGGCTCAATCGGCTGGGCAACCCCGGCGGCTATGGGCGGTGCGTTTGCAAACCCCGAAAACCGCACGATTCTTATCACTGGCGAGGGGTCTCATCAGCTTACGGCTTCGGAGGTCAGCACAATGATGCGAAATGGGCTTAAACCGGTGATTTTTGTGGTTAATAACGACGGATATACGGTTGAGCGCCTGCTTTCGAACGATCCGGAGGACTGTTTCAACGATATTTCAAGCTGGAATTATTCGCAGCTCCCAAAAGTATTCGACGGCGAGGTCTGGACGGCTCAAGCACGCACTGCGGGCGAGTTTTGCGAGGTGCTCGAGCAGATAAAATCCATCCAAAAGACAAAAATGTGTTATGTTGAGCTTTTTGTTGATAAAATGGATGTGTGCGAGCTGACAAGGCTTGCGCTTTCGGGAAAAATCCCGGCCCAATCAGGAATTTAGCCGAAAATAACCGGAAATTAACCATGCAGAAAACAAAAACACTTTTTGACGTAATCGGCCCAGTAATTATCGGTCCATCCAGCTCGCATACGGCCGGAGCAGTGCGGCTGGGGCTGCTTGCGGGAAAAATCTACGGCGAAAAGCCCAAAAACGTAAAATTTATCCTTTACAATTCGTTCGCAAAGACCGGCAAGGGTCATGGCACGGATAAAGGGCTTTTGGGTGGCGTTCTCGGGCTGAATGTTGATGATGAGCGTATAAAAAACGCTTACGAAATCGCAAAAAACGAGGGAATTGAGTACGAATTTGAATTTCGCGAGGATTACAACCGCCATCCGAACGCTGTGGACATAGAATTTGAGGCCCCTGTCAAAATGAAAGTCTCCGGAAACTCGCTGGGGGCGGGCGAGGTCGTTATAAACAAAATTAACGGCTATTCTTTCAACATAAACGGTGATTTTCCGACTTTGGTGCTGATTTACAGGGACAAACCGGGCATGGTTTACCGTGTTTCTGCGCTTATCCAGCATCAGGACGTAAATATCGCGACAATGCACTGCGACAGAAACGCAAAAGGCGAAGAGGCCTCGATGGGCATCTGTCTTGATTCTCCGCTGCCCGATTATGTCATAAAAGAGCTGCAAAAAATTGACGAAATTTACCTTATCAGAAATATAGAAGCAATAGAAGAATGGAAAAAATAGAATCATTTGAAGATTTGGTCAAATTAAGCGAATCTTCGGGCAAAAGAATATATCAAATTTGCGAAGAATCCGAGGCGGAAAATTTTGAAATTTCCGTGCAAATTGTGCGCGAAAGAGTGAAATATAACCTCGACGCGATGAAAAATGCGATAAATCTCGGGTTAAATTCAAAAGAAAAATCCCTGAGCGGGCTGTGCGGCGATGATTGTGCAAAACTCAAGGCGCACTATGAACATGGAACGACGCTTTTTTCAAAAAACTATCAAAAGGTGATTTTGTACGCGCTCGCGACGATTGAGCAGAACATCAGAATGGGAAAAATCGTTGCCTGTCCGACGGCCGGCTCATGCGGAATCGTGCCCGGGGTTATTATTGCGCTTTCTGAGGCGGTAAACGCGCCCGAACAGGTTCAAATTAACGCGCTTTTGACTGCGGGCATGATTGGCGAGATAATTTCGCGAAAAGTCGCGCTTGCTGGCGCTGTTGCGGGCTGCCAGGGCGAATGCGGCGTTGCTGCTGCGATGGCTGCGGGTGCGCTTGTGGAAATTTACAACGGAACTGCGTCACAGATTGTCCAGGCGGCTGTTTTAACGCTAAAAAACATCATGGGGTTTGTTTGTGACCCGGTGGCGGGGCTTGTGGAGGTGCCGTGCGTGAAAAGGAACGCTTTTCTTGCGATAAACGCGGTAACGGCCGCAGAGCTTGCCATGGCGGGCATAAAATCCGTCATTCCGCCCGATGAAGTTGTTGACGCGATGCAGCAGGTCGGCCAGCTGATGTCCCCTCAGCTCAAAGAAAGCTCTGAAGCGGGGCTCGCAACAACAAAAACAGGACTCGAAATCACAGAGCGGCTTTCACGGCAGTGGGGATTATCTGTGGAATAAAATTTTTGTAATTTTGGATATTAATGCTGCTAACTCCACGTTACAAGCAGATTTTTATCCAAAGCAGGCCTGATTTTAAAACCTGTTTTGTGAGGTTAATTGCCTGCAAAATGATTTTTTACAATTTCCGCGATATCAAGCAGCCTTTTGCTGACCTCGGACTGAGAGAGGTTTGTTTCTTTTGCTATTTCTTTTTGTTTCATTTCGCGGACATATCTGAGGTAAAATATTTTTAAATATTCTTTTTCCGGCTGATTTTTTTGCGCAACAAGCACAATATCCACCACTTTTTGCAACAAATCTTTTCTTACGAGCTTTTCTTCAAAGGACGCTTTCGGATCTGCAATATCATAAATTACAAAAGATGCTCCCGAACTGAGCTCTGCTTCGACTGGAGCCGAAGAAATCTCTGCTGCGTTTGCTGCCGGTTCATCTTTTGGGGCAGAACTTGAAGAAATTGGAATTTCTTTTGTGCTGACATATTTGTTATCACGTCTTCTTACCCGTCCTGAATCTTTTAAAACGGTTAAAATCGCTGTGTTTGCTACTTTTGAAATATAGCTCTCAAGATGACTTTCATCAAGAGTGTCGAACAGCGAATATGAACGTTTATAGGTTTCGGAACAAAAATCCTCAAAAAGGTCTTCATTTCCCGAAAATTTATTGTTATTTCTGACAAGTTTCTCTATAAGCTCGCGTTGTTTTTGTACTGTATCCATTTTTATCCGAAATTGTGAATTAATTTATGCGATTTAGATGTAATTATTATACATCATATCATAAAATATTATATTGCCACCACAATTTAGAAATTTATAACCACAGAAAGGTTGTAATTTCCTTTGTAGTCCTTGATATTCGGTGCGTTAACGTATTTTAGCGTTTCTTTAATACTTTGTAATACAACATTGTCAATCTGTTCAGAACCGCTTGATTCTGTGACCTGAATACGTTTTATCACGTTTTCTTTTGTTATTTCAAAAGAAACTTTCACCTTTGGATTGTAATTTATCTCTGTTGTGTAGGATAAATCGTTTTGCAGGTTCATCTGGAGGTTTTTGCCGGCAACCTGGAGATAATTTCTGAAAGAATCATCGTTTGCAAGGCTCTGGCTGACTTCCCAGGAGATTTTCGTGATAGTTATTGCCGCAGGCTGGTCAGAAAAGACATTTGTAATTGATTTGTTCAAATCCTGTGACATCGGGGTTGCCGTTTCGTTGTTATTTTGAGGGAGATTAGCCGCAGCATCCAAAACAGAACCGTCTTGAGCAGGGAAATCGCCATCAGGCAGCGCTTCTGTGTTTGTATTTTGTTTGCTTTGGTTCATGTAAAGCGCAGTAACTCCGCCTGCCGTAATTAAGAACAATAAAACGGCAGCAGCTATTAATTTTTTAGCAAGGCCGCTATTTTTTGAGGCATTTTTGTCCTGCGTCAAATCAATTTGTGCATTTTCGCCGTCAACCTGGGCTTCATCATTTTCATAAAGTGTGTCAATCGCTTCTTCTTGCGGTTGTTCGGCATCATTTTCGGCGGATTCGGCAATCAAATCAAGATCTGTGTCATCAGCAGCCTCTGATTCCGCATTTTCATCAGAATCGTCATCCGACGAAAGCAGCTGCATAAGCTCATCGTCAAGAAGCCCCTGAATTTCGGGGTTTGCATCTTCATCCGGATGAGATTCTTCCGCAGGCTCATCAGACGGGGTCGAATCTTCGTCAATAAGCTCGATTCCGGCATATTCCGGAGTTTGTTCTTCATTATTTTCGGATTGCGTTTCCTCAAGAACACCCGCAAAACCGCTATCCGGCTCAGCCGCAGCTTCAACAGGCTCATCAGCCGGCTCAATAGTGATTTCTTCAGGCTCTTCAGCCGTCTCGAGCAATATATCATCCGGCGTTTCTTCAAAAATCACTTCCGGAACGTCATTTTCCGGGGTTTCTTCTGCGATTTCTTCCGTGTTGTTATCCAAAATCAATTCTTCCGAATTAGTTTCTTCTTCCATAGCGGCCGGTTCTTGTGAAAAATCGGAAAATTCTTCGGTTTCCTGTGAAAAATCCGGCATTTCTTCATGCTCAACCAAATCTAGCGGCTCAGAATCTTCCTCTAGTTCGGTTAAATTATCCAATTCAGCAGGTTCTTCTTGGATTTGTTCTTGAACTTCTTCATGCAGCTCCAAAATCGGTTCTTCATGCGTTTCTTCAGGTGTTTCCGGTTCAGATTCTTCAAGAATCATTTCCTCATGTTCATCAAGCAGCTCCAAATCCGAAAGTTCAAGCTCATCATGAGTTTCCGGCTCCAGAGTTTCTTCTTCATCTGCGCTTAATGTTGAATCTTCGATATCCTGAGCCGGTTCTTCTGAAATTTCATTAATTTCGGCTGCAAAATCAGTGTTTTCCTCCGGTTCTTCTTCCAAAAGCTCCATGGGCGCGCTTTCATCTTCGAGCAAAAGTTCGTCATTATCTGCAAGCAAGGCCGGTTCTTCTGTTTTTTCGAGATCCTGTTCCTCATTAGCAATCTCAACCGGTTCTTCTTCAAGTGAATCGTTTTCTGCGGGTTCCAAATCTGCGGAATTGTCCCCAAAATCAGGAATTTCTTCGGGTTCTGTCAGATTTAATTCTTCTCCTGATTCCTCAAGCTCGCTCAAATCGTCCGAATCCTCATGTTCTTCTTCATTTTGCGCAAGATTTTGCAATTCTTCGTCATTATTTTCATCAGCAGGAATTTCGTTATCAACCTCAGAGAGCGAAGCCAAATCATCATCCATGGTTTGCTCGCTTTCCGCAATTAAATCCACAGCACCGGTTTCAGCAGCCTCAACAACTGTTTCTGCTGCTTCAAGCCCTGTCTCAAGCGTCGCAGCATCTTTAACAAGGTCAAGAACGGAATCAGAAATACCGGATTCAAGAATCCCAGGTTCATTTTTTTCTTCTGACGCAGATGGAACATTCCCGGTCAAAATATTTAACGTACCGTCATCCAAAAGTTCCGGATATTTTTTTACCTGCTCAATAATTGTGTCAAATTCACTAAATTCGCATATTCTTTCGCGGCAAAGCGGGCAGTTTACCACATGTTTTATAAAAAATATTTTTTCGCTTTCGGAAATTTCACCGTCAATAAAGGAAACAGCCAGTTCAGCGGCTTTTTGGTGGTCGCCGGCTTCGATTTGCGCCTCTTTTGGCTCTGTTGTTTCCAGCGCTTTTTTAAATCCTTTCATTGAGTTGAGTTTTTTGAGCGGAACAGCATAATATTCATCAACAGACTCCGCATCTTCAATTTCTTTGGGATAAACAAACCCCTCAACAGACATTTTTGACAAATCTTTTTCCATTTTCACGACAACGTACAAATCGGGCGTTGCGTCATATTTTTTGTGGGTTTTGGGGATGTAAAAAACCTTGTCGTCAAAAGTAACCCTGACATCGATTCTTATTTTGTCAAAATAAAGATCTGCGAGCTCAAAATTTTGTGAAAAAGAGGGAATTTTGAACAAACTGTGTTTAAAAGAAAAGCTCAAACCCTCGGATTGGAGCATTTTTGCCAGAGAAAGGGCAGCTGTGGACAAAGCATAGGCTCTTTTTCTTTCATAAGGCCCCTCAATTCTTGCAGCGGTGTTTTTTGCAATTTCTTTTATATTTTTTTCAATTTCAACGTTTTTTTTCATTTTTTTCCCTCTTTTGGCATGCTCTATATTTATTCAGATTACATTTTTTAAAAAAATATTCCAAAATTTGCAAAAATGAGGTATAATTGTAAAGAAATGTATCACATGAATGATTTACATTTCTTCATGTGGCAATAATTATGTTTTTTGTGTTTTATATGAGCAAGTCTCAAAAGGAGTGTTAGTTATGTCAACAAATTTCTCAACAATCGGCCCGCTCAGCGCCTCAACAATCTCAAGACCGCCGTCTTTTGTAAAAGACGGGGCACAGCCGGCCGCAGAACCAAAAGCCGAACAACCCGTCGCAAGCAGCAGCATCTATGACGACGGCACGCAAAAGAAAAAAAGCAATTGGTTCTTAAAAACTATCGTAGCTGCTGCCGTAATCGCAGGCGGGCTCGCTGCGGCTAAAAAATACGTCCCTCAGGTAAGAGATTTTGTCGCACCTGAAAAATTCTCCGATGTAAAAGGCTTTAAAGACAAAGCTCTTTACGTTATTTCAAAAGGCGGAGAAAAAGTTATCGAATATTCGACAAAAGCCTGGAATGCCGTCAAAGGACTCTTTTCCAGAGAGGCAAAAGAAACAAAACCGCAGCAGTAAAACAAAAACCAAACCAAAAAACAGTCCTTTCGGGGGCTGTTTTTTTAATGAAAACGTTTATATTGCAAAAAACGCGAAAATTTGCGGTTTTTAGACCTTAAAAAAGCTTTTTTAGCCTGCAAAGGCCTTTTTTATTAAAAATTTGAGTTTAAGAATTTTGCTGTGTTATAATTCCATTGATGAATATAGTAAAAGTAAAACGGATATCGGCAAAATTCTTGTTATCGGCTGTTGCGGCTTTGTTTTTTGCTTCTAATGCACAGGCGGGTGTTTTTGCGCCATTGCAGCCCGTTCCTGAGCCAGAAGAAGCAGTTGAACAACCCGCCGACAATCCTGAAGTCCCGATAAACAACGTTGAACCAGCTCCGGCAGATTACGGATTATTCCCCGGGCTGCAATATTACGGAGTTTCTTCACCGGTCGTGAAAACAAGGACACTTCAGGGCGGAACTACGGTTCTTCGCCGCGAAACAAAGCTCATGGAAGGCAAATTAATGTTCATGGGCGGTGATTTGCCGATAAAACTGCGTCCCGCTGAGTTAATTTCCACAGCAAATCCGCTTTTGAAAGCAGGCGACACGGTTAATTTTGTTGTTGCTGAAGATGTTTTCCATGACAAACACATTGTCGTAAAAAAAGGCACGAAAGTCACGGGGCTGATACTTTCACTTGTTGAAAACACCTACCACGGCGCGGCTGCGGAGATTACAATCGGGCAGTTTGAGATAAAAGAAAAGGGTAATCGCACTTATAACATCAAAGGCGTCATTGAAAAAAAGGGTTCAACCCACGAAAAAGCAATAAATAACTGGAGTTATCTCATCGGGCCTGCTGTTTTCTGGATTAGAGGGGGCGAAACAAAGCTCACGCCGGAAAAAGACCAATATACGCTTTATATCGGTGATTACGCCCAAACAGAAGAAACGCCGATTGAGGGATTATAATGAAAAAATTAAAATTAAAAGCATTTTTTGTTGTGTTGATGTTGTTTTTTGCTTTCGGACTGCCGTCTGAGGCGAAAAAATTGGTTTTGAAAATCACACCCGCACAAGAAATCCACACAAAAGACGGCTCAATCCAAAAAGACGATGTTCTCGACTTTGAAGCTGCCGAAGATGTGCTCAGGGAGGACGGCTCCATCTACATAACAAAAGGAACTCCGGTGAAAGCAATGGTAAGCTTTGTTCAAAGCGACGCATGGGTGGGCGACAGCTCGATTCTTGACCTTTCGCATTTTGAAACGAACGATGTTGAGGGAAATCCGATTGTTTTTGACTATAATTTGAAAATCTCCGGCAAATACGGCCTTTCAAAACCCTCAGAATTAACAAAATACTTTGTAAAAAGCTTCTTTTTCTATGCAAACCTTGACTATATGCCGGGCGAGGTTGTTTTTAACGTATTATTTGACGAATAAATCTTGATTTAAGCGGCAATATTTTTATCTTCTGAAATTTAGGAGAATTGGCGCCCCAAAAAACATTTTTGCACGAAATAACCGCCAAATATCCGCCCAATTTACACTTTTTAATACTGGCAAAATTAATTTTTTTGTTCACTTATAAGTTTGTTATAAACCTGCGAATTTATCTCACCGCCGATGAGCATAATCAGCGATGTCCAGTACAACCAGACCATGAGCATTGCAAAAGCGCCGATTGCGCCGTAAACGCGGTTGTAGGTGTTGAGATTGTTTATATAAACCGAAAACCACCACGACCCGAGCAGCCAAAATACGCAGAAAAACAGCGTTCCGGGTAGAGAAGACTTGCTTTTTATTTTTTCATGCCCTCTTGTTGCCGGCAGGATGTAATAATTCAAAAATGCCATAAAATAAAGCACAACAAACGATACAGGCCACCTTGTTATCATGACGATATTGATAAAATTGTCGCTCATGTGGATGAAATTGAGCAAAAATTGAAGAATAATCTTGCCGAAAATGATGAGGTTTACGGAAATAAACATTACGAACGCGTTTATGAACACCATAAGAACCGAGATTATTCTCGTAATAATGAGATTTCGATATTCTTCGATGCCCAGAGCGCGGTTTAGGCCCTTAATGATGACAAAAATCGCGTTTGAAGCAAGCGCAACGGTCACAACAAACCCGAAAATCGCCAGCAGCCCGCCTTTTTGGAAGATAACGACCTCCTCAAGCACCTCTTTAATTAACCCGACCGACTGATTGGGCGCAACGGAATCCAAAAAATGGATAATCGGCATCATCAAAGACTTTTTTCCGAGCCAGCCAAAAAACGACATCACAAAAAGCATAAACGGAAATATCCCGATTGCAAACCAGAAGCCCATCTCCGCTGCCATCCCGAGAAAATCGTCGTCAATGACGCGTTTTATCAGGTTCATCAGGTAGTTTTTCGTGCTTTCAATAATATCCATAAACTATATCCCGTAATCTTTTACATTAGTTTTTCTATTTCTTCAAGAAGCTTGTTTTTTGCGACTTTTAAGGGTTTTCTGATGGTGCAGCCGGCCGCAAAAGTGTGCCCTCCGCCGTTGAATATCGATGCGACCTTGCTTACGTCGATGTTTTTGCTTCTCAGGCTGACTTTTGTGGTTTGTTCGTCGATTTCTTTCGCCACGAATGACACTTCTGTGGTGTTAATCTGCCTCAATGCTTCAACAATCCCCTCCGTGTGGTCGTTTTCGGCATTGAAACGTTTCATGTCGTCGTTTGTGATGCAAACGTAGGCGATTTTTTCGTCATGAGCAAAACCCGCATTGGCAAGGCAATAAGCCTGTAACATAACCATGGGTTTCGGTTTTGATTCGTAGCAAAAACGCGAAATTTCGGCCGGATTTGCCCCAAAATCAACGAGTTTTGCGGCTTTTATGAGCGTTGAAGCCTTTGTATTTTCAAATCTGAACCCGCCCGTGTCTGTCAAAATTGACGTATAAAGGCAAATTGCGGTTTTTTGCGAGATTTTTATGTTGAGCTCGTTTAAAATGTCAAAAAGCACTTCACCCGCAGAACACGCGTCAGCATTGACAAAATTGACCATGCCATAGCCGTTGTTTGTTTTGTGATGATCGATATTCATCGTGGTTTTTGCGTTTTCGAATATCGCCAGGCCGTCAGTCATGCGGTCTTTTGCGGCAATATCGATTGCGATGGCTGTGTCGAAATTTTCTTCCTTAATTTGCGCTGCGGTTTTGACTTTTTCTATTCCCGGCAAAAAATGGTAAATATCCGGCACTTTTCCCGCCACGACCATGGCCGAATCCTTTGAAAACGCCTCCAAAATCACGTTATGCAGCGCAAGCATCGACCCGAGCGTGTCGCCGTCGGGGTTTACGTGGGAAAATATCACGATTTTGCCCGCTTTTTCGATTGTATCTTTAAATAATTGATAATTCATAATATTTATTCTTTAATAAAAAGATTATATAACAAAAATCGGAGAATTTAAGGTAAATTATGCTCATTCACGCAATTCTGCTCATCGCAATGCTTTTCGCCATCGTCGGCTGCTGCATTGTGTTCACAAATGCCGTCGAACACCTCGGAAAAGCGCTGAATCTGAACGACGGTGCGGTCGGGAGCATACTTGCGGCGGTCGGAACCGCGCTGCCTGAAACAATTGTGCCGCTCGTTGCGATTATCGGGGCGTATTTTGCAAAAACGAGCGTAACAACCGGCCAAGAAATCGGAATCGGAGCGATTCTGGGGTCGCCTTTTCTGCTTTCCACGCTTGCGATGTTTGTCACGGGGGTTGCTGTGCTCGTTTTTACGCGCACTGGTGCCCGAAAACCCCTTATGAACTCGGATTATCACATTGTTTTTCGTGATTTAAGGTTTTTTATCGTCGGTTTTGCGGTCGCGGTTGGGGCGGGATTCATCGGAAGTTATCCTGTGAAGTGTTTTATTGGCGCGGGTTTGCTTTGTTATTATCTTGTTTATGTTTTCAGGACAATAAACCGTTCTCTTTGCGATGTCGAGGGCGGGTGCGAGCTTGAGGAGCTTTATTTTCAGAAAATTTTTAAAAAATACGGCTTGTTTATCATTCTTTTGCAGATTTTGGTGTCGGTTTGCGCGTTGATTTATTTTTCGCATATTTTTGTGCTTCAAATTACGTATTTTTCTCATGTTTTCAGCCTGAATCCGCTTATTTTGAGCCTTTTTCTCGCTCCAGTGGCAACTGAACTGCCTGAGATGTTCAACAGCGTTATTTGGACAAAATCCTCGAAAGACACGCTCGCTCTGGGCAATATTACGGGCGCGATGGTTTTTCAAAGCTGCATTCCCGCGTCAATAGGCATATTTTTGACCCCGTGGGTATTCAGTTTTGACTCATTATTGAGCATAATCCTCGTTTTTGCTTCCTGCGCGGTGCTTCTTGTTTATTTAAAGATAAAAAAACGGGTTTCTCCCTTGATTTTGCTCGTTTGCGGAATTTTTTACCTTTTGTATGTGCTTTTTGTGTTTTTAAAGGCTTGATTTTTGCGGATTTTTTGCCTGAAAAGCCCTAAACATGCGGCTGTTATTAAAAAACTTGACTGTTTGAAAAGAAAAGTGGATAATTGGGATTATGAAAAGAAAATTAGTACTTGCAATATCCATTGTTCTCGCTCTTGGCGCAATGAATGCCGATGCAAAGATGAGCAGCGAATCTTACAAGTATTTTCAAAATGCAAGCACCCTGGAAAAACAAAGCGATTATCTTCAGGCGATTGAGCAGCTGAAAAAGGCTATTGAAACCTCGCCTGATGAGGCAATCCTTTATATAAAGCTCGGCGGCATGTATTCCGAAATCGGCGACTGGCAAAATGCCCTCGTAGCTTACAAAAAGGCTATAAAAATCAAGCCTAACGACGCGGTTGTTTATATAAGCATGGGAAATATTCTCCAGCAGCAAAATGACTACGAAAGCGCGTTTCAGGCTTATTCTCAGGCGATGAATATCTTCCCTGAGTACAAATACAACTATTTTAACCTCGGAAACGTCAAGTTTTTACAAAAAGATTACCCGGCTGCGGTTAAATATTACAAAACTTTCCTCGGCTATTATCCCGACAACACCGAAGCGCGTGAAAATATCGCTTCTATTTACATGAAACTCGAAAAATATCAGGATGCGGCCGATGAATACGCGACTTTGTATACAAAAAACCCGTCAGGATTCAGCGAATACGCAAATTACGGACTTGCGATGCTTAGATCGGGGGATTATACAAATGCCGTGGAAATGCTGAAAAAAGCCGTCCAGGCCAACCCGTCCGATTACGCTTCGCACGGAAATATGGCGCTTGCTTATGTAAAACTTGAAAAAAACGAGCTTGCGTTGATTGAATTCAGAAAAGCTTTTGAATTAAAACCCGATTTGAACGATTTGAAGCTGGATTATGCAAATCTTCTCGCGGATATGGGCAAAACCAGCGATGCAATCTCAAAATATCAGGAATATCTTGTCCACAACCCGAAAAGCTCGGGCGCTTTGTTCAATTTGGGCGTTATTTACGAAAAAAATGCCCAATATCCAAAAGCGATTGAATTTTTCTCAAGAGCGCTTGAGGTTGACCCTGCTTATGACGATGCAAAACGCGAACTCGCCAGAAGCTACCATTTGAACAAGGATTATCAGCAGGCAATAAAAATTTATGACGAAATTCTTCTAAAAAGCAAAAACGATTACAATGTTCTGTTCAACAAGGCGATTGCTCTGCATGCAATGAAGAATTTTGACGGTGCAATTGCGATTTATAAAAGTTTATACTCTCAAAAAGCCGAACCCAAGGTCAAAGAATACCTTTCAAAAGCATATTTGGCGCAGGGCGATGAATTTTCCAAAGCAGGGAACCAGAGAAAAGCAATAAGCTGCTACGAAGCTGCCGCCGCGCTGAAAACGGACGATGTAAAGGCGCTTACTTCAATAGCGCATTCATACGACGAGCTGGGCATAAAATCCAAGGCAATTGAGCACTATGAGCGCGCTTTGGAGGTTGATCCGCAGAACAAAAATACGATTGTTGAATATGCGGGCACGCTTTCTAAATATAACAAGGATACAGAAGCCCAGGCTGCTTACAATAAGGCGCTTTCCATCGATGAAAACTCCGCTGATGCAATGGAGGGGCTGGGCGACAACTTCTTGAAATCAAAAGAATACGCAAAAGCAATAGAACAATACGAAAAAGCGCTAAAAATCCTGCCAAATGATGAGGCTCTGCTTCTCAAGCTCGGAAATGCTTACAAAATCAACAACGAAGCGGAAAAAGCGCTTACAAATTACGAGCAGATTCTAAAAATTAACCCCGCAAACGTTGATGCGATGTTTAATGCCGGGCTTTGCTACGCGGAACAGAAAAATTACGCAAAAACCAAAGAACTCATGAATTCCATCATTGAGGTTAAGCCCGATTATTCTTATGCATATTATACCCTGGCAATGGCTTATGAGGCTGAAAATGATTATGCAAAAGCCATCGAAAACTATGAAAAATTCATAAATCTTTCCACGGATGAAAAATTAAAATCCCAGCTGAAAGACAAAGTTAATTTTCTTAAATCTAAATTTTAAAAATGGGCAAAATCTTTAAAGTTTTATTGTTATTTTTCATGCTGGCTGTGCCGTTTGTGCTCTCCGGGTGCTCTGATGATGCGCTTTTGTATTTTAACTCGCAGCCAATTACCAAAGAAACCGTAAATTATCCCTCAAGGAGCTTTGCCGTGGGGCAAAAGATTTATTATGTCGTAATTGTGCCAAAAGGCTTCAAAAATGACTACATCCGCGTTCAGGTTGTAAAAAAAGAGGACAAAACCAATCATTGGGGCTATACAATCTACCATTCGCGCGATTTTCATATTGATACGTCGAAAAATTACTTTACTGATTACATTGTGCTCGGCGAGGCGGGATATTATTTTATGCAGATTTTTGATTTTGACCATATGGATATTCCGTTTGCCAGAAACGATTTTTGGGTCAAAAGATGAGGTTTTTTAAGCTTTTACAGCAGCATTTTTTGCTGTTTTGTTCAAAATATGCTTCAAAATACAAACTTTCGGGAAAATGCAAAAAATGCGGCGCCTGCTGCCGGAATATTACGTTCATTATCGGCAAAGAATACGTCAAAACGCCCGAGCAGTTTGAAAAAATGAAGAAATTCGACAAAAAATACAATCATTTTTTCATCACCGGAAAAAATGAACGGGGCGCGCTGCTTTTCACCTGCAAATCGCTGGGCGAGGACAATTTGTGCAAAGATTACCGCTGGCGGTCGATTTATTGCCGTGCTTATCCGGTTTTTGACACAAGAATCCTTTCCGGAAGATTCGAAATGCTTGACGGGTGCGGATATGACATTGTGCCGGAGAAAAGTTTTAAAGAATTTTTAAAATAATCTGATTTTTATATAATCTCTATCGCCTCTTGTGAGAGAGCCCGCTCCGCCGATGGCGGGGAATAAGACAAAGGGTAATAATATTGTGGTGAGGGGTATTTTGCAGCTTGCCCTCTTCCCGATGATGGATGGTTGGGTAGAGGCCAGGCCCTTTGGAGATTAAGGAGGTTGGAGTTTCAACCCTAACACAAAAAGCACGAAAAAAGCAGTTTTGTCCGTTCGACAAATGTTACTGCCGAAAAAATAGGTTAAAAACCGCTTCAAACCATGGCTGTGGGATTTTTCATGCTTGTTTTACGACAACTGCCCTGAAATGACGCTTTTTATATAAACGAAAATGCCAAAAGCAAGCTGATTACGAGCGTCAAAATCTGCACGTTCGTATAATATTGAATTTTTTCATAACTTGCAAAATGCCCGATAATAAACGGCAAAAACAGAAATATCGGGAACATCGCCGCATAAACCGCGTTTCCGTTGTAAAGATTGCTCAAAGAAAACCAGATAATTGAAATAAAATACGCCACCATCACAACACTGATAAACACCGTGAACAGCGACATGAATTTTACCTTGTTTTCGAACTTATAAAGCAAAAGTTTTCCGAAAACAAACCCGGCAATCAAAATAACGTTCGTCAAAATAATTGCCAGAAGCGAATTTGGGAAGTGGGCAATGATTTTTCCGACTTCATTCAGCATAAAGCCACCTCGCGCGGCGCATATTGTGAGATTTTGTTCAAAAATTCAATGCATTTTGCAAAAACAAAATCGCGCTCATTGTCCATAACCACCAGATGATAGCTGTTTTCCAGCTCGATGTATTCACGAATGTTCGACGAGATATTTTTGTAAACAAATTCGGCACTTTTCGGGCTTGTCAGGTCATCTTCTTTCGCATGCATAAGCAAAACTGGCGATTTGACCTTGTACATGTTTTTTTGTGCGGCTCTGGACATTTTTAAAAGCTCGTAAATGCAGCTCATGGGGTAATTGTCCAGCGCGACCGTGTTTTTCTTCTGCAACGCGGCAATTTTCTTGCGCAAAACCTCATTTTTCAGCCCGTAAGGCTCCCTTTCCGGAAACGAATAATAATAACGCAAAATCGTATGCAACCCCATCGGCATCAGGAAGTTGTACCACGGAATCGTCCATCCGTCGAGGAAAAGCGTGGTCGAAAGCGACAAAATGCCCTTTACATCGCTATATTCCGACGCAATCGCAAGCGCAAGCACCGCCCCCATGCACAATCCGCCCAAATAAACCTCATCATAGGCTTTTGAAAGCGCTCTGTAATGGCTGGTTGAATCGATATACCAGTCTTCCCAGCGCACCGTCTTTATGCTGATGGGGCTGGTGCCATGCCCGGGCAGACAGTAGCAAAAAACATCAAAATCAGCCTCAAAAAGCGCTTTTCCGAGCTTTTTCATCTCAAACGGGCTGCCTGTCATGCCGTGAAAAAGCAAAACAGCGCGTTTGCAGGATTCATGCTTGAACTCGAAATCTAAACTCTCAGCCAATTTTTAGCCCTTTGTATGTCTTTCAAACAACTGGTCAATCAGCTCAAGCGCCATGTCGATTTGTTCGTCCGTAAAGTAAAGCTGCGGAACGAGCGTGATGATATTTTTGTAATATCCGCCGTTATTGAGGACAATACCGCATTTTTTGCCTTTGTATGAAAGGTTGCCTTTCAAACCGTCCTCGATAATGTCGTCGCAAAGCTTTTTCGCGGGCGTAAATCCGTCTTCTTCGGTCACCTCAATGCTCAAAGCAAAGCCCAAGCCGTTGACTGTGCCGATATTTTTGTATTTTTTCTCCAGAACTTTCAATCCGTCGAGGAATTTTGCGCCTTTTCTTGCGATTTCTTTTTCAAGAGTTTCTCTTTCCTCTTCAAAAATCGACATAACCTCATATCCGGCGCGGGTTCCGATGGGGTTTGCGGCATAAGTCGAATGGGTTCTGCCGGCGGGGAAAACTTTCGGGTTGATGAGTTCTTCTTTTGCCCACATACCGGCAAGCGGGTTCATGCCGTTCGTAATCGATTTTGCAAAGGTCATTGCGTCCGGTTTTACGCCGAAATGCTCCATTGCCCAGAGTTTTCCGGTTCTAAAGCAGCCCATCTGGACTTCATCAGCCATAAACAGGATATTATGCTCGTCAAGAACCTTTTTGAGCTCCTTAAAATACCCTTTCGGAGGCACAATATATCCGCCCGTGCCCAAAAGCGGCTCTGCAATGAATCCGCCGAATTCACAGTCCTTTGTTGCGGGGTCATAAACGCCGTTGTATTCGCTTTCGAACAGTCTTGCGAACTGTTTTGCGCAATACAAGTCGCAAGATTCGCATTTTTTGCCGTACGGGCATCTAAAGCAATACGGGAACGGAACAAAATGCGCCGTATCGGAAATATGGCCGAAATGCTCGCGGTAACGATAGCTGGAGGTTACTGCGGTTGTTCCGATTGTTCTGCCGTGATATCCGCCCATAAATGCGAACATTCTGGGCTTTTTTGTGTAATTTCTGATTAATTTCAACATATCTTCGTTGGCTTGAGCGCCGCCTACGTTGAATTGAACACGGCCTTTGATGCCGTAGCGGTCTAGGTTTGCGAGTGCAATTTTTCTTGCCAGCAAAGCCTTATAATCATAGACAAATCTTGAAGAAATTTGCGGCATTGAGCTGTATTGATCCATAACCGCATCTAAAATTCTTTTATTTTTAAAGCCGAGGTTGCAGCTTGAGTACCACATCTGCAAATCAAGGTAAGGAGTGTCGTTTCCGTCATACATGTATGAGCCTTCGCAATTTCTGAAAATTGTTTGTTCATCATGGTAGTGAACTGTGTCGCCCCAGGAGCAATATTCTTTATCAATTGCAAGTATTTCTTCATCTGACAAATCAACTCTTTTTAGGCATTTTTCTTCTTCTTTAGTCGCGAGCATTTTAATCTCCTTTATAGTTTTGCAAAAATTGCGATACGTCTTTAAACGAACTAATCCTGATTAAACCTTTTTCGGCAATATTATTCTTTTTACAATACTCCAATAATTTTCCCTTTGCAAACACTTTATCAGCACATTTCGACGCACAAAAATCCGAAATCCCGTCTCCCACATAGAATACAGCGTTTGTAACATTTTTTTTGTTTTTTATAATATTGCACTTGCACATCCCCGCGCCGGTTTTGCATTTTGGGTTTGAATACGGAAAAGAGCAAAAATATTTTCCGTTTTTTATTTCAAGATGGTTTGAAAAAACTTTTATTCCATCAAAACCGTTTTTTTTCAATATTCTGTTTATAAAATAATCAAAACCGTCCGAAACAATACAAAAATCGATGTTTTCAGCTTTTACAATATCCATAAAGTCTTTAAAATTTTCATCTATGTCAATACTGTCGATAAATTTGTCGATTTCTTCTTTGCTCAACGACGGAATAAGCTCCATCTGCCTTGATGTGCATTCGCGGGAGCCGATTTTCCCATTTATCCAGTCTTCTTCCAGTTCGAGCCACTTTTTGTCCGCATATACGCGCAAAAATTTGTTCAAAGTGTCTTCTTTTGTGATTGTTCCGTCAAAATCACAAAAAATCCGGAATTTACTCATCAAAAGTCCTCTCCTATTTCTAAATTATATAACAAACAATTTGAAAAATTAAAAATTAAATTTGGAAGAAAGTGGAAGTAGTGTTTTTGAAAAAGAAATTGATTTTTGTCGCGGATTTTTTGTATAAAAATTCGGGCGGTAAGCGGGTTAACGCAGGAAAAACGGTTTTAAAATTTCAAAGCGGTATTTTCTGCTCCGCTTATGCTCAAAATATTTGAAAGTAAAGCAGGAAAAACAACGAAGCAGACAGAGCATGGTCTATTTTGAGTTTTCAATTTCCCGCAGCTTCTTATAAAGCTCAATTTCCTTGTCTGAGAGCTCTTTTGGCAGGGCAAGGCTTATTTTTACGTTTAAATTGCCGTAACCGCCCCCTTTTTTGGGTAAGCCGAGCTCTTTAAGGCGTAATTTTGCTCCGCATGAGGTTTTTGGCGGGATTTTTATGTTTATGTTGCCATGCAGCGTGGAAATTTCCTTGTTTCCGCCGATGACGGCTTCTGCGGGGGTTACTTCTATTGTTTTTGTTAAATCCGTACCGTTTATCTCGTATTCTTTGTCTTTGAAGCGGATAACGAGGTAAAGATCGCCTCGGCGGCCTTGCGAGCTGGTTTGGCCTTCGCCTTTGAGTCTGATTTTTTGTCCTTCTTTCACTTCAGGCGGGAGTTTTACGCTCAGCTGCTTGGATTGAACAACGACGCCCGAGCCGCCGCATTCGTAACATACAGAGCCGACGCCGGAGCATTTTGGGCATTTTTCCATGCTGCTGACCTTAACGCTGACGGGTTTTTGGCTGAAAATATCCTTTGCGCTGACGAATAAATCCTGCGTAATGTTCAAATCGAGCTTTTCTGCTTTCGGAGCGGTTTTTTTTGTGTAGGCTGCGCCTAAATCTTCATAAAAAGACCCTGCGCGCGAGTTTGCACGGCGGGATTGGGCGCCGCTTGAGGCAAATCCGCCGAAAATCGTGTTGAAAAAGTCGGAAAATCCGCCCAAATCATCAAACCCGGCATAAGAAGCGCCGCCATGTGAAAAACCGCCGCCAAAATCGAAATTTATGTTTTCAAAACCCGGCGGTGGTGTAAAATTGGCGCCGTTTTGCCAGTTAGAACCGAGGCTGTCGTATCTTTGGCGTTTTTCTTTGTCGTTTAAGACTTCAAACGCTTCATTAATATCCTTAAATTTTGCAGAAGCTTCGGGCGTTTTGTTGACGTCCGGATGGTACTTTTTTGCGAGTTTTCGGTATGCTGATTTGATTTCTGATTGCGTTGCGTCTTTTTTAACGCCCAATATTTCGTAATAATCTTTATATTCCATATTTTGTCCTGATTTATCTCTTTTTTCTGTCATCCTCGGGTTTGAGCCGAGGATATTTCCGGATGTACCGGAAATCCCCTGTCGTGCAGGGAATGACAACAAGTCATTATTTTGAAATTCAGTATCCTATAATTTTATAATAATACAAAATCTGCACTACTTAGTTGATTTTAATTATTTATTAATAAATTATTCTAAATTTTAGCCGTAATATATAACAGGATGATATAATAGAACAAAGCCATGAAAAAAATTATAGCTAACCTGTTAATATTGATGTTTATAATTTGCGCAGCACAAATGCATGCCGCATGGGCAAAGGCGCCCGTTCCCGTTGAACATCCGCAGAATCAGCCTCCTGTTGAGGGCATTTTAAAGCAGGCTTCTATAAAAATCAACGCTACTGACCCGACAGCGGGGTCAAATTTCAAAGGAAGTTTTTTCCCGGGCGGCAGGGGCAGCAATCAGCTTGTTATTTATACTCCGAACAACGGTCTTCGCACGGGAACGAACGAATTTGGAGCGGAAGCCATTGTTATCAATAACACTGTTGTACAAATAAGCGGTGCGGACACGATTATTCCGCGAAACGGCTATGTAATAAGCGGGCATGGCCGCGCAAAAACATGGATGAACCAGAATTTAACCGTGGGAACAAAGGTTTTTATTGACAAAAGCACAAATACGCTGAACGCTTATTTGACAAATGACAGTTTTATTTTTGCGACTAAAGAAAAAATAAAAGAAGTTGATAAAATCATCAAATATTATACGCAAAATGATCCGTTTTATAATTGCAAAAATTCAAGAAATTATATAGAAAAAGCGGAAGATAACCTGCGCAAGGCGGAAAAACGCCCGAATGACACGCAAAAATATTCCGCAGAGGCGATTGCGAACGCAAACAAAGCCATGCAATATGCGCTTCCGTATTACAAAGATGAGCTGAAAGGGGTCTGGGTAAGGCCTACGGAAAAAACTCCCCAGGAAATTGAGAAAACTCTCGACAAAATCAAGAGTTACGGCATAAGTAATGTATTTTTGGAAACATATTTTCAGGGAAAAACGATTTTTCCGAGCAAAACGCTTGCCAGATACAACGTTCAGGAGCAAAGACCCGAGTTTAACCATTTTGACCCGTTAAAAATATGGATTGAGGAAGCTCATAAAAGAAAAATCAAGGTTCATATCTGGTTTGAAACCTTTTATGC
>CALUPP010000045.1 GCA_944322685.1 Candidatus Gastranaerophilales bacterium
TTGAGCTGATGTTCGCCCCGGGGTACAAGGGTGCGAAAAATTTCGAACGAAAATACAACGAAAACGGCGACATTGTCATCACCGTTGACGGTTATACTTTTGTTCCCGACCTGAATTTTATGAACCACCATGCGGTTTGCAGGTATTGCGGGCAGATTTACATGTGGGATTATGATGTGCGATAAAATCGCAAAATATCATCTTAAATTCACCAAAAAACAAAATTTCACGCCTCACCAAATTTATACTGCGTCATAATTGCGTCAAATTTCGCCGATTCGGGCAATTACTCAAAAAAAATGCTTACAAATCGTTGCAAGCATTAAATAAACACGAGGATATTAAGAGAGAGAGAGTATATGGATAAAATTTAAATTTGTGTCTTTGTTTTTAGGATTCGTTGCATTTTAAGATATGTCTTTTCAGCTTCCTTAAATTTTGATATCCCTTACTCTTATATAAAGTATTTTTATATTCAGAAATTGCCTGATTGTTTAAATAATTTTAAGATTTGTTAATAAATCCCCCAAAACCCCGATAAAAAGGCTTAATTTTTATTAAAAAATATGTTATACTACAAATGTAATAGCAAGAAAGAGCAAAAAAATGAAACGTGTACTCTTGTTGGATCAGAATAATCATCCGCTTCGGGTGTGCAGCTGGAAGCGGGCTCTGGTTTTGATTCTCAAGGGAAAAGCACAATGTGCAAAGAGCATAAGCAACATTGAAGACCTCATAAACATAGACAATACCCTTATACCTCGCATCATCAGGCTAAATTATGAAGTGGCAGTTCCAGATTTGGAGCTGCCTTTTAGCAGGGAAAACATTTTTACGCGGGATGACTACACATGCCAGTATTGCGGACGAAAACTGCCGGCTTCCGAGCTTACTCTGGATCATGTTTACCCGAAATCACGTCTGGGGCCGGATATTTGGGAAAATATCGCGACCTGCTGCAAAGCCTGCAACCAGTACAAGGCTGACAAAACCCCGAAAGAAGCAGGAATGAAGCTCATGCGGCGTCCGTATCGCCCTAAAGAGTATTTTGAATTCGAAATGCTCAAATATCCGCAAGCTGACCGATATTATTGGGAAAACTGGGCCAGCTGAGAGTTTTTATTTGTTGTCGATTACTTTTATAAGGTGCCAGCCGAACTGTGTTTGCACGGGCGGAGAAATTTCACCGGGCTCCATGGAAAACGCAGCATCTTCAAATTCTTTCACCATTTGCCCGCGTCTGAAATAGCCCAAATCGCCGCCATTCTTGCCGGAGGGGCATTTTGAATACTTTTGAGCGAGATATTCAAAGCTGATTCCGTTTTCGAGCCTTTTTTCAAGCATTTGCGCCTCCTGCTCCGTGTCGACAAGAATATGACGCGCATGAACCGCGACAATGTCTTTCGCCTGCGCATATTGAAGCGAAAATCCGCACAAACCGAAAATTAATGCAAAAAACGTAAACAGTCTTAAAATTTTACTCATATTAAACTCCTTTTTATCTATAAAAATTATAAAACAAATTAAAAAATCCGTCACCCCGCCCACCCGGCCGACAGATACCGGACTAAAAACCCGAAATGTTCATGAACTTTTGTGAAGAATTTTGCATACAGGGTTGAAAAGCCGAAAAAATGAGTAATAATGAGAATAAGATTATTGTTACCATCTTAAACAACTAGAAAAGCTCCTATCCGGCTTTTCTATTTTTTTATCTCAAAAGATGCAATGAGTTTAGGCCGCAAATTTGATTTTTTTGACGCACGGAAAATCAAACGCGTGTTATAAGTGAAATCTCCGCTTATTGAATCGTCAAATGTATATTTTATCTTAATCGGCTCTGACTCGCCCAGCGCTCTTAGCGGGGATTTTTTACTAAAAAGTTTTTTCTGATATATTATTTCGCTGCTGCTGTTATAATCTGCCTCAATTGTCAAATAAAGAGGCTGAATGTTGTTATGAGTCGTATTTTTTATAACAAATTCAACATAAACGGTTTTTTTGTCGTTAAAAATATGATTTTTCACTTTTGTATTTTTGAGCTCAATGTCAAGCTCGCCCGGATAGAGCAAATAACGCTCTTTAAAATTTTTCAGCATTTTAAGCTTGTGCGCAAAAAGCGCAACAGAAGAATTGTCGCCCTCAAGTTCGTAATATTGCAGCGCATCGAGTATTATTTTTTCGTAAATGTCGTAATTTATCAAACCGGGATCGGATTTGTAGACCTTTCTGATGTATTGGTAAGATTTTATCGGGTCAACGTCCTTGTATAGGATTGCGAGCTTGTAATTTACGACCGGAGCATCCTTAATTTCGCGGGATTTTTCAAGACTTTGGATTGCGCTGGTTAATTTTTTCCTTTCAATATTTTTCATCGCTAAATCGTCATAAGTATCAAGAATCCTGCTTTCAGCGATTTTTGCCCGTTTTTTTCGGCCGGAAAGCTCATAAAGCGACATTGCTTTTTCGTAATTTGTCATTGCGACCTCAAAATCACCGGAATCCGCATACAAATCGCCCATTGCGATATAAAAATCGCCTTTTGCAGCATGAACTGGCATTTTTTTAACGACTTTTATCTGTTTTATGACATTTTCTGCGTCTTTGAATCTTTTTTGCCTCAAATAAAAATAAGCAAGGTCAAAATACGTGCTGTATATGCCATAGGGCGATTTTGCCATTGCATCTTTGAAATGTTTTTCAGAATCCTCATAATGCCCGAGAATATTGTAAAAATTCCCGAGTTTTGTGTTAATAGTGTAGTCTGAGGGTTCTTCGCGGAGTTGTTTTTCGTATCTGGCGATGATTTCAATCAAAATTTCGCGCTCATCACGCAGAACCTGCGCTTTTGGGCGGCTGTTGTAATTCATTTTAGCCTTGTGCCCGGCAATAAACATTGTTCCGGCAACCAGAACAACGGCAATTATTATTGACAAAATAAAGGTTATCAAATACTCAAGAAAATTCTTTTTATTCATACAATTCCTGCATAGAAACGCTTTCAACGCCTTCTATTGTTTTCAGCTCGTTGTGCATGTATTGAAGCGGGCTGCGGTCAAGCACGCATGCCGTAAAATCAAATCGAATTTTGTCATCGGAGGACGATTTTTCGCTGATTTCGTGAACGGTTTTAAATTTTGACATCAAATTATCATAAATTCCATCTGCAAGAGATGCCTGACAATAAAAACTGACCTTAATTCTGCGGGGATTCTTTGCATTTCTGTGAATATATTCTTTTTCGAAAATTCTGATGAGCACAAGCACGCCCACAGCCAAAATAGTCGCAAAAACCGCCAAAGTTCTGAAACTGCACCCGCACGCCATGCCGATACTCGCCGTAACCCACAAAGTAGCAGCCGTTGTAAGCCCGTAAATCGAATACCCATGTCTCAAAACAGTACCGCCGCCTATAAAACCGATACCGGTGAGCACCTGTGCGGCGATTCTCGCAGGGTCAGCCTGCGGGCTGTGCGCAAAAACAGGAAATGCATGGATAGAAAGCAGCGTAAACACGCAAGAACCTATACAAACAAGAATATGCGTTCTCAAACCGGCCCATTTGTTCGTCATTTCGCGTTCCAAACCGATTACAAAACCCAAAACTATCGCAAGCAGCAAATCCAAAAGCATGCTTTTATCCATCAAAAATTCCATAACAGCGGTATCTTCCATTTTTTCCTATCTCATCTTACTTTTAGGGTCAAGTATATCCCTAATTGTATCACCTATGAGGTTAAATGATAAGACCGCAACAAAAATTAAAAATCCGGGCGTCAAAAGCCACGGGCGATAGATAATGTTGACGTATTCCTGCGCTTCTTTGAGCATATTGCCCCAGCTTGCGTCAGGCTGCTGGATTCCGAGCCCCAAAAAGCTCAATCCCGATTCCGCAAGTATGTACGAAGGCACGCTCAGCGTCATTGCAACGATTACGTAGCTCAAAGTCTGCGGGAGCAGGTGTTTTATGATGATTCGGCGTTTTGAAGCACCGATTGACTCGGCAGCCTGCACGTATTCCTGATTTTTAATTGAAAGAACCATTCCGCGCACGACCCTGGAAAACCCAGCCCAGCCAATGAGCGCAAGAATCACAACAATCAGCGAAAACCGCTGAATACTGGTCATATTCGCCGGCAAAATCGCCGCAAGAATAATCAAAAGGTAAAAACTCGGGATGGACATGATAGCTTCTGATATTCTCATCATGATATTGTCCGTAAAACCGCCCAAATACCCCGAAATTCCTCCATAAAGCATCCCCAGCGGAAACGAAATAAACAACGCTAAAAACCCGATTGTCAAAGAAATACGCCCGCCGAACAAAATCCTCGAAAAAATATCGCGTCCGTTGATATCCGTGCCCAGCAGAAACAGCCTGCCCTCGGGTTCGACCGTCACAAGGTGCAATTTCATCGGAATCAGCCCGAGAAACTTATATTCTTCGCCCTTTGAGAAGAATTTCAGGTAAAATTTCTTGCTTCTGTCGAGTTTGTACGTAATTTTGAATTCTTCGGGGTCAAAAGTCCTTACGTAGTTGTAAGTATAGGGTTTTGAGAGCTTTCCGTGCTCATCAATTGTAAAAACCGGCGACGGAGGCGCATAAGCGCGATGCCTGTCCGAGAATTCCTTTGAATAAGGGGCCAAAAAATCAGCAAAAAATATCGCCAGATAAAGCAAAATAAGGATTACAAGCGCGATTGTCGAATATTTGTCCCGCAGGATTTGTGCCAAAACGCTGTCTTTTTTCATCAGCTCACACTTACCCTCGGATCAACCAGTTTCAGCAGAATATCGGCAATCAAATTGCCCAAAATCAGCATTATCGTCCCCATCATCAACGACGCCATGACGAGATTTATGTCGGATTTCATAACCGCCTCAAGAATCAGCCGCCCGAGCCCCGGATATTGAAAAACATA
The DNA here is from genome assembly GCA_944322685.1 of Candidatus Gastranaerophilales bacterium. Classification (GTDB taxonomy): domain Bacteria; phylum Cyanobacteriota; class Vampirovibrionia; order Gastranaerophilales; family Gastranaerophilaceae; genus Spyradomonas. Next base: position 4,923 of record CALUPP010000045.1, read on the forward strand.
CTCCGTAAGCGCCGCACCGCTCAAAAGCCCGGCAAATTCAAACCCCAAAAGCGTAATCATCGGGTTTATCGCGTTTCTCAGGGCATGTTTATAAATAACTTTGTTCTCGGAAAGCCCCTTTGCACGCGCAAATTTTATATAATCCGCGCCGAGCACGTCAAGAAGATTCCCGCGCATCTGTCTTTGCAGGCTCGAAAGCGAAACCGTAAAAAGCACCACAACCGGCAGCACCAGATGATGAGCAATATCAAGAAATTTGCCCCAAGGGCCCAATGCCGAAAAATTGTAACCCGTCAGCCCGCCCGTCGGGAACCAACCCGTTTTTACCGCAAAAATCAGCAGCAAAAGTGCGAAGAAAAACGACGGAATCGCCATTCCGATGCTCGTCAGAACCGTCATCAGCCTGTCAACCGGCTGTTTCCAGTGCAAAGCCGCATAAATCCCCGCAGGAATCCCCACCAGCCACGTCAAAAGGATTACAACCGTCGTCAAAAGCAAAGTATTCGGAATTCGTTCCATCAGTTTTGTGCTGACCTTTTCGCCCGTCACACTCACGCCCAAATCGCCTTTCAAAAAGCTTTTCAGCCACAAAACATACTGCACGGGCAGCGGTTTATCCAGCCCGAGCCTTTGTTCTTCGGCTTTCAGGGTTTCTTGCGATATCGAAGGGTTTATTCTCAGCTCCGCAAGCGGATCAACAGGGCTCAAACGTATGATAAAAAAGCTCATCACCGACACAATAAACAAAAGCGGCACCGCTTGCAAAAGTCTTTTTAAGATATAAATCAAAATTTGCATATAATAATTTTACAAAACATGTCGCGAATTGCAATTAATCTCCCGATTAATTGGCGAAAGATTGTTTTATTTTTTCATAAAAATCAGCTTTG
>CALUPP010000046.1 GCA_944322685.1 Candidatus Gastranaerophilales bacterium
AAAATTAAAAAATATGCTTAAAAACCCCTTTTTTTAGTTTTACGATCCCGCCAGCACCGATATTTACAAAAAAACAACCAACATCGCTCGGAAAAGTAGGTCAGGCACCGCCTGACAGCATTTTAGCCTAACAGAATACCGCAAAAATCGGAAAATATGCTCAAAAACTCTTGTTTTAGCTTTTCCCACCCTACTGGGAGGGTTTTTTCAAAAAAACAACCAACATCACTTGGAAAAGTAGGTCAGGCACCGCCTGACAGCATGTTAGCCCAACAGAATCACTGTAAAATTGAAAAATATGCTCAAAAAACCCTTGTTTTAGCTTTTCCCACCCTACGAGGACAATTTTTTTACAAAAATAAGTCGGTGTGATTGTTGACCGGCTTTGCAGGGGCTTCACGCATTGCAGGTTATGTTATTTTGACGTCCGTTGCGAAAAATTCCGGAAAATATTCACCAATTTAAGGTAAAAACCCCCGCTTACGCTAAAAAACTAAAACCAATCGCACTTTCCGTTTGTGCAAAAGGCTTTTTCAAGGTCAGCCATGATACTTTTGTGCGTCATTTCAAAAGTTATCGGCGTAATCGAAATTTTGTTCATGCGGAGCGCATTTATATCGGTTCCGTCATTTTCATCGTACTCAATGAGCTCGCCCGCAAGCCAGTAATAAACTTTTCCGCGCGGGTCAACGCGTTTTTCGTAGTTGCTGGTGAACATTCTTGTTCCGAGCTTGGTAATCGCAACACCGGCAATATCATCAGCGCCTAAAGACGGAAAATTTATGTTCAAAATGCTCTTTTGCGGGAAATTTATTTCTTTAATTTTAGGTAAAAACTTGCACATAAACTCAGAAGCAAATTTAAAATCCTCAAGCTCCGAATGCAGCCCCGCAAGCGACGTTGCAATTGCCGGATAACCGAGCATTGCACCCTCAAGCGCACAGCTGACCGTTCCGGAGTACAAAATGTCCGCACCGAGGTTCGGGCCGTGATTTATACCGGAAATAACAATATCCGGAAGCTCATCCGGGCCCAAAATCGCGCTCAAACCTATTTTTACACAGTCACCTGGGGTTCCCGTGGTTACCCAGTTGCGTTTTGCGCCGAATTTTGGCTCAAGTTCTTCCACCCTGAGCGGCGTGTGCAACGTTAAAGAATGCCCGGCAGCACTTCTTTCCCTGTCAGGGGCAATTACATAAACATCATGCTCTTGGCTGAGCGCTTCTGTGAGAGCTCTTATGCCGTTTGCTACTATTCCGTCGTCGTTTGATATTAATATCTTCATAATTACTCCTGATTCGTTTTTCGGACATTATATCATGCCACAATCTCATATCCTATTTCGCTTTTTTCATTTTATTACTATTTACGGCATTAATTAATCCTGCAAATAAAGGATGTGAATGTTCCGGGCGGGATTTGAACTCTGGATGGAACTGCGAAGCCACAAACCAGTCGTTTTTCGGATATTCAACGATTTCGCAGAGCATTCCGTCGGGCGAAAGTCCCGAAAAAACAAGCCCTGCATCTTCAATTTGCTTCCTGTATTCGTTGTTTACCTCATATCTGTGGCGGTGGCGCTCGTAAATCACGTCGGATTTGTAAGCTTTATGCGCTTTTGTGCCTTTTTTGAGACGGCATTCGTACTGGCCGAGCCTCATTGTTCCGCCCAGCCCCTCGATGTGCTTTTGCTCCATCATAATGTCGATTACGGGATAATTTGTGCCTTCATCAAATTCCGTGCTGTTTGCGCCTTTCAAACCGGCGACATTTCTTGCATATTCAATGACCGCGCACTGCATACCGAGGCAAAGACCGAGAAAAGGAACATTATTTTCACGCGCATAGCGGATAACGTTCAATTTTCCCTCAATCCCCCTCACGCCGAATCCGCCGGGAACGACCAGACCGTCAATATCTTTCATCGCTTCTTTTGCTTTTTCATAATCGACGCATTCATCCGACGCAATCCATTTTATGTCGATTTGCGCGTTATAAAGATATCCGGCGTGCTTCAAAGCCTCAACTACCGAAATATATGCGTCAGAAAGCTTCGTATATTTGCCGGCAATAGCAATTTTAAAGGTTTTTACCGGATTTTTGATGTTTTCAACGAGTTTTATCCATGATTCAAGGTGCGGTTTTTTATCAAGGAGCTGAAGCCTTTTCAAAGCCACCTGCGCAATCCCCTGAGACTCAAGCGCAAGCGGAACTTCGTAAATTGATTTCATATCCTTGCATTCAATGACCGCCTCAGGGTCAACCGAGCAGAAAAGCGCCAATTTTTCCTTTTCTTTTTTCGGAATCGGCCTTGATGTGCGGCAAACAAGGATTTCCGGCTGAATTCCGTAGCTTCTTAACACGGAAACGCTGTGCTGCGAGGGTTTTGTCTTTAATTCGCCCGAAGTACCCAAATACGGAATTAACGTTACGTGGATAGAAATGCTGTTTCCGTACCCGACATCCGAGCGAAACTGCCTGATTGCCTCAATAAAAGGCAAACTTTCAATGTCGCCTATGGTTCCGCCGACTTCAATTATCAAAAAGTCGGGTTTAAACTGGCTGGCAGCCTTTTTTATGCGTGATTTTATTTCGTTTGTGATATGCGGAATCGTCTGGACGGTTGCGCCGAGGTATTCGCCTTTGCGTTCTTTTTTGATAACCGTTTGATAGATGCTTCCGGAGGTTACGTTGTTGATTTTTCCGAGGTTTGTGTCGGTAAATCGCTCGTAATGTCCCAAATCGAGGTCAGTTTCCGCGCCGTCGTCGGTTACGAATACTTCACCGTGCTGAAAAGGGCTCATCGTGCCGGGGTCAACGTTAATATAAGGGTCGAATTTTTGAATAACGACCGAAAAACCCCTCGATTTCAACAATCTTCCCAAAGATGCGGCCACAATCCCCTTTCCCAACGAAGAAACAACACCGCCGGTTACAAAAATGTACTTTGTTGACATATTCCAACTCACTTTCTGCCAAGTTACGCTATTTTTTATTTATTTTCGGCAAGTTTTTCGGTTTTTCTGTCCGGTTTTGCCGAATATTCCGAACCAAGTTCAGGATGACACAGGATTTTTTACTTTATACTAAAAAATCGGCCGGTTAGCCGATTTTTGGGACTCTGAAAAATCCGTTTTCTTTCAACGGCGCATTCGCCATCAATTCTTCTCTGCTAAACTCGTGAACAACTTTGTCTTCTCTCATCACGTTCACGATGGGAATCGCGTGCGACATCGGTTCTACGCCCTCTGTGTCGATTTCGTTCATCTGCTGGGCATATTCGAGAATATCGCCGAGCTGTTTGGAAAATTTGACCTTTTCCTCCTCGGTAAGCTCGAGCCTTGCGAGTTTAGCGACGTGTTCTACTTCTTTTATGGTAATCATTTAACAAATTTCTCCTATAATAACAATTTTAGCATAATTAATATGAATTTTTCATGAATATTACATTATTTAACGAATTTCATGTTATTCACGTTTTTATCCGCCCAAAAACGCCGATATATCCGCAAAAATTGTGTTATACTCTTAATTATCATGATATTATCCGAATTTTCCAGATTTTTACAAGAATATTACGAAGAAAACAGCCCCAATTCCGCCAAAGAAAGGAAAACACCGGTTTTTCTGCTGTTTTTCTGGGTAAAAAACAAACTGGAAACCCCTGCAACCACAAACATCGACAAAATTCTGCAAAAAGAAATTTATCTTGCAAAAAACAGGGCCGAAGACTTTTTTCTTATCGGAAAATCGCCCAGCGGACGAAAACTCATCGACGCTTTGTACAATTTTGCGCTGAGTTTTGAACAGCAGCAATATGCAAGATGGATTCATGAGAGAAAACCCGAAGATTTTAAAAATTGTTAAAACATGCGCACAGAGCATGTTTCCATGCCGTTTTTTTGAGCTATCATGGTCAATTTTTGTTGTAGAAAAGCTGTTCAAAACTTGTTCAAAAGTCGTTTTTTGCTGTTAATAACTTTTTAAAATGTTCAAAACTGTATATAACTAAAAAAGTTATTGAAAACTGTTGAAAAGTTTTGAACAATCTTTACACAATGTTATGAACAGCTTTTTTCTTGATATATTTGGGTTACAATAGTTTTATACAGAAAAGCGGCGTGCTTATTACTATTATTATTTATATTATTATATTATATTAATTTATAATAAAAAAAAGAAAAAGCATTCAGGAGAAAAAATGGAATTCACAATAGAAAAAGAATTACTTTTGACAAATTTAAAAATTGTTGAAAAAACAACCGTGGCAAGAGGTATTCAGCCTGTACTTTCGAATATTTTAATCGAAGCAACAGACGACAACTACATAAAATTCAGCGCAACGGATTTGGATATAAATATCGTTTCAAAAACTGTCGCTTCAGTGAAAAATTCCGGGAAAATTACGCTTCCCGCAAAAAAACTCTCTGAAATCGCGGCAAAAATCAGCAACAAACCCGTTACTTTCGTCCTCAACGAGGCAACAAACGTCGTAAATATCTCCTGCGGAAACGCAAAATTCGAGCTAATCGGCATCAGTGCGGACGAATTCCCCGCAATAACGACCGAAGAAGAAATAAAAGACAAAGAATGCACCGAAATTGAGCTCAATCCGCTCCTAAAATCCATCAAACATACTGCTTTTTCTGCTGCAAACTACGAAAATCGCAATATTATCAGCGGTGTTTTCTGCCAGATTTCAAAAGATAACCTCGAAATGGCCGCAACCGACGGAAACAGGCTTACAAGAATCATTGAAACAATAAAAAGCGGCTCAGAAACCGAAATCAGCTGCGTAATCCCCTCAAAAACGCTTCAGGAATTTTTGAGAATCGCTGCGCTGCTCGACGATGAAAGCGTCTGTTTGATTATTGAAAAAACAAAAATTATCTTCAAAACTTCGGGGATGATAATGACTTCGCGCCTGCTTGAGGGCGAATATCCTCCTTACAAGCAGCTTATCCCTCAAACCTGCGAAAAAAATGCCGTTATCAACCGCGAAGAAATGATTGACGCGCTGGAACGCGTTTCGGTTATGGTTAACGAGCGCACAAACATCGTGAAATTCATTTTCGGCGAAAATACTCTGTTCTTAAAAGCCGATACACCCGACGCTGGGCTCGGCGAAGACTCAATCAGCGCGGAATATACCGACGAAGAACTTACTATCGCATTCAATTACAGATATGTGCTTGATTCGTTGAAGATTATGGATTCTGAAAAGATAAAAATCGGCCTCGGCGGAAGCCTTTCGGCTACTCTTTTCAGACCTGACAGCGATGATGACTATTTGTGCCTGATAATGCCGATTCAGATTAGATAATTGTAAAAAACAGCCGGAATCTATATTTTTCGGCTGTTTTTTTAAGTTTTGGAATTTAGTGAAAGAGATTTGGTGAAAATATGAAATTTAGTGTAAAAGTACCTGCTACAACCGCAAATTTGGGGCCCGGATTCGATTGTATGGGGCTGGCTCTGCCGATTTATAACACGATTACCGTCGAAGAAACGGTTATGCCGGGCACAGGCATTGAAATCAACATTATCGACGAAACAAATGAGATGGATATCCTCTCTATCCCGACCGATGAGAACAATATCGTCTACAAAGCAATCGAAATGCTCTACAATTCAATCGGCCAAACCCCGAGCGAGCTCAAAATTACGATAAATACGCAAATTCCGGTAACAAGAGGACTCGGAAGCTCTGCGGCGGTTATTGTGGGCGGGCTTTTGGCTGCGAATGAGCTTTTGGGCCGTCCGGCTGACGAGGCAGCGCTTCTTTCTATTGCCGCTGAGATTGAGGGCCATCCTGACAACTCCACGCCCGCGATTTTGGGCGGATGCATACTTGCTTCGCTGGAGGATGACGGCAGCGTTGTTTACAGAAAGCTGAATTTCCCGAAAGATTGGAACATTACCGTTTGCATTCCCGATTATGAGCTGGCTACGAACATTGCGCGTTCGGTTATTCCTGACGAAATCCCGATTCGCGACGCACTTTTTAATCTGAAACGCTCGGCTATGCTCGTTCAGGCGATTAACACTGCGGACAAAGAGCTTATGCGCTACGCTTTGCAGGATAAAATTCATCAACCTTACCGTGAAAAGCTCATTCCCGGCTTAAAAGAGATTAAAGAAGCGCTAAAACACGAAGAAAACGTTCTCGGAGTTGTTTTGAGCGGTGCGGGGCCGTCGATTTTGGTTATTTCGTACGGAAACAACCTCGATAAAATCAGAAAAACGGTTTCGAGCGTTTGGGAGAGCTTGAATGTAAAATCCGATGTTTTAACGCTGCCTATTGAAGAAAATGGCGCTGTTATTGTTGAATAGAGCGGAGATTTTTACAAAATCTCTGATTATTTCTTTTTCTCTGATGTAAAAGCCTGCCCCTGAGGCGGCCGGAAAAGGGATTTGGAAAATTTTTTGCTTTATTTGTTTTTTGAGTGAATTTTGTTGTACAAATTTGTGAATTAAGGTTAAAATATTCTTAATCAGCTTTAGTCATGGCTTTATTCAGAACTTATCCGTAAAATTAAAGCCGCAAGCATCGCCGTAAGCCTGTTTTGGCGTTAAGCAAAATTCTGAAAATTCCTTGACGAAGCAAATCACGGTCTTGTAAGTATTTTAAGGAGCTAATATGAAAAAAAACATAATTATCGCATTAACAAGCATGCTGCTTTTTGCAGGAGGGGCTTTTGCTGCACAAAAATCCGCTCCTGAGCCGGAATTTATTCCTACAATTGATATTCAGCTTCCCGAGCCGCAGACTTCAGGCGGAATGCCATTGATGGATGCTTTGAAAAACAGAAAAACGGACAGAAGCTTCACCTCTCAAGAGCTGGATGAACAAACAATTTCTAATCTTTTGTGGGCTGCATACGGTATTAACCGTCCGGACGGAAAACATACCGCTCCAAGTGCCATGAATCTCCAGGAGGTTGTGATTTATGCGATTTTGCCAAAAGGTGTTTATTATTACTATCCGCAAAAACACTTTTTGAAGCGCATAATGAAAGAAGATATGCGTCCGCTCGTCGGAAATGCTCCGTTAACACTGCTTTATGCAGCGAATTTGACTCAACAAAGCAAAATCAACGCCGCTTGCGACATCGGTTTTATCGGGCAGAACGTCTATCTTTTTGCTGCTGCAAATGGACTCGGAACTGTGTTTAGGGGCAGCTTAAACACCGCCGCAATCGACCAAAAACTAGAGCTGCGTCTAGGGCAGGAAGTGCTTTACGGCCAATCTGTGGGATATCCTGCCTCAAAAAAACGATAAATTTCATTAATGTCCTAATTTAACGGTATAACATGAGCTTTTGCTTTCGGAGCGAGAGTTTTACCGCTGTATTTACGGGTTTATTGCGAAAGTTCGAAACTTTACTTCGTAATTGCCCCTGTGCTGGCGCTTTGCACTATTTTTGAATATTTTGCAAGCCATCCTTTGTTTTCTTTAGGCTCCGGCGCTTTAAACTGCGATTTTCTTGCAGAAATTTCCGATTCGTCAACGCAAAGCTCAATTTTTCTTGCCGGAATGTCGATTTTTATCAAATCGCCGTCTTTAACAAGCCCGATAAGCCCTCCCATTGCCGCTTCAGGACAAATATGTCCGATGCAAAGCCCGCGTGTTCCGCCGGAGAAACGTCCGTCTGTTATGAGTGCAACCTTGCTGCCGAGCCCTTTTCCGACTATCATCGATGTCGGCGCAAGCATCTCGCGCATACCCGGCCCGCCTTTCGGGCCCTCATATGTAATCACTACAACATCGCCCGCCGTGATTTTGTTCTTGTCGATGGCTTCCATTGCGGCTTCTTCGGACGTAAATACCTTTGCATGACCCTCAAACGTCAAACAATCAGGCGAAACGCCCGAAATTTTAATAACCGAGCCCTCAGGCGCGAGATTTCCGTAAAGCACCGCCAAACCTGGGTTTGAGGTAATCGGATTTTCAAGAGTTTTAATAATATTGTTGTCCGCCCACGCCATTTTTGCGATTTCGCTTATTTTTAAGCCCGAAACGCCTTTTGTGTCTTTGAGTTCGGGTGTGTGACCCCAAATTGTCTTTAAAACAGCCGGAATCCCGCCCGCATTGTGCAAATCCGTCATTGTCGGAAGCGCGGAGGGGTCGAGTTTTATGATTTGCGGGATTTTGTGGCTCAATTCATCAAAATCATCAAGCGAAAGTTCGATTTCACCCGAGTTTGCCACGGCAAGCAGGTGCAAAATAGTGTTTGTTGAACCGCCCAGCGCCATATCAGCGACGATGGCGTTGCGCAGTGAATCTCTTGTGACGATTTTTGACGGGGTAATGTTTTTTTCAACAAGCTCGACGATTTTCAAGCCGGATTCGAAAGCGATTTGTTTTTTCTTCGCGGAAACAGCCCCCGCAGTGGCGCAAAACGGCAGGCTCATGCCCATAACCTCGGTTAAACATGCCATTGTGTTAGCCGTATAAAGCCCCTGGCAGGCGCCTGCGCCGGGACAGCATTCGTCTTCAAGCTCTGTGAGGCGTTCTTTGGTGATTTCGCCGTTTGAGAATTTTCCGATTGCTTCAAATGAGCCCCTAATCATTGTTAAAGTTTCATTTTTGCTGCAACCGTCCATCATCGGGCCGGCTGTGACAACAATTGTTGGAATATTCAGCCTCATAGCCGCAATCAGCATGCCCGGTGTGATTTTATCGCAGTTCGTTAAAAGCACGAGCCCGTCCAGCTGGTGCGCCGAAGCAACTGTTTCCACGCAATCCGCAATCAAATCACGCGACGGCAGGGAATATTTCATTCCGCTGTGACCCATTGCGATTCCGTCGCACACCGCAGGAACGCCGAAAATAAAGGCTTGTCCGCCTCCGGAGTGGATACCTTTTTCGATTTGTCTTTCCAAATCGCGCATTCCTGCATGTCCCGGCACAAGATCGCTGAAAGAGCTTGCTATTCCGATGAAAGGTCGTTTCATTCCCTCTTTTGACACGCCCGTTGCATACAAAAGCGCCCTGTGCGGCGCCCTGTGGATGCCTTTTTTTACATTATCGCTTCTCATTTTTCTCCCTTTTACCCTGCGTTTGACGAATTGTATCTAATTATACAACAATTTTCATAATGTTGAACAATCAGTGACAAAAATACAGAACGTTACTGTTAATTAAAGACAAAATCTGCCCCGGAAATTTTGACAACATCAATAATATTTATAAAAACAAATAACATATCCGGTTTTTATTTTTAAGATGTGATTTTTGCCGTAATATCCGAAATTGTTTTCGCAAGATTGCGGTTCGTGGGGATTTCTTCCTTTACTTTTTCGTAAGAATAAAGGACGGTTGTGTGTTTTTTCTCGAAAAAATCGCCGATTGCCGGGAAACTCTGCTTTGTCAAATCACGTGCAAGGTAAATTGCGACCTGGCGGGCTTCGGCTATTTCTTTCTGGCGTGCGGAGCCCTTGATTTCCTTAGGCGGGATGTTGTAGTGAGCCGCAACCGCGTCCACAATGCCATCAAAGGTGATTGTTTTTGTTTTTTCTGAATAATTTATTATTTTTTTAACATTTTCAATGCTCAATTCGACCTCGTTTATGCTTGCGTAGGCCGTCACTCGGTTAAACGCGCCCTCAAGCTCTCTTATGTTGCTCGCATAAATCGTTGCGAGGAATTCTATGACCGCATTCGGAACATCAATGTTTGAACTCATTGCCAGATTGTTCAAAATCGCCATTCTTGTTTCCACATCAGGAATCTGGATGTCTGCCATCAGCCCCCATTCAAAGCGGCTGACCAATCTGTCGGAAATTGAGGGGATTTCTTTCGGGGTGCGGTCAGATGTTATGACAATTTGCTTTCCAGCGCTGTGGAGCGTGTTGAAAGTGTTGAAAACTTCTTCTTCCGTTCGGGTTTTTCCTGCAATCAGCTGGATATCATCAATCAAAAGCACGTCAACTTTGCGGTATTTGTTTCTGAATTTGTTCATTTTGTCGATTGTGTCGTACCCGCGGGCAAGCGCGTTCACAACGTCGTTAACAAATTCTTCCGCCTGAACAAATTTGACCTTTAAAGAGGGCTTATTTTTGATAATATAATGCCCGATTGCCTGCATCAGGTGGGTTTTGCCCAGTCCTGGGCCTCCGTAGATATAAAGCGGGTTATATTTCACTCCCGGGCTTTCTGCGACTGCTTTTGCCGCTACATAGGCGAGTTTATTGTTTGCTCCGACCACGAAATTTTCAAATTTATACTTCAAATTCAAGTTCGATGACTGCATTTGGGTTAAACTGTCGTATTTCGGACGGGACGGGGTTGATTCTTCTTCGGCTTTTTTTGCTTTGCTTTTTTTATCCAGCTTTTTTTTGAGTTCTTCGTCAAAAATGATTTTTATCTCAAGTTCCTTGCCTACAACTGATTTTATTGCGCCGACAATTTCTTCATAATGGTTTTTTCTGAGCATGCCGGGCGCAAAAGCCTGACCCGTATGCACGACAAAGTTGTTTTCATCAAAATATTGCGGCTCTAATGGTAAAATCCAGGTGTTAAAAGTCGATGGCGAAATTTCTTTCTCCAAAATAGCCAAAACCGAATTCCAAACTTCTGCAACATTTTCATTTGTCATGCCCTATATTTTACCGCAAATATTTTTTTTATACACCTTTCATTTCGGCAGGAGAGGGTCGGGTGAGGGTGCTTTCCCGTAAATGAAAATATAGCAAGTAGGGTGGGAAAAGCGTAGCGGTTCCCACCGCAATGGCTCCCTGAATATCTGAACCCGACGTGCCGCCCGTGCAAATAACACAACAAACGTGCAACGTGGCTGCGCCACTAAACAGACGCAAAAAGCGTGCCGAAGCGGAATCGGACGGGGCTTTGCCCCTTGCGTAGCCGGACGTTACTCCGGCGCAGCGTCCGTATTCCAAGACAGCCGAAACAGGAAAGCCGCCCGTGCAAATAACACAACAAACGTGCGACGTGGCTGTGCCACTAAACAGACGCAAAAAGCATGCCGAAATCGAAACAGGTGAGCCGCCCGTGCAAATAACACAACAAACGTGCGACGTGGCTGTGCCACTAAACAGGCACAAAAAGTGTGACAAAGCCGAAACAAGTGAGCCGCCATATTAAAAAAATATATTCCAAAACCCTTGTTTAAGCCTTGCTCGTCTTACGAGTGGTGAAATTCAACCTGCGGCATGATTACGCTTCTTGTAAAACCCGCAAAAACGCATCCCCGTATTTTTCGAGCTTCTTTTGTCCGACACCGCTGATTTCGCCCATTTCTTCAAGCGAGGAGGGCTTTGTTTGAACCATTTCCTGAAGCGTTTTGTCGTGAAAAATAATATAAGGCGGAATATTTTCCGCTCTGGCAAACTCCATGCGCAGGGCTTTGAGCTTTTTGAACATTTCCGAATCTTCTTCTGAAAAAACATAAGAATCGAACGCCGCCTTTGTCTTTTTTGGCTTTTTTTCTTTCGGAAGAAGAATATTTTTTCTTAGTTGTATCCGAATTTCGCCCCGCAAAAGCCTTATGGCCTCTTTTGTAATGCTAAGAGTCATATGAACGGGGTCAACGTCAATAAATCCCATAATAACAAGCTGCCTGATAATCGACTGCCACTGGCGCGCGTCCAAATCCTTGCCGATTCCGTAAGTGGAAAGGCGGTTGTGCGAGAATTTCAGCACTTTTTCGTTATCTTTGCCGAGCAAAATGTCAACAATGTGCGTCGCACCGAAGCTAAAACCGCTTTTTTTCGTGCGGTAAATGCAAGAAAGCACTTTTTGCGCATCAACCGTCGCATCATAGGTCAAAGGCGGATTCAGGCAATTGTCGCAGTTTCCGCAGTATTCCGCGGGGTAATTTTCATTGAAATATTCAAGCAAAACCTTACGTCGGCAGCTCACAGCCTCAACATAACCAAGAAGAGAGTTGAGTTTTCGGCGTTCGAGCATTTTTTGTTCCTCAGGAGCGCTTGATTGGGCGATAAACATGTTCAATTGCACAATATCTTTCAATCCGTAAACCATCCATGCGTCGGACGGAAGCCCGTCGCGCCCAGCACGGCCGGTTTCCTGGTAATAAGATTCCATTGATTTCGGCAAATCAAGGTGCGCAACAAATCTCACGTCCGGCTTATCAATCCCCATTCCGAATGCAATCGTAGCAACCATTATCACGGAATCTTCTTTAATAAACCTGTCCTGGTTGGCTTCTCTGGTATTTTTGTCCATTCCGGCGTGATAGGGCAGCACTTTGAAGCCTTCTTTTGCCAGAAATTCGGAAATTTCTTCGACGCGCTTTCTGGAGTTGCAATAAACTATCCCAGAATCCTCGGGATGTTCGTTTTTTATGAAATCAAGAAGCTGTTTGCGCTCTTTTTCTTTGATTTGAACAATATATCGGATATTCGGGCGGTCAAAGCTTGAAATAAAGATTTTGCAGCCGCTCATATGCAAATTTTTGATAATATCATCGCGCGTTGCGTCATCAGCCGTCGCTGTGAGGGCGATTCGCGGCACATTGGGGAAAAGCTCTTTTAACATGTAAAATTTTGTGTATTCAGGGCGAAAATCGTGCCCCCACTGCGAAACGCAATGCGCTTCGTCGATTGCAAAAAGCGAAATCTTTGTTTTTTGCAAAATCTCCTGAAAATTTTCCATATTCAGCCTTTCGGGAGAAACGTAGACCAAATCCAGGCGGTTTTGCAAAAGTTCGTTTGTAATCCGCTCCTCATCCGCAAAACTCAAGGTAGAATTCAAAAATTCCGCCCTGACGCCGAGCTCTTTCAGCGCGAAAACCTGATCCTGCATCAAAGCAATCAGCGGTGAAACCACAACCACAACGCCCTCCATGCATAATGCCGGAATTTGATAACAAAGCGATTTTCCTCCGCCCGTCGGCATCAAAACAAGCGCGTCATTTCCTTTTAACACGTGGTTTATGATTTTTTCCTGCTCGCCCCGAAAACTTTTGTATCCGAATATTTTATTTAAAACGCCCAGTGGAGTATTTTCTGTAATCACAGTTGATTTTTCCTTGTTTGTAACAAAAAAATATCACAAAACATGTTATCTTGCAATTTCATAACACTTTTGGATAGGGCAAAAATTAATTTTTATGTAGGTCGGACATTTCCTGACAATCTGCTTTGTTTTTAATTAACAAGCTGAAAAATCTTGTTACAAACCTCAAAAACCTTTGCCGCACCGTCAAAAGAAAGCTGGTTTGGCCCGTCGCAAAGCGCTTTGTCGGGATTTGGATGGACTTCAAAGAAAAGTGCGTTTGCGCCGGCTGCTGTTGCGGCTTTGGCCAGCGTTTCAACGAATTTTCTTTCGCCGGAGGAGCATTCTCCGGCACCGCCCGGAAGCTGAACGCTGTGAGTTGCGTCAAAAACCACCGGATAGCCGATTTCCTGCATAATCGGAATCGCTCTCATGTCAGAAACAAGGTTGTTATACCCAAAACTTACGCCTCTGTCCGTAAAAAGGATATTTTCATTGCCGGAATCGCTTACTTTGCGCGCAAGAGGTGCCATTTGCGCCGGAGCGAGGAACTGACCTTTCTTAATATTAACGATTTTGCCTGTTTTTGCCGCTGCAACAAGCAAATCCGTCTGTCTGCACAAAAACGCGGGAATTTGCAATATATCAGCGACTTCCGCAGCAGGCGCCGCCTGATCAGGCGTATGAATGTCGGTCACAATCGGCAAATCGAACTCTTTTTTTATTTCCGCAAGCATTTCGAGCCCTTTTTCCAGCCCGGGACCGCGAAAAGAGTTGATTGAGCTGCGGTTTGCCTTATCAAAAGAAGATTTAAAAACATAATTTATGCCAAGGTCAGAAGTGAGCTTTTTTAAAAATTCCGCGGTTTTAAAAAGAATATCTCTGCTTTCGATGGCGCATGGGCCGGCGAGAATTGTAAGTGTTTTTCCGCCTATTTCAAAATTTCTCAATTTTATCTTTTTTACTTCAACCATTGTATTTCCCTTTATTTTTTTGACAATCAATCATTACAAATGTAAAATAATTATAGCATTAATGAAGAAAAATAGGAGAGTGTAGGAATGCTTATAGAAGAGTTGTTGGAAGATGCTGTGGCAAAAGGCGCGAGTGATATTCATATTTCATCCGATTTGCCTCCTGTTTTTCGTATCGACGGTAAACTTGTCAGAACTAACATGGAACCGCTTACTTCTGACAACGTAGAAACGCTTTTGTTCCCTATTTTGAACAATGAACAGCGCAGACGCCTTGAACAGGATTGGGAGCTCGACCTTTCCTACGGAATTCACGGAGTGGGCCGTTTCAGGGTTAATATTTATAAAAATAAAGGCACTTACGCTGCCGCATTCAGAACGATTAACACAGAAGTTCCCTCTTTTGAGGATTTAGGGCTTCCTCCGATTGTTAAAAAGATTACTGAAAAACCTCGCGGACTTATTCTCGTTACCGGCCCGACAGGTTCCGGTAAATCAACGACTCTTGCGTCAATGATTGACCATATCAACTCGACAAGAAACGAGCACATTTTGACAATCGAAGACCCGATAGAATTTATCCACACATCGAAAAAAAGCGTCGTTCACCAGCGTGAATTGGGGCAAGATACCCGCTCTTTTGCAAATGCATTGAAGTCAGCGCTCCGTGAAGACCCTGATATCATCCTTGTTGGTGAGTTGCGTGACCTGGAAACCATTGGTCTTGCTATTACGGCAGCAGAAACGGGCCACCTTGTTATGGGAACCCTCCACACGTCATCTGCGAGCCAGACTATTGACCGTATTATTGACGTATTTCCGGAAGCTCAGCAGCAGCAAATCAGAATTCAGCTTTCCAGCTCGCTTTGTGCGGTATTTTCACAGACGCTTTTGCCGAAAATCAATGAAAACGGCGAGAAAAAAGGCCGTGTTATGGCTCAGGAAATCATGGTCGTTACGAGCGCGCTGGGCAACCTTATCAGAGAGGGAAAAACTTCTCAGATGTATTCAAACATCCAAACAGGCGCTCAACACGGCATGCAAACCCTTGAAACGGCTTTGGCTAATCTTTACAGACAAAAACTCATCACTGCTGAAGATGCATTGTCAAAATCCAGCCGTCCTGAAGAGTTGAGACGCCTTATCAGCCTTTAATCAAGTTTAAAAAAGTAACTGCAAAAATTTGCGAAGACGCGTAATACGAAATGCATTTTACGTATAAGCAATCCGCCTCGCACATATCAAGATATTGCGGTGAAATTTTTCAATAGGTAAATTTTTTATTGTGATTACTGCGGATAACGTGATGTGGCGCAAATAAGCATTTGAGCGAGCTTGTCAGCACCCTCAAATTGCCTTTCGCGCAGGATTTCGGCAGCTTTTTGCACATCGTAGGGCACAAGCTTGTGACTGATTTCGAATTCGCCGTTTTTTATCTCCAAAATTGCAAAACATGACTTAGGTTCCTGCGAAAAGGGCCGCCCGACGCTTCCGACGTTAACAACTGTCTGTTTTGTGTTCGTCTGATAGCCGCAGGGAACATGTGTATGCCCGCAAAAAATCACATCTGCGTTCGTTTGCGCAATCATTTCTTCGATTTCTTCAATCGGCAGGTCGGGATATATGTTTTCGTTGTTTTTTCTCGGCGAGCCGTGCACAAGGAGAATTTTAACACCCTCTATTTCAAGCTCTTTCTGCTTAGGCAGTTCCCTTAAAAATTCTTTTTGCACATCAGAAACATCCACGGCATCACACTCAAGCGCATGAGCCATAACAGGATTGTTTTCCTCAAGCAGATGAACCATCCTGTTGTCACAGTTGGCAATCATTTCATCAGTATTGCCCTGAATTAGGGTAAAATCGGAATTTTTCGATAAATCGCGGATTTTTTCAATGGTTTTTGCCGGTTCCGGGCCGGCCATGGCCAAATCGCCAAGGCAGAAGATTTTTTCGCATTTTTCTTTTTTAATCTCTTCCAAAACTGCATCCAAAGCCTGCATGTTCCCGTGAATATCTGAAATTACTGCAATTTTCATCTTTATTCCTCCGATTTTTGCATTTAATAAAGCCGCTATTCCGAATTTTGCGCCGGATTTTAGGATTTTTGGGTTTAATTTTGTTCAAATTCTGACCCGCATTGAGGCGGCCATAATTATATTATTTTATCATGCGGATTTGGGTTATAATATAGCCAAAAGGGAAAAATATGGAAAAATTCTCAAAAAACCGCCCGGGCCTGCGCTCAAAAACGGCAGGCAAAATAAAAATTCTTGCATTTGCGTTATTTTTCGTAACATTATGCGCGTCGGGCCGGATTTCTTATGCGGAGGGTAATTCTGTGCCGAAATGGGAAGATTTTTGCCCTGATGAGTTTTTGAACGCAAAGGTTTTGACCCGCGATGAATATTGTGCAAAATTTCCGTCGCTGCTTCCGCCTTTGAACTCTACAATAAAGGAATACAACGGCTTTGTTACATACTGGCAAGAGCGAAAAGAGCATTTTTATGAATATTTGAAAGCCTGCGAGGCCTTGCCTGCGAACGCTAAAGGGGTTTGTTACTCAAAACTCGAAGAATCCCAGTACGCAGAAAATAAAAAATGGAACGATTCTGAAAAAGCGCGTATAAAAAAAGAAAAAGACAACACGAACAGACTAAAAACCGGCGAATTTAGGCGTTTGAACAACACAATGCAGCCGTTTGGAATGATGTATTAAGAATTTTTCTCAAAATACGCAAAACAGTTGATGTTAAATTTCCTCATAACGCTAAAATCAACATGGAAAGGTTATGGTGAAATATGAAAATTGACAACATAACTGTTGAAGAAAAAAAATTTACTATTGTTGATGTTTTTGCAAACCAACACCCTGTAATCAACTGCTGGATATTGTTTAGCGCAATTGCTATCGTCGCCTTATACGCGATTATGTTTACAACTTTATAAATCGGCAGATTTTTATTTTTCATTTATTTTTTTCGTTAAAAAACCTATAAACCGCATTAGCAGCGCGTTTTCCGATTTTTACGGCCAGTTCTTCCGCAGAAGTTTGGGAAATTTTTCGCACATTTTTAAATTCATGCAGCAAAATGTCGCGGTTTTTCGGCGAAAGCCCTTTTATTTCGTCCAGAATCGACTTTGTAGCGCTCTTTTGGCGGAGATTTCTGTGATAAGTGATGGCAAAACGGTGCGCTTCGTCCCTTATCCGTTGGAAAAAATAAAGCGCGGGCGAATTTATCGGAAAAATGACCGGTTTTGATTCATGAGGCTTGAAAACCTCCTCGAGCCGCTTTGCGAGCGACACAACGTCCTGATTTTCCATCCCGATTTTCTCAAAAACCTCCATAACCGAAGAAAGCTGCCCTTTTCCGCCGTCGATGATGATTAAATCGGGCATGGGGAGCGATTCTGTGAGTTTTCCCGTGTAGCGACGCTCGACGACCTCTTTCATGGATTGAAAATCGTCGGGTTTTGACTCAGTGGAGCGAACTTTGAACTTGCGGTATTTGGATTTTTTCGGCATGCCGTTTTCGAACGTTACCATCGACGCAACCGTGTTCGTTCCTTGAATATGCGAGATATCGAAGCATTCCACGATGTACGGAAATTTTCTCAAACCCAGTTTTTCCTGGATATATGAGCCGACTTCGTTGTAATCGCGCTGAATTTCGGTCAATTTTTCGAGTTTTGTCTTTTCAAAGAAAAATTTCGCGTTTTTTTCCGCCAGATTCAAAAGCTCAATGTTGCGTTTTGTCGGGCGGCTGCTAAATTTGATATTTCGGCCCGTTTTTTGCGAAAGCCATTTTGAATAAAGCTCAATTTCGCTTTCTTCAAGGATTTCCGGAAGCACAATCGTGCCGGGGATTTCCGGCTCGGAGCACATTGTGTAATATTCCTTTAAAAACGTCGAAAGAACCTCGTTTTCGCCCGAAAGTTCAAGGTTTGAGAACTGAAAATCCTTTTTGTCGGTCAAACGCCCCTGCCGAATCTGCAAAAGCGACACAACATGCAGATTTCCCTCGCAAAAAAGCGCGATAATATCCTGATTTATGTTTGTGTTCTCGGAAACGACTTTCTGGCGCTCCATGGTCTTTTGAACGTCAAAATAACTGTCGCGGTAGCGCGCAGCCTTTTCGTAGTCCTGTTTTTCGGCGTATTTTTCCATTTCAACGCGCAGCCGGTTGATTAATTCCTGCTGTTTACCCGTCAAAAACAGCTCAACGCCTTTTAAAATGTTTTTGTACTCCTCGGGCGTAACTTTTCGCTGGCAAGGCGCGCAGCAGCGTCCGATTTGGTAATAAAGGCACGGGCGGTCTTTGAATTTTGGGGTTTTGCACTGTTTTAGCGGAAAAAGCTTTTTCAAAAGGTCGAGCGTCGAATACATTGCCCGCGAATCCGTGTACGGCCCGAAATATTTGCCCTTTATCTTGTTAATATTGGCTTTTCGCGTAACGATTATGCGCGGATATTCCTCATCCGTGATGACAAAATACGGAAACTTCTTATCATCCTTTAAAAGCACGTTATACTTGGGTTTGTGCTTTTTTATTAGGTGAGATTCAAGAATCAGCGCCTCGACTTCGGTGTCGGTGATGATAAATTGGATTTTTTTTATTTGCGGAACCATAATCCGCAGCTTCGGCGAATCGTGGGTCTTGTTAAAATAGCTGTGGACGCGTTTTTTCAGGTTTTTTGCTTTTCCGACGTAAATAATCTCGCCGTTTTTGTCAAAAAACTGATAAGAACCGCTCAATTCTGGCAAAATCGCCAACGTCTGCTGAACTTCGTCCAATATTTTTTTCATACAGCCGGCCGCCTCCGCAGAAAACGCGAGCAGATAACAGCCAAATCCGGAGATTTATATAGCATTTTGCACAAAAAATGACCAAAATTGTTCCCCTGAGATTGTTTCATGGCCGCGAGATAATAGTCAAAACATCTTGTCCTTGCGATTCCGAAACAAGTTCGGAATGACGGGTTGTAATTGCCGCCTTGGGCTTGTTTCAGGAACTTATTATCGGCAAGGTTCCGAAACGAGCTCAAAATGACATTACGGCTAAGTTTTGAACATATTTGGCGTAAAATTATATAGAAATCCCCAATTTCGACCATCATTCCACCTCTAAAACCCACCGCTCGAGCACATCAGGCGGCAAATCCTCCAAAAACCGCGACGGCTTCGACAAAACCATCCCCGTGGAATGGTCGTACATGTCGATGGGGTAGGTTATGTGCAAATAAGTCTTTGCGCGCGTCGCCGCAACGTACATCAGGCGCAGTTCTTCGTCGAGCTCCTCAGGCGAATTGAACGAAAACACCGACGGAAACCGCCCGTCAACCGCACCGATAATGAAAACGGCTTTCCATTCAAGACCTTTGGCGCTATGGATGGTCGAAAGGGTCAAACATTCGTCTTTTTGCGCCCCGTCAACGTCGCTGACCGAAGAATCCGGCGGCTCGAGCGCCAAATCGCTCAAAAAGTCCTCAAGATTTGTGTAGCCCTCAGAAAGATAAAGAAAATGCTCCAAATCCTTTTGCCGCTTGGTATAATCGTCGTATTTTGCCGTCAAAATCGGGTAATAATACTCCAAAATTCGTTCTACAATCTGCGCGGGCTTAAAAATGTCCTTTCTCGCCTCGTCAACCGTTGCAAACAGGCGTTTTATGCCGTCAGAGCACTTTGCGGGAAGGGCGGGCGTTCCATTCGCGGCGGGAACGGTCAAAATCGGCAAAAGTTTTGCCGCAGTCTGCGTTCCGACCCCGTCAAGCAGCAGCAAAACGCGATTAAGGCTGATTACGTCGGCCGAATTCAGAATAATCCGCAAATAAGCGATAATATCCTTAACATGCGCGGTTTCAATGAACTTCAGTCCGCCGAATTTGCGGTAAGGAATGGATTTTTTCGCCAATTCAATCTCCAAATTGTACGTCATTCGCGCGCTTCGGGCCAAAACGGCGATGTCATCAAGCGAAATATCCTCCTCTTGAAGCTCCAAAATCCGCTGACAGATAAATTCCGCCTCGGTTTGCATGTCTTTTGTACAGATTAGAGCCGGCTTTTCAGGCGAATCAATCGTTGAAAAAAGCGTTTTTGAGTACTTTTCTTTTGCTTTTTTGATGATTTCGTTGGTCAAATTCAGGATATTTTTTGAGCTGCGGTAGTTTTGTTCGAGTTTTATGATTTTTGTGCCGGGGAAAATGTGCGGAAATTCCATAATATTGCGGAAATTCGCCCCCCTGAACGAATAAATGCTCTGCGAATCATCGCCAACCGCCATGACATTTCCGTGTTCGGACGCCAAAAGCCTGATAATGTCCGCCTGGAGCGCGTTTGTATCCTGATATTCGTCAATTAATATGTATTTGTATTGGTTTGAAATCTTTTTTCTGAGCTCATCGTTCGAGCTTAGCAGAGTTTTCAGGTACAAAAGCAAGTCGTCATAGTCGAGCAGGCTGTTTTTGCGCTTATAAGCCGCATATTCGCGCGAGATTTCGTTTATTTTATCCGTACAGTGCTCAAACTGGCGGTATTCCTGCTCAATCACGTCTTTTGCGGCCATGTTTTTGTTGATTGATTTTGAATAAATGTCCAAAATCGTGCCTTTTCGCGGAAAACGCTTTTCGCCCTTGTCGATTATGCTCCCGCGGATATGGTTAATCACGTCCTCAGCGTCGGAGCGGTCAATTATGGTGAAATTGCTTTTCAAATCAAGAAAATTTGAATATTTCCTCAAAATAGCATTCGAAAACGAGTGAAACGTTCCGCCCGCGACCTTTTCGCACCTTGAATCAAGAATCATCACCGCACGGTTAAGCATTTCGTCCGCAGCCTTTTTTGTAAAGGTCAAAAGCAGGATATTTTCAGGCGCAACGCCGCTTTCAATAAGCCTTGCGACGCGATAGGTCAAAGTTTTGGTTTTTCCCGAGCCCGCACCGGCAATAACGAGCACCGCGCCTTTGTCGAACTTCACCGCCTCAAGCTGCGCGGGGTTGAGCTCTTTTTCGTAGCCGATTTTATAAACCGCCTCGGTTTGCTGCTTTCTCAGGACGTATTTTTTTACGGGTGTAATCTCTTGCATAATGTTATTATGCGTCAATTTTGCGTCCGGTGCAAATTTTTTGGTGTTTTGTATATTGTTTTGATGAGAAGCGTTCTTAAAATCTAAAAAATCTCAAAAAGTTTACGCTTTTAGCATAACTGCAAGCTACATGTTTAATGCATAGGCGAAAATTTCTCCGGCGTGGTGGTTGTATGCGATTCCGTCTTCTTTTGTAAAAAGGTTGTTCCAATGGCTCGCTGCATCGCCAAAAGCAGAATATGACGGGTTGCACATCATAAGATGGTGGGTGTTTGTGTCATATCGGAGCGGAAAAAGGTCGTGCATCTGCATAAAACTCGGCAATTTGTCCGCCGGATTGTTGTATCCGAACAGGCATGAGCGCATTCTGTTCAATCTTTGTTCGTAACTGTACCAACCCTCGTCATTATCGTTGGAAACCTCGGGGCCGGGCGCGTATTCCCGGCAGAATTTGTATTCTTCCGCCCATTTTTTTATGTCTTCAATGTCATCAGCGTTGCCCCAGGCCGTTCCGCAGGTGACGCCCATGTTTTTGTAGCGGTTTATATCCCAGTCGCAGCGTTCTCCGGCAAAACTCAGGTCATTGCGGCTTGAGCGGCTGCGGATTTCGTAAAAAATACGCTGCATAAGCTCATAATCGGGAGTTTTCCCCACACCCGTATAAAAATGCGGCTGATATCCGTCGACATGTTTGAGTGAATCAAAGAAAATCGCGTCAAACCCGAGATTTACCGCTTTGACGTTTTCATTTATAAAAATTTCGATATGTTCGTCGTTTTCCCATTTGAAAGGGACATCAGGCTTGTCAAAAGAGGCGATTTTGAGCTGATCTTCAGAAATCAGCATCCTGAAACCGGTTTTTAGCCCCCGAAAATGCGCAATATCATTAAAAGCACGGATTTGTTCCTCCGCAGTGACAGCGGGAGTTTGATTTTCCAGCCCGGGAAGCAGAATATTTGCGCTGTAACCCGTGTTAAAGCGGATTCCGTAGAGCGAATTTTCCTCCCAAGGCGCCTTGTTGTAGCCATCGCCGTAAATATTCGGGAAAAGCTGAGAGAGAATAACACAGTTTGCCCAGCTCCTTGCAGACGGCGGGATTGCCCCCAAAAGCTTTATCGCGCTCAGCATTCCGCCCGAACATTTATTTTTTTGCATTCTTGCAACGGCTCGGTTGTTAATTTCTATATAATTTGCGTTTCTGCCCCATTTGTCGCCGTAATTCGGCGTTTCAATTTTGGGCGGAAAAATTTTATAAAAATATCCGCTCTCCGTAAGCGTAGAAATGGTTTCAATCGACTCTTTGAGCGTTCTGTTCAAAAGCACAGCGGGCGTAATTCGGGCCATCCAGCGTTTTTTGTGCGCATAATCGATTCCCCGATATGCAAATTCATCGGCCCATTCGTCTTTTTTAAGGATAATTGAGCCAGAAATAGCTTTCAAAAGCTTGTTTACCGGCGCATTTTCCTCCCAAAAACGCTCCTTTAAGAGTTCGTAAATTGTATTTTCATAGTCTTTTATTTCAAAAAGACCGCGGTTTTTATTAAATTTTTGTGCGGCAATTCTTTCCATACAGCCAGTATAGAAACCAATTTTTGCCGAAACATTGCCGCAAACTACCGTTTTTTGTAATTGTAAACGGTCAGAATAACTGTCCGATAGGGGGATTTTAATTTTTTGCATGCTCTGCGGACGTAAAAAGCCAAAATCGGCCGGAAAAAATTTTTTTAATTAAATAACGGAAAAATTTCCGGCTTTAGGGCATTTAATTTTCGGATTTATTTTTCCTGAAGAAGCAGCATGCCTTTCACCGTCAACATCAGCTCCTGCAACGCTTCTTTACTTGAAAACGAGCTGAGCGCAAGGTTAATAAATTCAAGTTTTTGCAGGTCGTCGGAAATATTTTTCAATTTCATCTCGGTATCTTCATAAATTTTGTAATTTTTGATTGCCTGATTGGAGAGCAGCGTTTCAATAGTGCCATCCGGGTTGAAAACCCTTATCCCGCCGCGCTCGCGACCGTCAAAATACTGAACTTTTATCGGCGTGCCCAGTCTTCTTGCCGTTTCGAGCATTGACAGCTCAGTTTTGTCCGACGGGAACGTGCGTTTTTTGAATTCTTTTTTCAAAACCGGCGATTCCGTCTTTATTGTGACATTTTCGTCCTTTTTCACAAGATTTACGACAGGAACGTTATACGTGCCGGTTTTGACGATTGATTCTTTAATTTGCCACTCAAATTTGAAGAACGCATCAGGCGGAACCTCAAGAGCAAGGCAAATTTTCTCAAAAGTTTCGGCTGACGGATAGTTTTCGCCTTTTTCAATCCTTGTTAATTGTCTTTGGTTGACATCGATGATTTCAGCGAGCTTTTCTTGAGTCAAACCGCGGCTTTTTCTATATTCTTTTATTTTTGCACCGAGTGCTTCTTTGAAAGTTTTCATAACTTTGTCATTATATCCGCTTGCGAAAAGGATTTTAAGGAAGTAAAACTGCGTCATGAAAAAATACATCTTGACATGTGACGTCATATGTCGTATTATTGTTAATAATAGTTACACCATAATTATTTTTGTCCAGCCTTTTTAGGCTATTCCGAGTGTTCGCCCCTGATATATTTTTTTGTAAAAAATTAATATATAAAACTTAATAATTGCAAAATTAATGACGAATTACAGCATATTTTTTTACAAATTTTGCATTTTAGACGGGGTTAAAATATCTTTTGGCGCAATGACTTTTTTTGAATAACCATTAATAATAATGATATGAAAAAAGTTTGTTTATTTTTAATTTTTCTGGCGCTCAATTGCCCTTTAAGCTGCGCTGCGGTGCTTCAAGGCGGAATTTCAATGGATGTGACCGGTGCCAGAGATGCGGCTTTTGAAAATGTCGGGCCAAATCTTTCAAAAGAGTTGATTTTGGCCAACTTTATAGACCCAAACTACGAAGCGAACCGAATCGCGCTGTTAAACGGGCAAATTGACCTGAAAGACAGGGAATTGTGCCAATTCTCATCGGGAATTTACGGCGTCCGCTATAATAACGACCCATATCGGGCATACTATTACACAAAAGACGGCCGGCTCGACTATACCGACAAAAAAAGCCGGCTGGAATACCCGCACAACGTCGCAACATACGACCTTAGGGGCAATCTCATCGGAAGCGCGTATTATGTTTCCAAATTTGAGCAGTATATTTTTGACAAGGACAAAAATCTCACCACCCACTGGGTCGGAAACACCGGATATGACAAAAACGGCAACGTTAAAGCCTCAAGACGGTATTTTGAATAAAAAATGCCATTTTGCAGCTGAAAAATCGCATATTTTGCTATGAACGAACCGAAAAACAATGCTAAATCCCTCATTGAGCGGTTTATGCTCCTCACACTCTTTGCTGCCGCTCAAGGCGGAGTTTTTTTGCAATGGAGCGGAGATCAGGGAAATTTTCTGTTTAAAAAAGCGAATTCAAGGAGCAGGAAAAATGGCTTTGCCACTAAATAAATAATCGTGTTAAAATTGAAACCGGCTCCGGCCTATACAGAATAACAAGCTGCAAGAATTTGCGCCCAATATTAAAGAAAAAAGAGGAAAAAATATGTCAGGACACTCAAAATGGTCAACAATTAAGCACAAAAAAGCAAAAGTCGACGCACAAAGAGGCGTTGCGTTTCAAAAATTTTCAATGGAAATCATTGTAGCTTCAAAACTTGGCGGCCCCGATCCGTCTGCGAATTTCCGGTTGAGAACGGCGATTGAAAAAGCCAAAGCAGCCGGACTGCCGAATGACAACATCAAACGTGCTATTGAAAAAGGCTCGGGACAAGGTTCTTCAGACAATTATGAAGAGCTTGTATATGAGGGATACGGCCCGGGCGGTGCAGCGATTATTATTGAAGCAATGACCGACAACAGAAACCGTACCGCGGGCGATTTGAGAAGCAATTTTACAAAATTCGGCGGAAACATGGGCGAAACCGGCTGCGTAGGCTGGATGTTCAAGCAGGCGGGCGTCATTACCTTTGACAAAGAGGGGACAAATTACGAAAAACTCTTTGAAGAAGCAATTAACGCCGGTGCGGAGGATTTTGTTGATGAAGAAGACGAATACAAAGTTATTACTGCGGTTGAAAACTTCCAGATTGTGACAGAATCGCTTGAAAAGCTGGGATTTAAACACAAATCGGCAGAACTGTCCAGGATTCCTGAAAATACGATTGAAATAACCGATCCTGCGGTCGCAACGAGCCTTTTAAAGCTGATGGACAGGCTTGAGGAGCACAACGACGTACAAAATGTTTATTCAAACTTTGATATTCCCGATGAAATTATGGAGAAAGTTTCTTTGTAGAATTTTTGAGAAATTTCAGCGAGAAATCCGGTAAGAATCACTGCGAAAATTGAAAAAATGGACTTCAAAATCGCAGCTTAAGCTTTTCCGATCATATAAGTACGAAAATCTTCCCAAAAAGCAACTAATGCCCAGCCAGGTTGGGCTATCAGCCTAACAGCGTCAGGTGTTCTAGCTGTTGGGGCGGATTTAATCTATTTGACAAACCCCTCCAAAAAGGCCGGCCTCCCTCATCGCGGAGGGGAAAAGTCTCAAAATACCCCTCACTGCCCAAAAATTACCCCTAACCCGGCTTTCTCCGGCAAGTGGCGTGGGATATTAATTAAAGTGAATCCGTTCCCCTTACCTCTTTTTCTGCCGCTTGGGTGATATTTGAAGATGGGATGATTAATACGAATTTATAGAGCGAGGAATATAAACAAATAAGAACAAAAATGGGTGCAAATTGTAACTTGCACCCGATTTCTTAAAAATGCGCATGTTATTGTATTTTTAGTACATTTCAAGCCCTCTGTAAAGAGTTCTTGCCTGATTTGCTGTGGATTCAAGCATTTTCTCAAGAATATTTTCCACAAAAATCCGGACTTTTTTAATATCTTCCTGAAGTTTTAAATAATTTTCTTCTTCAAGTTTTTTTAAGGCTAATTTAAACTTGTAAAAATCAAAACCGTACATAATAAATACTCCCTTTATTTACTTTCATTGACAATATTTATATCGGCAATTCGGCGTATAAACTTTAGTATATTATGATAGATATTTACATTTATTTACAATGGAAGAACGGATTATTTTCAAAAATAGTATAAAAAATAGCAAAAAATCCTCCAATTTGCATATTTTATTTGTAAGAAGCGGTTGATTGCACAAAAAAGTGCTATAATTTTTGTTATGAAGAATTTTTTACTTATTTTGTTTTTTATGCTTGCATTTGCCGGGATTTGTTATGCATCTGTAATGCCTACATACATTTCGACGGTGCCGAAGAACGTTTACGGCTTTTTGCAGATGGACAAAACCTTTGTTATTCACGAAGAACCGCAAGAAAATTCGCAAATTTTGGGAAACGCAGCCTGGAGCGAAGAAAAAGTGGAAATAAACGGCAAAAAATCTTATCCGGCCCAGGTATTCAGCGTTTTTGTTCCCAAAAATAACTATGCGTTTTGTTATGTGATGGATGAAGAAAACGGGTATTATAAAATCATATATGACAAGAAAAACGGGCTCATGGGCTGGGTAAAACCGGCGAAACCCGATGATTTTTGGACATTGAAAGAGTTTTATACGTATTTTGGCAAGAAAAACAGCCTTTATTATTTAAAAGACGTGGATGTCCGCACGAGAAACCTGAGAAGCGCGCCATCAGAAACCGCACAGGCAATCGGCGGGTTTAATATCACGAAAAATATCAAACTGGTTCTGATAAAAGGCAACTGGGCGCTGGTTTCTATTATTGACTACGAGGGAACAGTCCCGAAAACCGGGTTTATAAAATGGCGTGATGCCGATGGAGCGGTGCTTTTGTTCCCGAAAATGGACTAAACGCAGAAAAACGCGTAAAATCGTTCTTTTTAGGCCGCAATAACGAGCTTTTATGCCTTACCCATCAATTTTCGCAATTCGTAGATTTCATCGATATCTTTTTGGGACAAATCATGCGAACCGCCCAGAATAATTGAGTTTAAGTAAATCTGAGCGTAGGTTTCCGCGGTTTCCATCTTGTAATATGCGTCTTTGATGTCCTTTCCGCCTATGATTATGCCGTGATTCGCCATCAAAACCGCGTCATGACGGTCAAAAAACTTAGATGTAAAGTTTACAAGGTCGTCAGATGAGGGCATTGCGTATTCAGCCAGCGGAATTTCGCCAAAATAGAAAATATTTTCGGAAATAATCGGTTTTGACAGCGGAATATGCGCAACCGCAAACGAAGAAACATAAGGCGCATGACAGTGAATGATTGCGTTGATGTCGGGCCTCATTTCATAGATTTTTGCGTGAAGATGTTTTTCTGACGAGGGTTTTTTGCTGCCTTTAACGAGATTTGAGCTAAAATCCATAATAACAACATCCTCAGGCCTCAAATATCCCAAAGCCGAGCCCGATGCAGAGATCATTATGTTTTTCCCGAGCCTTACGCTTATGTTCCCGGAGGTTCCGGGTGTAAGGTTCTTTTTTCCCAATCTGCGGGAATACTTGACGATTGATAACAGATTTTTAAATTCATACAAATTCATGATTTTTATCATACCAAAGTTTAGGATAAAATGGTATAATGTAAAAGCAGGAATTAGAGTATGGTTTCAGAGACATACATAAATTATGATGAGGTTGCACAGTGGCTTGAGGAATACCGCAAGCTCAAAATCTCCACTAAAAAGACGCAAATGCAAAATTTAATCGCAATTGCGTGCATGCCTCTTGTAAAAAAAATCGCCCATACTCTCGCAAGAAGAAGCACCGACCCTATTGAGGATATTATTCAGGTCGGAAGCGTCGGACTTTTGAAAGCAATAAGACTTTATGACGCTGGCGTCAGCAAAAACTTCAAAAGTTACGCAATGTATATGATTACCGGGGAAATTCGGCATTATTTGCGGGATAAAGCCTCTATGATTAAAGCGCCGCGCGCAATTCAGGAGCTTGCATATCGCGTGCAGAAAATCAGCGCCGAACTTGCTGATGAAATCGGCGAAAAGCCCACTGATTCTGAAATTGCGGATAAAATGGACTTGCCGATACAAAAAGTCACGGAAGCTATTGAAGTGGATAGGAGAAAACATCCAATTTCGCTTGATCAGCTTGCTTTTACAACAGAAGAAGAATACGCGACCTGGGGCGACCAAATAGCGGATTTGAGCTATCAAAATCTGCAAAATTTTCAAGAAGACAGAATTTTGCTGGCAGAATCGTTAAAAAATCTTGACAAAACGTACAAAGATGTTATTGATATGATATATTTTCAGGAAATGAGCCAGATGCAGGTGGCGGAAAAGCTCGGAATATCGCAAATGCAGATATCCCGCCGGATAAGAAAGGCGCTGCATATGCTTTTTGAGATGATTAGAGAGAAAAAAGATGAGTGCAATTGAAATAACCCTGCTCGTGTGGGTTTTTGTTATGGCAATATGCCTGGGAAGTTTTTTAAATGTCGTAATTTTGCGCGGTTTTAGCGGAGAATCAATAGTTCTTCCGCCCTCAAAATGCCCTCATTGCGGGCATAAGCTCGCTCCGTGGGACAATATCCCGGTAATTTCGTTTTTAGCGTTAAAAGGCAAATGCAGATATTGTAAAGAAAAAATAAGCATTCAATATCCGCTCGTAGAGCTATTTACAGCCCTAATTGTCACCGGAATTTACCTGAAATACGGTTTTAGCTGGAATACGCTGTTTTTGACGGCAGCTGCTGCGTTATGCATTGTGATGGCCGTGTGCGATATCAAAGAGCGCGTTATTTTTGACGTGCATGCATATATTTTGGGCGTTTTGGGGCTGGTTTACAACTTTTTCAACATTGCCGGCTCAAATCATACAAAAATCACGCTTTTTCTTGCCGGAATCAAGATAACAATCTGGCAATCTTTTATTTACGCGATTCTCGGGCTCATTGTCGGGGTTGTTGTCATGGAAATTTTGGCTAGAATTCCGCAAATTTTCATCAAAAAACGCGCTTTTGGCGAGGGCGATTCATATATTGCGGGCGCATTGGGCGCATTTTTCGGCATAACGAACCTTATTCTCATTATCGGGTTCGGCCTTGTTTTTCAGGTTGTTATTATTCTTCCGATGTTTTTGTACAAGCTTATAAAAGAGAAAAATTATAAACTTGTGACGGCTTTGGTGCTTTTTATCTTGTTGTTTTCATTGATTGCGTTCGGAAATTATTACGACGCGCTCGGCGACGGTTGGTTTTATTGGTTTGCGGTTGCTTTGCTCGCCTCAATCGGATATTATTGCTGTCGTGCGTTGATGATTGGCGCAAAAGAGGGAAAAAGCCTTACTTATCTTCCTTTTGGGCCTGCTTTGATTCTCGGAGCATTTTTTGTTATGTTTTTGGCCGGAGTTTAGAAAGACGCACAAAAAAACTAATAAAAAGCCGCCCATTTTAGATTCAGAGCGGCTTTTTACGGCAATTTTCAAAATTATCGGAATAATTTTTCCTCATATTCAATAATATCGTCCGATTCGTAAAGTTTTACATCGTTTTCGGCATCATAAAGGAACGGAACCTGCTGTTTTTTGCCGAGTTTTACAAGCATTTCGAGGTTTTTCGGGTCTTCAATGCTGTGTTTTTCATATTTTATGTTGTGTTCATCAAAATATTTCATAACCCTGCGAGAATGAGGGCATGTGTCCAAAATATACAATTCTTGCATAATTTCTCCTTTTTCTTTTATTATAGAGAAATTTTTTAGGAAAAAATTACCCGAAAATACCGTTTTTTTATTATTTTTATTAAAACCGGCAACCCGCGGCTCAACGCAGCTTCCGGCCGGGATTTTTTCAATTAATTTCCAAAAACGAAACAAAATCGTCCTCAAAAAAGTCAGAACGCCTGTAAAAAATCCGGCTTCTCAGGGTATTTCTGTAAATAAAGGGCTTCAGCCGGTAGCGAACATCGTAAATATCCGCAAAATAGGGGATATTCAGCCTTTGAAAACCCTTTTTTATCCGCTCAAAACCACGCTCCGTGTAATTTCCCTCAAAAATCAGGTCAATATCCGAAAACTCTCCGCAGCTGCCGTCTGTTCTGGAGCCGAATATCCTTACGATTTTTACGGACTTGTTTTTTTTAAGAAATTTGATTATTTCTTCGTAATATCGTTTTTTTAGCCCGAAAAGGGCTTTGGGCGCAGTTTTTAGGGCAGAAATCGGAGGATTTTCAACGGTTTTTACATCATGCGAAAATTTTTCGTAAAATTCGTCCAAAACCCCGAAATATTCGGCCTTGAGGTGCTTGGCATGCTCATTATTGTTGTAAAATTCGACGGAAAAACCGATAATTTCATGACAAACACCGCTATTTTCAATAAACCCGCACTTTTTCGCTTCTTCAATTACCTCCGAGGGTAACAAAACCGCTTTTCCGCCTGATTTTAGGCGTTTTTTAAGGATTCTTATCATCCTGTCAAAAAGATGCAACAGGGCAAAGCTTCTTGAGGCGTTGTCCTGCGGACAAAAACGCTTAAAATCGCGATATAGCGGTACAAACCCCTCAATAAACCGTGTTTTCCAGGCGGGAAGCCCCATAGAGCGCTCAATATATTCTTCATCAAAATCAAAAATTTGCGAAACCGCCCCGCTCTCCGGCGGTTTTGAATCATTCCGGATGTTTTCGCATTCCCAAAGCGGTTTTTTTTTCGTCTGATTTGCCCGGCAAGCCGAATGAAACGCTCCGAACAAGAAAATGTTCAAAAAATTCGTTAAATTGTTCAAAAATCTTTAAATAAACCGGATTCAAAAGCATTTCCGCAGACTTTGATGAAACCGAAAAGCCATCATGTTTCAAATCCGACAACGCGTTAACAAGATTGAAAAATTCATACCCGAAATCTGTGATTTTAAAATTTAAAATGTACAAAATCGTGCTTTTTTCGGTTTTTACGGTCAAACCGCTGTTAAAAAACAGGTATGTAAAAAGTTTTATTGTTTTTTTTGTAAAAAAATAATATTTTCTTAAAAATTCGGCAATTTCGCTTTCAGAAAAGGCCGCCGGGCGGTTTTTAGCCTGCCGGAATTCTTTCAAAAAATTCCGAAAGCTTCTTTTATAGTTTTTTTGGTAATAATTTTCCCAATTTTTGATTTTTTCAGCCATCTTTTTATTATTAATCAACAAATATGATGAATTGTAAATCTTTCAGGCGTTATTCTTGCGAAAAATGCCGATTGGTTCTACTATCCTTGTAGAAAGGGGTATTTATATGGCAATATCTGCAATCAGATTTTTTTCAAACTTAAATTCGCAAAAAGCATCCTTAAATCAAGCTCGCAGCCGGTCAAATGCGTCTTTGTCGTTCAAAGGCAATGACCAAAAAGAAATAAGACCCGGCGAGCCGGGATATGGAACCGGAAAAGGGCATTTTGAAACAAGAGCATGGGAAAACGCCTATCCTGACGACTGGGACGGCCCGACAAGCGGTGCCGGATACGACCCTGTGTGGGTTCCTGACAGATCGTCAAACAGCAGCTACGGCGGTTATTACGCAGGGAGCGGCGATTAAAGATTATTTCGGGTTAGAAAACAAAAAGATGCGTCTTTTGATGCATCTTTTTTGTTAAAAATTGCCGTTTTTGCGCTAATCATCCAGCGATTTGACGGAAACCTCAATTTTAGGCCCGTAATTCGTGCGCAGCGCATAAGTAAGGTCGTTTGAGGAATTTACCCAGAAACCCGAACCGCAAAGCACCCTCACTCCGCCCGCTTCCGGCGAATCCAGCTTCAAAACCAGCGGGTCGGAACCCTTGAAACGGGTCAGCATGTCTTTCAGGCTGACCAAATCCTCAAAATGCATGTCCTCTTTGAGCGAAACAGTCACTATATTGCTGTTTTCGACCGGTTTTACCGAATCCACGACGATACTTATTGAATCCTCGTCGCGTTTTGATACTTTTCCCGAAATAATGACCTTTTTCTCCGCCTCAAGGAACGAATTGTACTCCGTAAGCGTTTTGTGGAACGCAACAAACTCGACTTTTCCCGTCAAATCCTCAATAATCCCCGCTTTTAAGAATTTTGTCGGGTCTTTTCTTGTCGGAATCTGCCGCACCTGGCTCAAAAGCCCGCAAATTGTCACAGGTTTGTCGTTTGGCATTTCGGAAAGCTCGGAGATGTTGTGTGTTGTCAAAAACGGCAATTTGTCCATAATGCTCGAAAGCGGGTGGCTTGTGACGTAAAATCCGAGATATTCTTTTTCAAAAGCCTGAATCTGTTTGTCGTCGAATTCCTCATCGCTTCCCTGGAGCGTAAAACCACCCATTTGTGCGCCGGACGAGGTTGTCATGCCCGCAAAAAGGCTCACCTGACCCAAACTTTTGGCTTCTGCCTCCCTATATGCGCTCGCAACAAGCGAATCGAGGTTTTCCATAAGCTGCTTTCTGCTTTTTTCAATGTTTGCGAAAGCGCCTGATTTGATTAAGCTTTCGAGCGTTCTTTTGTTAAGACATTTCGGGTCGATTCTGGTGCAAAAATCGTAAAGCGACTCAAAATCCTTTTCTTCGCGCTCTTTTTCAATCAAATCAATGACCGCCTGCCCGACATTTTTAATCGACGCAAGCCCAAAACGGATATCGCCCCCATCCGGCGTAAATTTCGCGCTGGATTTGTTGATATCGGGCGCAAGAACCTTGATTCCCATTTTTTGGCATTCCGCAATGTAGAGCTGGGTTTTTTCCTGATCGCTTGAAACGCTGGAAAGCAGCGCGGACATATATTCAACAGGATAATGCGCTTTTAAATACGCCGTCTGGTAAGCAACAAACGCGTAAGCTGCGGAATGGCTTCGGTTAAAGCAATATGCGGCGAATTTTTCGATTTGTTCAAAGAGAGTTGCCGCATTTTGGGCGGTCATGCCGTGATTTGCGGCGCGCTCGATGAATTTGTCCTTTTGTTTGGCCATTTCATCGAGTTTTTTCTTACCCATCATGCGTCGAACCATGTCCGCTTCGCCGAGCGTGTAGTCAGCGAGCGTCTGGAATATCTGCATGATTTGTTCCTGATAAACGATTGTGCCGTATGTGTCTTTCAAAATCGGCTCAAGGTCGGGGTGCGCGTATTCAATCTTTTGGCGGCCATGTTTTCTTTCAACAAAGTCCTGAACCATGCCTGATTCCAGCGGGCCCGGGCGGAAAAGCGCAACAAGAGCGCCCATATCTTCAAATACGTTCGGTTTTAAGTCTTTTACGAGCTTTTTCATGCCCGAAGATTCAAGCTGGAACACGCCGTCCGTATCGCCGGAAACCAGCAGATCAAAAGTCGCTTTATCGTCCAGCGGAATGTTATTTATATCCAAATCAATGCCATGACGCTTTTTAATCATCTTAATTGCGCTATGAATGATGGTAAGGTTCCTCAAACCCAAAAAGTCCATCTTCAAAAGCCCGATATGCTCGTCTTCGGTCATTGTGTATTCGGTTACGATGATGCCTTCTTTTGAGGGCTCGACCGGAACGATCTCAGAAAGCGGCATTTTCGAGATAATTACGCCCGCAGCATGCATACCTGTGTTGTTTTTGAGGCCTTCGACGCATTTTGCCATGTCGACGAGTTTTTTTACGGTCGGGTCGGTGTCGTAGAGCTTTTTCAGCTCCATTCCGTCCTTGAGCGCGTCGTCGATTTTGATTTTTGGCTCTGCGGGAATCAATTGTGCCCACTGGTTGCTCTGGGCGAACGGAATATCATAAACCCTTGCCACGGATTTCATGGCGTTTCTTGCTGCGAGCGTGCCGAACGTGATAATCTGGCAAACCTTGTCCGCACCGTACTTTTTGGTTACGTAGTCAATAACCTGACCGCGTTTTTCAACACAAAAATCAATATCCACATCAGGCATGCTGACACGTTCTGGGTTCAGGAACCTTTCGAACAACAGATTGTGCCGAATCGGATCCAAATCCGTAATTTCCAGCGCATAAGAAACCAAACTTCCCGCCGCAGAGCCGCGTCCGGGGCCTACGGGGATGTCATGCGTTTTTGCAAAATGGATAAAGTCCGCAACGATTAAGAAGTATTCCGCAAATCCCATTTTGTTGATTACGCCGAGCTCGTAATCCATACGCTCCTTGAGTTCCGGGGTGATTTTTCCGTATCTTTTTTTAATCCCCTCCATTGTTTTGTAATCAAGGTAGGTTTCCGAGGTAAAATTGGGCGGAAGCTCAAAATACGGGATGTGGTATTTGCCCATTTCAATTATCAGGTGGCATTTTTCAGCAACTTCGACGGTATTTGCGATACATTTTTCAAACTCCTCCGCCTCCATCCATCTGAACGAATCCCGGAGTTCTTCGGGCGTTTTTACGTAAAATTCGTTGTTCGGGAAAGAAAATCTGTTCGTGCTTTCTTTCAGAGCGTTCGTCTGGATGCACAAAAGCGTGTCATGCCAGTCTGCGTCTTCTTTTTTCAGGTAATGGCTGTCGTTTGTGATGACCATTTTTATATTGAGCTGTTTTGCAATCTCCATCAGCGTCGGGTTGGACATTTTTTGCTTTTCGAGCCCGTGGTCTTGCAGTTCTATGTAATAATCGTCGCCAAAAAGCCCCTTGTAAAATTTTGCGGTTTCAACAGCCTTTTCTTTGTCGCCCGTAATGATGTAATAAGCCAATTCGCCCTGAACGCACGCCGAAAGGCAAATCAAGCCCTCATGGTGCTGCTCGATAAGTTCGTGGTTTATGCGCGGTTTGTAATACATTCCCTCGCATTTTGCGATACTGACGAGTTTTACGAGGTTTTTGTAGCCCGTCTGGTCTTTTGCTATCAAAACAAGGTGGAAAGGGTGGGTTTTTTGGGGATTTTTTTCGTGAATATCGCCGTCATAGACATAAAATTCGCAGCCGATGAGCGGTTTTATGCCTGCTGATTTGGCTTCTTCGTACATTTGGATTGCGCCGTACATGTTTCCGTGGTCGGTGAGCGCGACTGCGGGCATGTCGTTTTCTTTTGCGAATTTGCAAAGGTCTTTTACGCGTATTGCGCCGTCCAAAAGGCTGTATTCCGTGTGTAAGTGAAGTGGTACGTACTGCATTTCCATCCCCTGTATCAACATTAAACCACAACCCCATGTTATAAACCATTTATTTTTACTTATTTTAACTTTTTTGCCGCTGCGGTTAGTTGTTTTTGTTGTCAGGCGGTGCCTGACCTACTTTTAAGCGAAAAATAGGTTGGGATTTCGGCCCAACAACGACAGGCGTCGGATAATGTCGGGCGGAAGACCTCAATTCGCTTGTTGTGCTGCGGGCTATCTCGCAAGTGGTATTAATATGTAGGTCAGGCACCGCCTGACAGTCTTTTACCGGCAAAAACAGAAAATAAATGAAGCTTTCTGGCGAATTTTCGAAAAATTTGACCTAAATGGCTCAAAGAAATCTGCTATTATTGCTTTTGTAGCTAAAACAAGGAGATTTTATATGAGTTATTTATTATATGGTTCTATTTCAAAAGATAATATTGAATATGAATGGAAATCAGAAGCTGGTGCATGTGAAATTTGCAAAGCTTTAA
>CALUPP010000047.1 GCA_944322685.1 Candidatus Gastranaerophilales bacterium
ATATCGGGCGTTCTGTGCTGAAAATCCGGCAGTTTTCACCCAGCAGTAAACATTTAGTCAAAAAAAATCGGCTCTCATCGAGCCGAGATGGATAGAATTAGTATTACGGAGTTTATAGAGGAGTTTACGGTTGTATTAAGTCGCCAAAAAAAATTTTTTGATACATGTTTGTCAAATTATTTACATTTTTTAATATAAAAAATCCGCCTGCGAAAATCAGACGGATTTTTCGTTTTTTTGTTACAAATTCAAAACCGAATTACATAGCGCCCTTAACAATAGCGCCGAAGCTGTCGGCTGTAAGGCTTGCACCGCCGACAAGAGCGCCGTCGATGTCGGATTTTGACATTTGTTCAGCGATTGTGTTGGGTTTTACGCTACCGCCGTAAAGAATTCTGATTTTGTCGGCAGAATCTGCGCCCGCAACTTCTTTCACAACGCCTCTAATCATTGCAATAACCCGGTTTGCTTCATCTGCGTCGCAGGTTTTGCCTGTGCCGATTGCCCAGATAGGTTCGTATGCAATAATTGATTTTGCAACTTCTTCAGCGCTCAAGCCGTTTAATGCAGCTTTGATTTGAGAAGCTATGTGAGAGTCGGTTACACCGGATTCTCTTTGTTCAAGCGATTCACCGCAGCAGATGATAGGAATCAAGCCTAATTCAAGGATTTTTTTAGCTTTTTTGTTAACCATTTCATCAGTTTCGCCAAAATACTGTCTTCTTTCGGAATGGCCGATGATTACGTACTCAGCGCCGGCATCTTTGACCATTTCAACGGAAACTTCGCCGGTGAAAGCACCTTGAGTTTCATAAAAAGCGTTTTGCGCAGCCATTTTGACTTTTCCGCAGCCGCAATCCGTAAGCGCTTTGTTTACTGCATAAAGCGACGTGAAAACCGGTGCGATTACGACCTCAGGCAGCGCTGCTTTATCTATATCTTTCAATTCTTTCATAACTGCGTTTGCCAGTTCAGCCGATTCGGACTGGAGTTTGTGCATTTTCCAGTTTCCGGCAATTACAGGTCTTCTTGACATGATAATTTCTCCTCTTTTGTACAATTTACTCTAAAATCGTAGTTCAAAAACGGGGGATTAGCAAGCAAATATAAAAATATTCTCCAAAAGATTTTCCCACCCTACGGGGAGACAATATTATCAAAAATATAATGCCCTCCCTCTCCTCGGGAGAGGGCCGGGGTGAGGGTTGTCCCGCTGGGCTCGTGAACCCGCGGAATTGAAACACCAGGGCAAAATGCCGTCAGGCCATGCCTGACCTACTTTTTTACAGCAGAAAATTGGATTAAAACTTTAAATATAAGCCCGTAAAAACAGCCTTAGCCAGTTTTGGTCTTAAATTTTAAGTTTCAACCCAACGCCGCAGCATAAATTTTAACAAAAAATAAAAAAGCGAGCCCGAAAGCCCGCTTTTTTGAAATTATCAAACCGCAAACTACGCTGTTGCGCCGGCTTTTGCGATGATTTCTTCCTGTACGTTTGCAGGAACCTGCTCGTACTTGCTGAATTCCATTGAGAAAGTACCGCGGCCCTGGGTTTTTGAACGGATGTCCGTTGCATATCCGAACATTTCAGCCAGAGGAACCATTGCTCTGATTTTCTGAATGCCCGTACCCTCA
Source organism: Candidatus Gastranaerophilales bacterium (assembly GCA_944322685.1). Classification (GTDB taxonomy): domain Bacteria; phylum Cyanobacteriota; class Vampirovibrionia; order Gastranaerophilales; family Gastranaerophilaceae; genus Spyradomonas. The sequence goes on from CALUPP010000047.1 coordinate 1,636, forward strand.
ATAATTTCCATACCTTCGATACGTCCGCGTCTTGAAGCGATATCACCGACGATATCACCGGTATTTTCTTCAGGAACTTCAATTTCAACTTTCATCATAGGCTCAAGAATGCAAGGTCTGCATTTTTTAGCGCCTTCTTTGATTGCCATTGAACCGGCGATTTTGAACGCCATTTCAGATGAGTCGACTTCGTGGTAAGAACCGTCGTAGAGCTCAACTTTAACGTCAATCATCGGGAATCCTGCTAAGATACCGCCCTCAAGGGCTTCTTCCATACCTTTTCTTGCTGGTTCAATGTATTCTTTCGGAATAGCACCGCCGACGATTTTGTTTTCAAATATAAATCCGGCATTTTCTTCAGCAGGAGCGATTCTGATTTTAACGTGACCGTATTGACCCTTACCACCGGACTGACGGATGAATTTAGAATCCTGATCAGCGTTTCCGCGGATAGTTTCACGGTATGCAACCTGCGGTTTACCAACGTTAGCGTCAACTTTGAATTCTCTCAACAAACGGTCAACGATAATGTCGAGGTGAAGCTCACCCATACCGGAAATGATTGTCTGGCCGGTTTCTGTGTCGGATTTAACACGGAATGACGGATCTTCTTCAGCCAATTTCTGAAGCGCAATGCCCATTTTATCCTGGTCAGCCTTTGTTTTCGGCTCAATAGCAACCGAAATAACCGGCTCGGGGAATGACATTCTTTCGAGGATAATCGGCGCTTTTTCATCGCATAGAGTATCACCCGTTGTCGTGTCTTTCAAACCGACCGCCGCACAGATGTCGCCTGCATATACTTCAGAGATTTCATTTCTCTGGTCAGCGTACATTTGCACAAGTCTTGAAATACGTTCTTTTTTGCCGTTTGTAGCGTTGAGAACGTAAGAACCCGAGCTCAATTTACCTGAATATACGCGCAAGAATGTCAAACGGCCAACATACGGGTCAGTCATAACCTTGAACGCGAGCGCTGAGAACGGTTCGTCTTCTGAAGAATGTCTTGCAACCTTTGTACCGTCTTCAAGTTCACCCTCAATAGCTTTTACATCAACAGGCGAGGGCAGATAGTTTACAACGTTGTCCAAAAGCAGCTGAACGCCCTTGTTTTTGAATGCCGTGCCGCAGCAAACCGGTACGATTTTGTTTTCGCAAGTTGCTTTTCTCAAAACTTTCTTGAGTTCGTCCACGGTCGGTTCTTCACCGTCGAGGAATTTCATCATAAGGTCGTCGTCGAACTCAGAAATCGCCTCAACCAATGCTGCGTGGTATTCTTGAGCTTTTTCTTTAAGATCTTCAGGGATTTCTTCCTCTCTGATGTCCGTACCAAGGTCATTCGTATAAATTTCAGCTTTCATTGTCAACAAATCGACCAATCCGGTAAATTTATCTTCCGCACCGATAGGAAGCTGGATAGGATGAGCGTTTGCGTTCAATCTATTTCTCAACTGATCAACTACACGATAGAAATTTGCGCCCGTTCTGTCCATTTTGTTAACGAAAACCATTCTCGGAACTTCGTATCTGTTAGCCTGGCGCCAAACTGTTTCTGACTGTGACTGAACACCGCCGACTGCGCAAAATACGGCAACAACACCGTCCAAAACACGCAAAGAACGTTCAACTTCAATAGTAAAGTCAACGTGGCCGGGGGTGTCGATGATGTTGAGCTGGTGATCTTTCCACATTGCTGTAACAGCAGCGGACTGAATTGTAATACCGCGTTCACGTTCTTGATCCATAAAGTCGGTTACGGCTGCGCCGTCGTGAACTTCACCGATTTTGTGGGTTTTACCTGTGTAGAACAAGATACGTTCGGTGGTAGTGGTTTTACCTGCGTCGATGTGAGCGGCAATACCGAAGTTTCTTACTCTTTCCAATGGGACTTTTCTTGCCATTTTTTGTTTTTCCTTTTATCTGATTACTCTAATTAAACAGCGGTTAGCTATCTAATAGAATTTTTACATAAAAACAAAAAAATTCAAAGTGGGGGGAGATTTTGCACAAAAAACGCTAAAAATTTTCTCTTATTTGGGTCAATTTTTCTTCAATTTTTGTTGTGAAGAAATTCACGTACACGCCCGACAGATTATCCTGAAAATCATCGGTAGCAAGCCTCATTGCGTCGTTGTAGCAGCTGATTTCTGCCACAAGTTCTTCAAGTTGCCCGGATTTTTCAGGGGATGTTTTGATTTTTTCTTTTTCGGACATAAGCTGTTCCTTTTTGTAATATTTCGCTCAATTAAAAGATTGTTTACTTTATTATTTAAGCGTATTGTAATTTATTTGAGTTTATTTGTCAAATAAAATATCATTTTTAATTATGACGGCTCAAAAAGATATTAAAATTTTACTTGTAAACGAAAATATGACGATTACGGAACTGGCACGCAGAATGTCGGAAGTTTCGGGCAAAAAATTTACAAGAAACGGGATATCTCAAAAGCTCATCAAAGGAACACTGCGCTATGATGAACTTGAATTAATATGCGAGGCGCTCGGCTACAAAATTGAATATAAAAAACAAAACAACCCATAGAAATGCTAACATTTGTAATTTATTTGTACATTATTGTCAATTAAAATAAATTAAATAATTATGAGCGCACAGGAAGACATAAGAATATTATTATTTAGAGAGCATATGACAATTACTGCCCTGGCAGAGAAAATGTCTGCGATTTTGGGCAAAAAGATTTCAAGAAGTTCTCTATCTCAAAAGCTTATCAACGGAACATTACGATATAGCGAACTTGAAGCTATTTGCCAAGTTTTGGGCTACAAAATCGAATACAAAAAGCAACCTGCTCCATAAAAATTCCCTCTCCTCGGGGAGAGGGTTAGGGTGAGGGTCGTCCCGGAGGGCTCAAAAACCCTACACCCATAACAATTTAAAACACACAAACAATATAGTGAATTTATCTTAAAATATGTATTTTTCACAAAACTTTCCCTACGGGCAAACCCTCACCCCGGCCCTCTCCCATGGAGAGGGAGAATGTTATATCTCTCCTCGGGGAGAGTAGCAGGATGAGTGTCGTCCAGGAGGGACTCAAAACATGCTATAATCTCCAAATGAACAAACTAAATTCTTTAGCAAAAATTTTGAGAAAAAACCAAACACAGCAAGAGAAAAAATTGTGGAATATTTTAAGAAATCGGCAACTATCGGGTTTTAAATTCAAACGACAGTACCCAATCGGGAATTACATTGTAGATTTTGCCTGCCGTGAAGCAAAATTAGTTATTGAAATCGATGGCGGGCAGCATAATACATCCAACGGTATTTCTTATGATGAAATAAGAAGTGAATATTTAAAACACGCAGGATTTATGGTTTTGAGATTTTGGAATAATGAAATTGATGAAAATATTGAGGGAGTTTATCAGAAAATTGCAGAACTTTTGCAAAGAAAAGAGTAAGCCTATGGGTTAACCCTTGTATGTTCAGGGTTAGCTAGGATATGTTGCGAGGTTTATTGATTTCCCTACGGGCAAACCCTCACCCCGGCCCTCTCCCAAGGAGAGGGGGGACAAATTTGTAGCTTTCGTAGGGTGGGAATAGCTTAAACTTGGGTTTTGAAAGGTGTTTTTCAATCTTTGCGGCGGTTCCCACCAATCATCAAGCGCAAAATCCTTGCGGTGGGAACCGCTGCGCTTTTCCCACCCTACTTGCTGCGGGTTTGCGCTGCCCTATGGGACAACCCTCACCCCGGCCCTCTCCCAAGGAGAGGGGGGACAAATTTGTAGCTTTCGTAGGGTGGGAATAGCTTAAACTTGGGTTTTGAAAGGTGTTTTTTACTCTTTGCGGCGGTTCCCACCAATCATC
>CALUPP010000048.1 GCA_944322685.1 Candidatus Gastranaerophilales bacterium
ATAAAAAAAGAAGCGAAATACCCGCTGTTTTTGAGCATTGACCAAGAAGGCGGCCGGGTAGAGCGGACGTTGAACCTTTACAACGGGCAAAAATACCTCAGCGCACGCGAAGCAGCCAAGCGCGGCGAAGATTTTGTAAAAAAACAGACGGAAAAAATCGCAAAAGAGCTGAAATCGTTCGGTTTGAACATGAATTTTGCGCCGGTGCTTGATGTTGACACAAATCCCGCCAATCCGATTATTGCAGAGCGTTCGTTTTCGTCCGACCCGTCGATTGTCGCGAAAATGGGTGAAATTTGTGCAAAAACCTATCTTGAAAACGGCATCATCCCAGTCGGAAAGCACTTTCCGGGGCATGGCGAAACTTCTGTCGATTCGCACAAAGAGATGCCCGAGCTTTTTATGGGGCTGGAGGAGCTTGAAAAGACGCATATTTTGCCGTTTAAGCACCTGATTGAATGCAAAATTCCGGCTTTGATGGCGGCGCATATTCATTACAGCGCGTTCGATGAGGAAAAAGTGCCCGCATCTGTTTCAAAAAACGTTCTGAGCGGGTATTTGCGCGGAATTTTGGGTTTTCGCGGGCTGATAATTTCTGATGACATGGTTATGGGCGGGATAAAATGCTTTTCGCCGCTTGAGGCCTGTTTGAAAGGGCTTGAGGCGGGGATAAACATGTTTATTTATCGCGATGCGGATGATGCGGTGATGGAATTGATTGAAAATCTTGTTAATTTAGCGCAAAACGGCGAAATCGACGCAGAAAAAATCGACGATTCCGTTAAAATTATAAATACCGTAGGTCAGGCACTGCTTGACAAAAAATAAAAGTTTTTAATGAATATTGCAGCGTGGTAAAGCAGTGATTTCTCTTTTCCGTTCCGATTCCTCCGGGCATTCAACGTATAATGTTGAAAATAAAAGCTTTTAGAGCCCTCCCCCATAGTCACTACAAAGGGAAATCCCTGCTTTACCGCTATAAACGCTTATTTCAGGATAAATCAGCAGGTTTTCATTTTTTCAATGATAGAAGTCGTCGATTTCCCCTCGACGAAGCTGATAAATTCAATTCTTCCGCCGTTTTCCATGATTGCCTTTGCCTCGGGGAGCGTTTCGACCGTGTAATCCGCGCCTTTTGTATGAACGTCGGGTTTAATTTCGCATAAAAGCTTTTCGGGTGAAGATTCGTCAAAGAGCACGACATAATCAACGCAAGAAAGCGCACAAAGTATCTCCGCGCGGTCGTTTTCGCAGTTTACGGGGCGGTCGGGGCCTTTGATTTTCTTAACGGAAACGTCAGAATTCAAACAAACTATCAAAATGTCAGCGAACGTCTTTGTTTTCTGCAAATAGCGCACATGCCCGACATGCAGAATGTCAAAGCATCCGTTAGTTGTAACGATAGTTTTGCCCTGCGCGCGCAAATCCGCCAAAAGCGGCTGCAATTCTTCTCTTTTTATTAATTTACCCAATGTTTGCTCCGGTGTTGTTGTATGCTACTTCAATGAGTTCTTTGATTTGGACGGGTTTTATGGCAAAAGTGCCGACTTTTTTCACGGCAACCGCAGCTCCGTAGTTTGCGAGCATAAGTGATTTTTCGTAATCCATGCCCGAAGCCGAAAGCGCCAGCCCCAGAACCGCAACGAACGTACCGCCCGCTCCGGTGGCGTCATAAACCTCCGAAGAATAGGATTCCAGAACGATTTCGTCGATTCCGTCGAAATAATATGCTCCGTCCGCGCTCATTGTGATTATTACTTTATCAGCAAGGCAGGTTTTTCTCAAATCAGCCGCAATTTCTTTTATCGGCCGCATTCTGGAGGATTTTGTCGCAATCAACGCTTCATCCATGTTCGGGACAAGGATATCAACCCCCGAATATTTAGAAAAATCCTGGCCTTTCGGGTCCATGAGGATGGTTTTGTCATGGCGATTTGCAAGTTTTACGATATCCACAATCAATTCGCGCGTAAGCACGCCCATTATGTAGTCAGACAGGATTATCAAATCCACTTCATCAATGACTTTTTCGATATTTGAATAAATTTCCTTTCTGATTTCGTCAGAAACTGGCTCGTCAGACTCATTGTCAACACGGGCAAGGTGCCTGTTGTTCTGGGCGATAAGCCTGGTTTTTACCGTAGTGGGCCTGCTTGGATCTTTTATGACAAAATCGCTGTTAATTTTGTGTTTTTTGAGCAAATCCGAGATAACGCCGCTATACAAATCGTCACCGATAACGCCCGCAAGGTAGACTTTTGCGCCAAATGACGCAATATTGCTTGCGACGTTCGCCGCACCGCCCGTCAGGCATGTTTTTCTCTTTACTTCCAAAACCGGAACGGGTGCCTCGGGCGAGTTTTTGTTTGTTTTGCCCCACAGGTATTCGTCGAGGATAATATCACCGACGACAAGAATTTTTACATCCTCAAATTTTTCGATTAATTCGTACAGGCTTTTTTTCAGTGCTTTGTCCACGGGTTTTCCTTTTTCTCTGCTGTTTT